>CAIQQB010000015.1 GCA_903873805.1 uncultured Opitutia bacterium | reverse complement strand
TGTGCTGTTTGCGGCCAAACTCATTTCAGGTTAGATTTGTCATGGTGTGATTTTCCCGATGGCTTGGGGTGGTGGCGCTACGAACTCGCGGGGTGAGGGCACCCCGCCTACAATTTGCGACTCTCTGTCACTGCCAATCATTCTCGTTCTCATTCTCTTACTCATTCTCGGGATCGCAACAAAAGAAACCCGAGGCGATAACGAGAACGAGTAGGAAAACGAGAACGATAGCAGAGGGCCAACCAGCGGCGTGAGGCACCCCGCCTACATTTCCAACCTCACCGCCCCGGCGAGCATGGGATGCCCCCCCGAACGGGGATCGCATTTTCCCGCTTGGTTTTCCGGTCGGGGTGGCCTAAAGGTTTCCGCTTTTCCCATGGTCATTGCATTGCTTTTCTCCGGACAGGGCGCCCAAAAAGTCGGCATGGGCCGTTCCCTTTACGAACATTCGCCCACTGCGCGGGCCCTCTACGACGAGGCCAACCGGATCTTGGGCTGGGACTTGAAGAAAGTGTGCTTCGAAGGACCGGAGGCCGAGCTCACCCAAACCAAGGTCTGTCAGCCGGCGCTGTTTGTCCACGGGCTGGCCCTCCATGCAATTCTGCAGGAGCAGGGTCGGCTGGGTGACGTGCAGTTTGCCCTCGGACTCAGTCTGGGTGAAATCACGGCGCTGACGGCCGCCGGGGTGTTTGACTTTGCCACGGGGCTGAAGGTGGTGGCGGAGCGAGGCCGGTTGATGCAGCTGGCCTGCGAGCAGACGGTTGGGGGCATGGCGGCGGTCCTCGGCGAAGAGCGGGAGAAAGTTGCGGAGCTGTGCCGCGAGTTCGGCATTGAGACGGCCAACTTCAACGCCCCGGGCCAGATCATCATCTCGGGGGAGAAATCCCAGGTCGATGCGGCGGTCGCTGGGGCCAAGGAGCGGGGTATGCGCAAGGTCATGCCGCTCAACGTCGCTGGGGCGTATCACTCGCGTCTCATGGAGCCGGCGCGGGCCGCGTTTGCGCAGTTTCATGCGGACATCCCTTTTGCCGTGCCGCAGCTGACGGTGTTCGCCAACTCGACGGGCCAGCCGGTCAGTGATCCGGCGGCGATCCGCGAGGCGCTGATCCAGCAGGTGGTTTCGTCGGTGCTTTGGGAGGATTGCATGCGGGGCGCGGCGGCGGCGGGCGTGACGGAGTTCTGGGAGCTGGGACCGGGCGGCGTCCTCGCCGGCCTCGCGCGGCGCACCGAAAAAAGCTGGGTGGTCAAGAGCTATGCGGAGTACGCCGACCTGGCTGTCTGAGCCGCAATCCGGCCGAATCGCGCCAAATTCATTCGCGCTCCGGGCTTGTCAGCGGGGTCAGTGCGGGGCAGGCTGACCCTTTTTCCGCCTTCCGCCACGCACCGCATGGACGTCTCCCTCACCCGTAATTTCTGCATCATTGCCCACGTTGACCACGGCAAGACGACCCTGTCCGACCGGCTGCTGGAGTACACCAACACGGTGCAGATGCGCGTGATGACCGACCAGCATCTCGACTCGATGGACCTCGAGCGGGAGCGCGGCATCACGATCAAGTCGCACCCGGTGACGATGACCTACCGGGCGAAGGACGGCAAGGACTACAAGCTCAACCTGATGGACACGCCCGGGCACGTGGACTTCTCCTACGAGGTCTCGCGCAGCCTGGCGGCCTGCGAGGGCGCGGTGCTGCTGATTGACGCCGGGCAGGGGGTGGAGGCGCAGACGGTGGCCAACGCCCACCTCGCCTTCGCGCAGAAGCTCAAGGTCATCCCAGTGATCAACAAGATCGACCTGCCGAGCGCCAATCTGGAACTGTG
Organism: uncultured Opitutia bacterium; assembly: GCA_903873805.1. Lineage (GTDB taxonomy): Bacteria > Verrucomicrobiota > Verrucomicrobiia > Opitutales > Opitutaceae > CAIQQB01. The sequence goes on along the minus strand of CAIQQB010000015.1, from coordinate 74,138 downwards.
CACGCGCCAGCTGGAGGACATCCTCACGATCCCGGCGGAGGAAGCCATCCTCGCGAGCGGCAAGTCGGGTATCGGCATTGTGGACATCCTCGAGGCGGTGGTGCAGCGCGTCCCGCCGCCGCGCTGGGCCGAATATCCGCAGGCCCGCATCCTCGTGTTTGATTCGCTCTACGACGCTTACCGCGGGTGCATCGCCTACGTGCGGGTGTTCTCCGGCACGATCAAGGCGCACGACATGATGATGCTGATGAGCACCGGGCAGAAGGCCGAGGTGAAGGAAGTCGGCGTCTTCACCCCCAAGATGGAAAAATGCGCCTCCCTCGGCGCGGGCGACGTGGGCTACATCGTTTCGAGCATCAAGACTCCGTCCGAGGTGAAGACCGGTGACACCATCACGATCGCGGCCCGGCCCGCCACCGAGATGCTCCCCGGCTACAAGGAAGTCCGCCCGATGGTCTTCTGCGGCCTGTATCCGCTGGAGAGCGACGATTACGAAAAGCTCAAGGCCGGCCTCGGCCGTCTGCAGCTCAACGACGCCGCCTTTGTCTACTCCTCCGAGAGCTCGATCGCCCTCGGCTTCGGCTTCCGCTGCGGCTTTCTCGGCCTGCTCCACATGGAGATCATCCAGGAGCGCATCCGCCGCGAGCACGACGTCGACATCATTTCGACCTACCCGAGCGTCATCTACCACATCGTCAAACAGGGCGGTGAGCAGATCGAGGTGGACAACCCGGTCAATATGCCCGACCCCGGCACGATCCTCGAGATCCGCGAGCCGACCATCCGGGCGTCCATCATCATCCCCAACGACTCGATGGGTGACATGCTCGCGCTCATCATGGAGAAGCGCGGCGTCTGCGACCACACCACCACGCTCGACATGAACCGCGTGATGCTGAGCGCCGTCCTCCCGCTCAACGAAATCCTGGTCGATTTCAACGACCGGCTCAAGAGCGTCACCCACGGCTACGGCTCGATGGACTACGAGTTGGGCGACTACGTGCCCTCCGACCTCGTCAAGATGGACATCCTGATCAACGGCGATCCGGTCGACGCGTTTGCCTGCATCGTCCACCGCGAGAAGGCCGAGGGCAAGGGCCGCCAACTCTGCGAGAAACTCGCCGAGATCATTCCGCCGCAGATGTTCAAGGTCGCCATCCAGGCCGCCATCGGCGGCAAGGTCATCGCCCGCGACAACGTCCGCGAGATGCGCAAGGACGTGACGGCCAAGTGCTACGGCGGCGATATTTCCCGCAAACGCAAGCTCCTCGACAAGCAGAAGGAAGGCAAAAAGAAGATGAAGCAGATCGGGAAGGTCTCCATCCCGCCCGATGCCTTTATCCAGGTTTTGAAGAATTAAAGGTTGGAGCCCGGGCTCCGGACCGGTTCTGCTCCGCCCACTCTCAACCGTCCAACCATGTTCGGCCTCTTCGACTCCGCGGAAAAAAAAGCGCGCACCAACGCCGCCAACTGGCTGGAACTGGCCGGCCGGGTTTACGACTACCGCCGCGACGTGCTGGCTCCGGCCCTGCTGGCCGAGCTGACGGCCCGCACCCAGGAACTGCGCGCGCTGCTCCTGGAAAAGGCAGACGCCGGCCGCCTGAAGCTGGGGATCGAGGCGCTGGAGCATGTGCTGCGCCGCGCCGGCGGAACCCATTACCCGAAATCCTCCTGGACGGAGAACATCGAGTTTTTTCTGGTGGCGGCCATCGTCATCCTCGGCATCCGCACCTATTTCGTGCAGCCGTTCAAGATTCCGACGAATTCCATGTGGCCGAGCTACTATGGCATGACACCGGAGGTCTTTCCGACGAAGGCGGACGAACCCACGCCGCAGAACGAGGCGCTGCGGTTCCTCACCCTGGGCGCGCGCACCCGCCGGGTGGACGCGCCGGTGTCGGGCGAGGTGCTGCTGCCGGTCGAAAACAGCCGGGACGGCCGCGGCATGGTCAAGTCCACGGTGGTGCCGGGCCGCAGCTGGTTGATTTTCCCGACCCAGCTGCGCGAGTACCGGGTCCTGGTCGGAGGGCAGTTCGTCAGTGTGACGGTTCCATTCGATTTTGATTTCGACTGGGTGGCCCGGGACACCTTTTTTCCCACCAGCACCCAGGGTGCGACAGAAACACTCCGGAGCGAGTACCTGCAGGGGCATTTTGTGGAGCTGGTGGTGGACGACGGGCATGGCGGCCGGGAGCGCCTGCAATTCATTAAGACGGGCAAGACGGTGCAGGTGGGCGACCGGTTGCTGTCCTTTGACATCCTTACCGGCGACCAGCTGTTTGTGGATCGCATCAGCTACCACTTTGTGCGCCCGAAGGTGGGGGATGGGTTTGTGTTCCGCACCGGCAGCATCGCGGGCATCACCGGGCCTGAAACCTATTACATCAAGCGGCTGGTCGGCACCCCCGGCGACACGCTGGAGGTGCATGAACCGATTCTCTACCGGAACGGGTCGCCCATCACCGGTGCGCCGGCTTTCGACAAGAATGCCAACCGGGAGGGCCTGTACCGCGGTTATTTCAACGGCCATGCGGAGAACCGCGCCAAATACCTGCTGCCGGGGGAGAGCCTCACGGTTCCGCCGCAGTCCTTCTTCGCCATGGGCGACAACTCGGGCAACAGCTCGGACGGTCGCTACTGGGGCTTTGTGCCGGCCAAGGACGTGATCGGCCGGCCGCTCTTCATCTATTACCCGCTCACCCACCGCTGGGGCGTTGCCCCGTAGCGGCCGGTGGGATTGCCCGCCGGCGCTCAGCTCGCCGGCTTGAGCCGGGCCAGCAGGGCCTGAAATGCGGCCGAGGATTTCAGGCCTTCAAGGTCGGGATCCTGCTCCATCCACTCATGATCCCGGTAACCGAGTGACACCGCGTGCTCGAGCGAGCGCAGGGCGTCGGCCTTGCGCTTGGACAAGGCGAGGCTGCACGCGAGGTTGTAGTGCGCGGTGGCGTTGGCGGGCTGGAGCTTCACCAGCTTGCGGTCCATCCGCAGGCCGTCGGGGATGCGCCCCGTCTTGGTATAGAGGCCGCCGAGGATCTCGATGACCTCGGTGTAGCGCCGGTCGCGGCGCAACACGGACTCGTAAAAGCTGATTTCGAATTCGGGATCTTCCTTGCGGGCCATGGTTCAGTTGCGATGTTTGCAGGTGCCGGTCTGGCGGAAACTGTTGCAGTGCGCGCTCACCTGGAGGCGTTGCGAGACCGGGGTGAGGTTGAGCTTGGCCGAGACCGTGCTGCCATACCATTCCATGAACGGCGCGCTGATCTCGAAAATCTTGTCGCAGTCGACGCAGATGACCTGGGCCACCTGCGTGTTGCCGCCGGCCTGGTTCGGCCGGTAGTATTTTTCGCCGCTGCCGATGTCCACCTCGCGCAGCAGGGCGCTCTCGGTCATGATCGGCAGGGTGCGGTAGACGGTCGCCCGCGACACGGAGTCGTCGATGGCCCGGGCATGGGCCAGCAGTTCCTCGGCGGTGAAGTGCTCGGGCTGGGCAAACGCCGCCTCAAAGATGGCCAGGCGCTGGTTGGTGACGCGCAGACCCTTGAGCACAAGGTGGGATTTGAATTTTTTGCGGGCCGCTTCGGTGCTCACAGCGGAAACTTCGGGCCGCCGGCCGGGGGTGTCAATCCGTTCGTGGGGGGGCCGCATCTCAGCATGGCTAGGAACCAACGCGGTTCCGAGGTGGAGCGCGGCGTCCCGACGCGCTTGGTCTTCGCGAAGTACTGGCAGTCCGCGGACGCCACGGAGTGGCGTCCCTACCGGGTGTGCCAGACGGCCCAACACCGGCCGAAACGCGGAAAACTTGCGCGGCGCCGGGCCGGGGGGCATCAAGGTCGGCGATGATCGTCGGTGTGCATCCGCTCGCGGGTTTCGACAAGCTGCTCCATTACCGGGTGCCGGAAACGCTGCGCGCGACCGTCGCCGTCGGCTCGCTCGTGCGCGTGCCCATCCGGGGGCAGTTCACCCTCGGCCTGGTCGGCGAGATCGGCGCGCCGAAGAACTTTCCGGTCGAGAAACTCAAGCCGCTCGCGGCCGTGGTCTATCCGTTTCCCGCCCTGCCGCCCGACCTGCTCGGACTGGCCCGTTGGATGTCCGCCTACTACGCCGCGCCGCTCGACGGCGTGATCGAGGCGATGCTGCCGGCGGCGGTCCGCAAGGCGGCGCAGCTCAAGCAGGAGAAACTCCTCGTGCTCGCCCGCCGGCCTGACGCGGCCGAGCTCGCGGTGCTCGCGAAGCGGGCGCCGCAGCAGGCGAAGCTCTGCGCCTTTCTCGCTCAGCAGTTCCAGCCGCAGCCCAAGCCGCTCGTCCTGTCCCGGCTCGGGCTCACCGCCGCCGTGGTCGCGGCCTTAGTGAAACGCGGGCTCGTGCGCGAGGAGACGCGCCGGATTGAGCGCGTGGCCTATGCCGACGACTTTGCGGGCGGCGAACTGGTCGCGGCTCAGCCGCACGCGCTGAACGCCGAGCAGCAGGCTGCGACCGACGCCCTGGCGGCGAACCTGGCGGAAGAGAAATTCGGCGTGACCCTGCTCCACGGCGTCACCGGTTCGGGCAAGACGGAGGTCTACCTGCGCGCCATCGACCTGGCGCTGCGGGCCGGTGGCGGGGTGCTGTTTCTCGTGCCGGAGGTCGCGCTGACGCCCCAGACGGTCGCGCGCCTGCGCAGCCGGCTGGAGGCCATCGCGGCCGGCCACCAGGTCGTGGTCTGGCACAGCCACCTCAGCGAGGGCGAGCGGCTGGACGGCTGGCTGGCGCTGGCGACCGGCGCGGCGCGGGTGGTCGTAGGGGCGCGCTCGGCGGTGTTCGCCCCGGTGCGGGACCTGCGGCTCATCGTCGTCGACGAGGAACACGAGCCGGCCTACAAGCAGGACGAGACCCCGCGCTACCACGGCCGCGATGTCGCGGTGATGCGCGCCAAGCTCGCCGGTTCGTTCTGCCTGCTCGGCTCGGCCACCCCCTCGCTGGAGAGCTTCGCCAACGCTCAGGCGGGCAAATACGGCTTGCTCCGCCTGCGGCAGCGCGTGGACGACCGCAAGCTGCCGCACATCGACGTGGTGGACATGCGCATCGAGGTCCTCCGCACCCGCGGCGTCACCGCCCTGTCGCGCCGCCTGGTGGACGCGATGCAGGGACGGTTTGAGCGGCGCGAGCAGACGATCCTGTTTCTCAACCGCCGCGGCTACTCGCGCTCGCTCCAGTGCCGCCAGTGTGGCGAGACTGTCGAGTGCGTCCATTGCAGCATCGCGATGACCTACCACCGGACCGACGAGACGCTGCGCTGCCACCTCTGCGGTGACCAGCGCCCCGCGCCGGTGCGCTGCCCCAAGTGCGGTGCGCCGGAGATCCGCTGGCAGGGGCTCGGCACTCAGCGCATCGAGGAGACCGTCCGCCGCGTGCTGCCGCGGGCCCGCATCGAACGGATGGACGCCGACACGATGGCGGTGAAGAACCGGTTCCGCCAGGTGCTGTCGGAATTCCGGGCGGGCAAGATCGACGTGCTGGTGGGCACGCAGATGATCGGCAAGGGATTGGACTTTCCCAACGTCACGCTGGTGGGGCTGGTCGACGCCGACCTCTCGATGCACGTGCCGGATTTCCGCGCCAACGAGCGCACGTTTCAGCTCCTCGTGCAGGTGGCGGGCCGCGCCGGCCGCGGCGACCGGGCGGGCGAGGTGGTGGTGCAGACCTTCACGCCTCAGGCGCAGGCAATTCAGTTTTCCCGGCACGCCGACTTCGACGGCTTTGCCGAGACCGAGCTCGGGGTGCGGAAGGCGTTTCACTATCCGCCGTACCGGCACCTCATCCACCACCTCTTCCGCGGGCCGAATCCGGAGAAGCTGAAATTCTTCACGGAGCAGTGGGCGAAACACGTCGAGGAGGAGCTGGGCAACCGGGTCGAACTGCGCGGTCCGTCGCCTTCACCGATTGAGAAGATCAAGGACGAGTATCGCTGGCAGCTCTGGTATTTCACGAGCGGCGTGGCGCGGGTGACGGCCGACCTCGTGCGCCTCCGCGCCGCCTTCGCCTGGCCGGACGACATCACGCAGGTGCTCGACGTCGACCCGGTGAACCTGGCGTGAGGGGTCGTCCCTTGTATTGAGCTGGCTCCGAGCCGATCCGCCAGGTCAGCGACCTGGCCTACAGCCGGAATTTCAGGCCACAGTCTGTCACCCGCCGGGGGGACGATCGAAAATACCCAAGGGGTTGATGCTCCGTTTCCATCCCTGAAATCCGTGGTTTCAACTGCCGTTTATTGGTTGAGAGAAAATTACAACGTCGACCGGGACGGCGGGGTGCTGGCGAACTTGGCCTGCTGGTTCAGTTCGAGGCGCAGGTAGTCCCAGACCACGCCGCTCTGGAGGTCGCCGCCGGGCACCGTCAGGGTCATTTCATTCTCGCCCGCCTTCAGCAGCGCCGCGTCGAAACGCAGGGTGCGCTCCTGCCAGAGACCCTTGTCGGAATTGTAGCGGATAGTGTTCGTGGTCACGAGCCGGGCGTTGTCCGGGCTCCGGCCGTCGCCGATCGCGCCGGCGCTCTGGCCGTTGATGCCCACGGCGAGCTGGCTGATGGCGTTGACCCCGGCCAGCGCCACGCGGAACGCGACAGTGCCCTCCACCGGTGCGGGGAGGTTGAACTTGATGGTCCAGGTGGTATCCCGGCCGCGGCCGTAAATGGCCCAGGGACCGCGGGTATTGGTCTGCGGATACTGGTCGAGCGTTTCACCCTTGACCCAGCCAAAGCGCTGGTTGGCGGGATCCTTGGCGTCGGGATTGACGAACGAGAGGTTGGTCGCGTGCGGGACCTCCTCGAAAAACCAGTCCTTGTGATAATCGCTTTTGCCGATGGTGTAGGTGAGATCGTTCGGGAAGAGCAGGGCATAGCGCAGATTCCAGCCCCACAACCAGTAGTTCTGGCCGTCACCCTTGAGGAACTTGCCGCCCGTGCGGTCGGGGTAGCCGATGTCCCAGAGCTGGGTGCCGTAACGCACGGGTTTCCATTCCAGCCGGCCGAGATCGAGCTTCTGTCCCGGCGCGAGGGTGATGTCGGCCCGGGCAAAGTCACCGAGCACGCCGTCGGCCATGGCGTGAAGGGTGTAATGGCCGGCCCGGACGTTGGTGAGGCTGAATTTCCCGTCCTCGGTGCCGTCGTTCCAAAACTGGTAATAGTTGGCGTTCTGCACCCCGCCCACACTGCGCGGGCCGGTGCCGTCGGGATGGGCCAGGCCCACGAGCAGGTGGGGAAGTTTCGTCGTCGCGGCCTGCGGATCGTTGAGCACGATCTGACCGGTCACGATCGCACGCTGATCCCGGTGCGGGTAGTCCACGCCGTTGACCCAGTCGTAGGGCCATTTCGCGCTTTCCTTTTTTGCCTGGGCGAGGGCCTCCTGCCAGAGGGCCGTCTGGTTTTCGGTCCAGCTGGCGGGAATGGTCGGATTGCCGGCCGTGGCGGCAAGCGTGTCCAGCTCGGCCTGGCTGGTGGGCCGAGGATGGTCGAGCGAGTTGACGTAGACAAAGATCGGGCCGATGACCTTGCTCCATTCCTCCCCGGCCGCGACATTGACGCGTGAACCGCCGTCGTAATGGCCGCCTTCCCAGTAATCGAGGATTATCGGATCGGGGTTGCCGTTGTCGCCATAATGGCAGTCCAAATCCAACTTGGTCGGACCGCCGCTGAGGTATTCAATCGTTGGATTGATGAACCAGACGCCCATGTGCTGCTTGGTGCTGGACCAGCCGTAGGCCGGGGTCTGGTATTGCACGCCCGAGTAGCTGTATTTGTGCTCCACGGAATTCTTGTAAACGCCCTTGGTCAGGATGCGCTGCTCCTTCGCGTGGACGACGACGCCGGTGCCCCAGTCGGTGGGCGCGCACTCGAGCATGTTCCGGTCGGCGTCCACGGAGATCCAGTCAAAGATCTGGTTCACGCGGGCGATGAAGCGATCCTCCGGCCCGTCGCCCGCGGCAGGATACGCGGCCGGATGGGAATAGATGCCGTAGGTGTAGACGCCGCTGTCCCCGCGTCCCAGAGAATAGCGGAGCTCGATGTCACAGTTGGAGCCGCCGCCCGGTGCGCCCGGCGAGAGCTGGATCTTGCCACCGGTCACGCCCTTGATGGAGACCTCGGCGCGCTCGCCGCCGTTCTTCGCCGGGTCAATGGTAACGGAAGCCGTCAACCCGCCGACGGTGGCGGCGTTCGACGGATCGTGTTCCCAACTGCCCCCGGTGCCTTGGACATGGCCCATGGTGTCGATGCCCTTGTAAAACAGCGACACCAGCCCGCCGTTGCGCTGGTTGACGACGACGGACACGATGCCGTTGGCAAGCGTCCAGGAGCGGCCGTCGTTCGTGATGGTGACCGGGGCGGCGGTGTCCGCGGCGCGGAGCGCCAGCGGGGCGAAGGCGGCAGGAAAGACGGCGAGGGCGAGGAGGCGGCGCAGATTGGCCAGGAGGGGTGATTTCATGGGGGCAGCGGGTTTGAACGGGGCGGAAAGGGGAAAGCAGAACACCCGGTTACGAAGGCAAAGACGTAGATCAGGCCAGGAGGCGCGTCGAGGCATTTGACGCCGGGACGGGTTCGCTGGCGGGAGGGCGAAATCGTGCCCGAGCCGACCGCTGACACTTGCGGTCGGACTGATGGTTTGATTTTCTTTGTCAGGTTTCCCGCCCCTGGGACCACTCGTATTCAGAATGAACCTCTGCATCGATACATCCGCCCCCAACGACGCCGAGCTGGTGGCACTCTGCCGGCGCGGAGACCGGGACGCTTTTACCGTCATCATCAAACGCTATCAGTCCCTGATTTGCGCGATCACCTATAACGCCTGCGGCAACACGGGTCGCAGCGAGGAGCTGGCGCAGGACACATTTGTCACCGCCTGGCGGGGGCTGGGCGGGCTCCAGGAGCCGGCGAAGCTGAAAAGCTGGCTGTGCGGCATTGCGCGGAATCTGGTGCAGAATTTCCGCCGCCGCGACCGGCACACCCCGACCGCGCTGGCCGAACCGCTGTCGCCGGAGCTCGCCTCGGACCGGGCTGATCCGCAGGAGGAGGCGGTCACCAGTGAGGAAGAGCAGCTCGTCTGGCAGTCGCTGGCGGCGATCCCGTCCGACTACCGCGAGCCGATGATCCTTTACTACCGCGAGGGGCAATCCGCGCAGGCGGTGGCGACCGCGCTCGACCTGACGGAGGACGCCGTCTGGCAGCGCCTGTCCCGGGGCCGGACGATGCTCCGGGAGGGTGTGGCGAAGAAGATCGAAACGACACTGGGACGGAGCCGGCCGGGAGCGCAGTTCCCGGTGGCGGTGCTGGCGGCCCTGCCCGTGGCGGGGCCGGGCAAGCTCGTCACGCTGGGTGCGGCTGCGGCCAAGGGCGGGGCGGTCAAGACGCTGGCCGCGGCGGGTGCCTGGCTGGGCTGGCTGGGCGTCTTTGGTCTCGGAATACAGGCCCAAATAGAAAACACGAAGTCACCCCGGGAGCGGAGTTTTGTTCTCCGGCGGTTCTGGGTGCGGCTGGTGCTTGGGGCCGTGATGGGGATGGTTTTGGCCGCCTTTGCGATTTCGACGGCGCTGCCGCCCTGGCTGGCGTATCCGATGATTCAGGACGCCGTGATGGCGGTGGTATTCCTGGGCCTGGCCATATATTCGGTCGGCAACCTGAGGCGGCACTACGACCGGCGCCGGCAAATCCAGATCGAGGACGGCACTTGGGATGAGTCCGAGTGGGCGACCCAGCGGACTCCCCGGGACCTGCTGCCGGCCCCCGGCCCCGGGGCCCGGGCGGGTCGACTCAACCTGCTGATCAGAGTTCTGGGCGCCGGCGTGCTGGTGTGGTTCGCCATCCAGTCGGCCCTGGAGGGCAGCTGGACCCGCACTGCCATCATCGGCGGGCTGGCAATCGCGTCCTCGTTCCGCGGCCTCTGGTATCTGCGCTGGGGGCCCCGCTTCGACGCGCGGCCGGCCACCCAGACGCTGGGCGCCGGCCTGTGCGGCACCTACACCCTGATCTTCTACAATCTCCGGCATCTGGCGGTCTGGACCGGCCGGAGCGCGGGCTGGCCGGCCGTCGCGATCTTCAACCTCGCGGTCGTCCTGGCTTATGCCGTTTTCATTGCGGTGCTGCGACGCCAAGCGCGCAACGCTGGCGGGCCGACCCCGGATGGTGCCACCGGCGCCTGATCCGTCGTCGGCGTCCGGTGCCAGTGCGGGCAGATCCCGCTCCGGCTTTTCGGCGCCCACATTTTTCTTTCCCTTTTCCAACCATGAAAAACAAAATGACCAGTCGCGTCCTGATTCTATTGCTCGCGCTCACCATCCCGGGTGCCCGGGCCGCCGACGGCGGCAGTCCGCCCGAACTGCGCGGCATGCTCGCAGCCGGCGGCGAACGGCGCTTTGCCCTCGCGACGGTGGGCAGCGACCAGACCGGCTGGGTCGCAGTCGGCGAAACTTTCGCCGGGTGGAAAGTCGCCGAATATCATGCGGCGGACGACAGCATCGTGCTGAGCCGGGACGGCAAGCAGGTGACCGTGCACCTTTCTTCCAGCGTCATCGGCACCACGGAAACCGCGCCGGCGACACCCGCGACGCTGGCCGATGCGGAAGACGTGTTGAACAAAATGAAGTTCGGCCAGATGATGACGCAGGCCCGGATGCAGAGCATGTTCGACATGATAAAGAAGATGGGCGGGGGCAAAGCCCTCACCCCGGACCAGCAGGCGGCGCAGAGTAAGGTGATGGAGGCGATGGCGGCGGCGATGAATTCCGACGAGGTGCGGGCGGGTGTCGCCCAGGCCTACTCGGAGGTCTTCACTGCCGACGAATTGCATGGGCTGGCCGATTTTTATGGCACGCCGACCGGTCAGGCTTTGATTAACAAGCAGTCGGAATTGAGCCAAAAGATGATGGCCGCGATGATTCCGCCCCTGACGAAGGTGTTGCATGCGATGAAGCCGCAAGCGACGGCGGCGTCCCAACCGGTTTCGACTCCCCCGGTCCCGGCGACGCCGTGAGGCAACCTCCCAACTTCCTTTGGTTTTTGGCCTTTGGGTAGGGCGAATCCTCCGGTTGAGCCACGGCTCGGCAGGGACGCCTCGTCCTACCAACCTCAGTCTCTTTTCAAGGAACTGTTGATATCAATCACATGGCAGGCCGGCTCGTTGAGCTGGTTCCGGGTGGCGAGCCAGGTCAGTGACCTGGCCTACAGTGGGAATTCAGCGCAACGGTACGAGCCCGATTGCACCTGCGGAGGCTCGTGCTTTAGCCTGACCTAGTTGGTGCCACAAGTCCCGCCGCTCACGCGGCGGGCTACCTCGGAAATGTAGCCCTGCGCGTGAGCGCAGGGAATTTGGGCTTTCCTCAGGTGATCATACGAGCTGCGTTACCGGCTCGTGGCCGTCACGGCCTTGGCGGCAGGGGCGGCAGTTACAGCGAGGGCGAGCGGGGCCGCCTTGCGGCTTAAATCCGGCAGCACGAGAAACGGGGCCTGCCGATTGTCGGCCCGCACAAAGTCGGGCGGGAGTTCGCCAAACTGGAGGTAGAGCGTGGTGGGGGCGGCGGGCGCGGTCAGGTCGAAATTGAAGGAGACGTCATCGTCCTTGATCGTCACGTCGACGGTTGAGACCTGGGCACCGGCGTAGTTTTCGGCGGGCGGGGTACCTTGGCTGACCCAGACGCGCATCCGGGTCTTGCTGCCGAGCGCCTCGGCGGCATCGGTGAAAACGCCGGAGATCTTATAATGGGTGCCGGCGGCCACGGCGGCGGGTAGGGCGGGATTGAGGGTGAGCTTGGGCGGCGTGAGGGCGAGCTGCTCGGGGGTGACATTGTCGGCGGCGACCTTGATCCCGCGGATGTGGCCGCCGGCCAGCACGGAGGGGAAGTTGCCGTCGCCACCGATGGCGATGACGCGGACCTGATAGTTGTCACCGGCGGGGACGTCGGAGTGCAGGGTGAGTTCCGTGGCGCCCTTGGTTGGGGTGGCGGTGCGGATGGGCGTGAAGGTGCTGCCGCCGCCCGCCATGCCGCCGGCGCCACCCCGCCGGCCGCGGCGCTGACCGAAGGCAGCCGGGGCGGGAGCGGGTGGGGCGGGCGCGGCTGCTTTGGCGAGGGCGGGATCGGCCGGGGGAGCGTCTGCGGCCGGGGCTGGCTGGGCTGGATCCGCGGCGGCCGCCGGGGGTTGATTGGCGGCTGGCGCGGCGGCGACCGGAGCATCGGCCGCGGGGGCCTGCGCCTGGCGGCGTCCGCCGCGCTGACCCCGCTGGCCGCGCTGTCCGGCGGCCGGAGCGGCGGCGGGATCGTCGGGGTTGGCGGCCGGGGCGGGGGCGACTATGTCGACGACGAGGACGACCTCCGTGGCGTCGGCCGGAATGCCGCGGACGACGGTGTCGATGCCGCTGGCGGCCGCCTGCGCGAGGGTGGTGGTGGCGAGCAGGGCGCTGAGGCAGAGCAGGGATTTCATGCGGGGTAAGCGTTGCGCCTAGGCTGCGGGTCCCTTGCCCCAGGCGTCCTTCAACGAAATGGTGCGGTTGAAGACGGGGCGGGAGCCGGAGGCCGGGGCGGGGGAGTCCTTGGCGTCGGGGGTGAAATAGCCGAGGCGTTCGAACTGGAAGCACTCGCCCGCGCGGGCGGTGGCGAGCGTTGATTCCAGTTTGGCGGCGACGACCTCGACAGATTTTGGGTTCACGACCTTGAGGAAGTCCTCCGCGGCGGCGGGTTCGGGGACGGTGAACAGGCGGTCGTAGAGGCGCACCTCGGCGTCGAGGCAGTGGGTGGCGCTGACCCAGTGGATGGTGCCCTTGACCTTCTTGTCGGCGTTCGGGCCGCCACTGCGGGTGGTGAGATCGGCGGTGCAGCGGAGCTCGACCAGCCGGCCGGCGGCATCCTTGACGACCTCGTCGCACTTGATGATGCAGGCGTATTTGAGGCGGACCTCGCCGCCCGGCCGGAGGCGAAAATATTTTGGCGGGGGGACCTCAGCAAAGTCGTCGGCCTCGATGAACACCTCGCGGGTGAGCGGCACCGGGCGGGTGCCGGCGGCGGGATCGGCGGGATGGTTGACGGCGTCGCACGTGACGGTTTCGCCGGCCGGGAGGTTGGTCAGAACAATCTTCACCGGGCGGAGGACGGCGAGGCGGCGGGGGGCGGCGGGGTTGAGCTCCTCGCGGACGGCGTGCTCGAAGAGGGCGACGTCGGTGACGCTGTCGTATTTGGTGACGCCGATGGTGGCGGCGAAGCGGCGGAGGGCGCTGGCGGGGATGCCGCGGCGGCGGAGGCCCGAGATGGTCGGCATACGCGGGTCGTCCCAGCCGGTGACGACCTTCTCCTGCACGAGCTGGAGGAGCCGGCGTTTGCTGACGATGGTGTAACCGAGGTTGAGCTTGGCGAACTCGTACTGGTGCGGCAGGGCGCGGGGCAGGTTGAGGTTCTCGAGGATCCAGTCGTAGAGGGGGCGGTGGACCTCGAATTCCAGCGTGCAGATGCTATGGGTGATGCCCTCGAGGTAGTCGCTCAGGCAGTGGGCGAAATCGTAGAGCGGGTAGATGCACCAGGCGTCGCCGGTGTGGTGGTGGGCGACATGGCGGATGCGGTAGAGCAGGGGGTCGCGCAGCCAGATGTTGGGCGAGGCCATGTCGATCTTGGCGCGGAGGGAGCGGGCGGCGTCGGGGAACTCGCCGGCCCGCATGCGCCGGAAGAGGTCGAGGTTCTCGGCCACGGAGCGCTGGCGGAACGGCGAGTCGCGGCCGGGGCGGTCGGGCGAGCCGCGGTATTCCTCGGTTTCCTTCGGCGTGAGATCGCAGACGTAGGCCCGACCCTTTTCGATCAGCGCCTCGGCGTAGGTGTAGATCTGACCGAAGTAGTCGCTGGCGAAGAAGGGTTCGGTCCCGATTTTGGAATTTGGAATTTGGACTTTGGATTTTGGGGCGGGGGCGAGGTAGAAGTCGGGCTGGCCGTTGGTGGTGACGGCGGCGGGGGTGGCGCCCTTCGGCTTGAAGCCGAGGCAGTGGTCGGCCCAACCGGCGACGAGCCACTGGACGTCGGCGATGATGGAGTCGACATATTCGACCTCCTCCTTGGCCGGGTTGGTGTCGTCCATGCGGAGGTTGCACTGGCCGCCGTTCTCGCGGGCGATGCCGAAGTTCAGGCAGATGGATTTTGCGTGCCCGATGTGCAGGTAGCCATTCGGCTCCGGCGGGAAGCGGGTGACGATCCGCGGGTAGCGCCGGTGGGCGACATCCTGCGCGACGAGGTCGCGGATGAAATCACTGGGGGCGGGGGCGGCGGGCTCCTGATGGGCGGCGGTCATGGGCGGGAACGATGCAGAAAAGGAACCGGGGGAGGCAACGCCGCAGTTGCCGGTCAACGGCGGGGCTTGCTGAAGGGCGCGGGGGTGCCGGGTTTGGCCAAGCTGCCCTCGGCGGCCATCTCGCGGAGGATGCCCGAAAGGTAGGGAATGAGCTGCTTTTTGCGGCTGACGATGCCGGGGAGGTCGAAGATCTCGTTTTGTTCGACGTGGGCGTAGGAAATGTGGCGGATGACGCCCTCGTCGCCCTTGACCAGCATGAGCGAGTTCTGGGTGTTGATGTCGGTGACGAGCAGGACGGCAAACGTCAGCTTTTCCTCGGCGCGAAGCTCGGCGAGGGCGGCCGAAAGCGCGCGGGCATGCTGCCAGAAGTTGTCGAAGCCCAGCTCCTCGACCTGGGAGACCGCGAAGCGGGCAGACTCCTCCTCGTAGATCTTGAAGTCGGAGCGGACGACCTTGGCGGCGGGGTTGGTGAGGATGAGCGAGCCGGAGCTGAAAATGAGGTCGGCGAGGGCGCGGCCGGTGATGTCGGCGTGGGTTTCGAGCCAGGCGAGGACCTCGGCGTCCTTGGGGGTGGAGGTGGGGCTTTGGAGCAGCAGGGTGTCGGAGATGAGGCCGGCCATCATGAGGCCGGCGAGGTCGGCGGAGGGGCGGAGGCCGCGGCGGCGGAAGAGGTCGGCGACGATGGTGCAGGTGGAGCCGACCGGCTCATTGATGAACAGGATGGGCTGGGTGGTGGCGGGTGCGCCGAGCCGGTGGTGGTCGATGATCTCGGTGATGGCGACTTCGGCGGCGCCGGGCACGGCCTGGGCGAGTTCATTGTGGTCGACGAGGACGAGGCGGGTGGCGGGCGGGCGGAGGACGTCGCCCTTGGAAAGCACGCCGAGGAGGCGCTGCTGGTCGTCGAGCACCATGAAGGCCGCGACGCTGGCGGTGGCGACTTGGCGGCGGACGTCGGCGATGCGCGTATCGGCGTGGAGCGGGCTGTAAGCGCGGTCGATGAGGCGCTCGAGCCGCATGGCGGTGCGGGTGATCCAGGCCGTCGTGGCGGTATCGTAGGGGCTGACGAGCAGGCTGACGCCGCGCGCGCGCGCGAGCGCCTGGACATCCGCGTCCACCGAGTGGTTACCGCTGATGATGAGGGCACGGACACCGAGTTCGATGGACTTCTCCTGGATCTCCCGGCGGTCGCCGACGATGATCAGGCACTGGGCGGCCGGGATACCCTCGGCCTCGGACAGGCGCCAGAAGGAGGCGACAGCCATGGCCCCGATGCGCAGGTAAAGGTCCTCGATGCGGTCCCCGTCGACCAGATGCAGCGGGCTGACGCCGAGGGCGCGGACGATACCGGAGAGGGTGGTGTGCACCTGGCGCATCAGCTTGGGGGCGCTGATCTTCGGCATGAAGAAATGACCGAGCTGGAAGACGGAGACGGTACCGACCAGGCGGCGGTCCGGGGCGAGCACCGGGAGCACACGGAGGTCATGACGGTCGATGAGATCGAGCGCTTCGGCGCAAGTGGCGTGGTCAGCCACTGTGATAACGTCGGCGGCCATGAGGTCGCGGACGCGGGGTGAGACATCGCTGAGATAGAGCGGGAGCGGATGGCGGAATCGGGTGAGGATGCCGTCAATGCGGGCGTTGGAGTTGCCGCAGCGAGCGGCCACGTAACCCTTTTCTCCGCACGCTTCCTTGAAGGCGGTGTAGGCGATGGCTGAGCAGATGGAGTCCGCGTCCGGATTGCGGTGGCCGATGATGCACGTGGTGCCGGTGGCGAGGGCGTGAGGGGAGACGGTCATGGAGGGGGAGCGTGGGCGAGGGGGGCAACGCCAGCAGGCGGCGGAGCCCGGGACGATATAAATAAAAAAGCCCCGTCGCGGGGACGGGGCTGAAAAAAGGGACGGGAGGTCCGGATCAGTTCGCGAGCTGGGGCTTGGTACCGCCTTCGGTGCCGATCTTGGCGTTCTTGCCATAAACGCGCTGGTTGCCACCGGGAGGGTACGGGATCGTCTCGAGGATATTGTTGGTGGGCTTGCCGCTGGGGCGGGTCAGCTTGGAATCGATGGAGGTGTACTGCTGCACGTTGCCGCCGAGGAAGACAATCGCCCCGCCGCTTTCACCGTAGACTCCCTGATCCTTGTCCCACTGGCCGTCGGTGCGCAGACCGCGGATAAAGGCGATGGGAGTGGTGGGAAGATAGTCGGTCTTGAGCCCCCCAACCAACTCGACGTTCGGGGTGAAGGTCCCGATGCCGGTGGCGAGGGCCAGGTGGTTGGTCGGGTTATAGATGGTGCCGGGCAGGTCTTCCACCCTGCACTGGTACTGGGGTTGGTCGATCTTCGAGAAATAGAAGCTCGGGCCGGTCAAGGTGCCGGCGCGCGCGAGCAGCAGCATCCACTTAAACAGACCGCCGCTGGCGTTGAGGCTCTGGCCGGACTTGGAAAGCGGGTCGGGTAGATAATCGCTGTTGTCGGTGGCGTAGATGGTGGCCGATTTGCCGATGGTCCCGAGATTCGCGCGTTCGGCGGCTTTTTGGGCCGAAATGCGGACGGCCCCCACGGACGGGATGATGATCGACGCGAGGATACCGATGATCGCGATGACCGTCAGAAGTTCAATGAGGGTGAAGCCCGCGAGGGGGCGCCGGGTAGTTTTCAACATAAGGGGGGGAGGTTTCAGGGGAAAACTTGGGCGGATCCGGCGGCATTACAAGAAGAAAGTCCCGCCAAAGCTCGGTACTGGGGTCTTTTGAATTTCCGGTTGCCGGGCGGTAGGCCGGGCGTAACCTCGGCTCATGCCCAAGCCCACCCGCAAGACCGCCAAGAAGCCCGCAGCCAAGCCCGCCAAGGGCAAGACAGCCCCTAAGCGCGCCGCACGCCCCGACGTGTTCCAGCGGGCGTTTGCGGCGGTCCAGAAGGCGACGCGTTAACCCTCTTTGGGTTCGTCCCAGTCGGCGGGATTGTCGAAAAGACCGGGGGTTTCCGGATACAGAGGGGCCACCTGATTAAGCTGGGCTTCAAAGGCGTCATAATCGGTGTTGATCTTCATGAGGCCGACGACGGTTCCAAGGTGAACCAAGACGCTGCGAAATCCGATGTCTTCACTCAGCCAAGAATGGAGTTTGTCGCTAGAATGCCCCCGCTCTTTCTTCCGCTCCTTGAGTTTCTTTAGAAGCCCCGGCGCAATACGCCGATAAATCAAGTTGTTGGTAAGCTTCCCGAAATACTGTGGAAGCTTCATGTCGGAGCGCAATTCAACGCCCCTTAGACGGCACAAGTGCTTAAAATAATCGGCGGGAAAGGTTTTAACCCACTGCCGAAGGCTCTCAGACAAGAACCGCTTTAGCTGTTCCTCCAGGTCGCGCCTAGGCCGGTCATATTGAAAGCCGGTAGCCTCATCCACCAAGGCAATGATACCGACGCGGGCAAAAGCGCGCAGGAGCATCTCGGCTTGCTTGGCGATATGCTCCTGCTGGTGGTTGATGCCGGCAGCGCTATTGCGCGCCTCCAGAACCGCATCACAGATTTCCGGTAGGATTGTCGCGTCGTAGCCGTAGGCCAAGGTTCCTTGCGCCCGGAACTTTATCGGCTCCGTGATCATCTCGCGTAAAGCATTGCTGGCGTGTGGACTAATCGCCTTTGTGTTGATGAAATTGGCGATTCGATCACCACCCCCCTTGGTGGCGGTTCCTTGGCTCATGGACAGAGCGGCCAAAACACCTCCTTGGGTGATCACCCGCTTTCCGTTGTCGAGGACGTAGCATGGGATTTCTTGCCCCCCAATCCTCAAAGGATGATCAGGTGAGCCATGGGTTGCTGTTGGAACTCCGGCTTTATTGGCATGGCGGGCGATAGCGGCAACACGGGCGCTGGCGCTGCGCTCTTCTGGTGTGAGGCTCTCGGCACGGGCTTTGCCGCCGAGGGATTGGATGGATGGATGGTCGGTCATAGTGCTGCCAGCTTGCACGCTTCTGCACGCACGTCAACTTAATTCTAAGTTTCTGCTTGCTTATGCGTGCTAGCACGCACAGGGTTTCAGCATGGCAAACATTCTTCCCTCTGAAAAACGCGCCCAGATCATCGCCTGCCTGATCGACGGAAACAGCGGCCGTGCCACCGCCCGCATTTGCGGCGTCACCAAGAAAACCGTTTCCCGTCTTGGCGTCGCCCTCGGCAAAGCCTGCACGGCCTACCAAGACGCGGCGCTGGTGAACCTCCAATGCAAGCGCGTGCAGGTTGACGAGATTTGGGCGTTTTGCGGATGCAAGGCCAAGAACGTCGGCCCGCAGCATGAGGGCAAAGGCTGGGGTGACATTTGGACTTGGACGGCCATTGACCCCGAATCAAAGCTCCTCCTGTGCTGGTTTATCGGCACCCGCGACGCTGGCGCGGCCTACCACTTCATGCATGACGTTGCCGGGCGGCTCGCCCATCGTGTGCAGCTTACCAGCGACGGGCACTCGCCTTACCTTGCGGCGGTTGAGTCCGCTTTCGGCTCTGAGATCGACTACGCCCGACTGATTAAGATTTACGGCGAAGGCCCAAAGACCGAAGCCCGTTACTCTCCCGCCGTCTGCATGGGCGCACGCAAGGCCGTTGTGACGGGCGAGCCTGATTTCCGCCACGTCAGCACGTCGCACGTTGAACGGCTCAACCTCTCCATCCGCATGGGCAATCGCCGCTTTACCCGCCTCACGAACGCCCACAGCAAGAAGGCCGAGAACCACGAACACGCCTTCGCTCTGTTCGCCATGCATTACAACTTTTGCAAGGTTCACTCGACCATCCGTTGCACCCCCGCCATGCAGGCAGGGGTGACGGACCATGTTTGGGAGTTGTCCGAGGTCATCGCCCTCTTGGACTGGCAAGAGGCCAAAGCGGCATGAGACGGCCTAGGGGAAATCATGGCTGGGGGCTTGACTCCGCACCCGTAAAATGGGAGGTTCGCCACAACACCATGCCCACAGGAACGCTCGAATCTCCTCCGTTGCGCACCCCTCGGCTGCCAGCCGAGACCAGGGGAATGCAGTTTTTTGCTTACGGTTCCAACCGAGAAAATATGGCTAATGGAGCTGACGTGGTGATGTCGTCACTCCTAGAAACCACTCGCCAACCAAAGGTCGTTCCCTTGATGGCCGTCGCCTCATGGCTGAGTGCGTTTACTGCTTTCAAGACCCTTCGCCGTGTTGCGGGTGTTCCTGAGGGCAATGGCCTTTTGGGATATGGCTGCATGATCGCTGGGTTGAAATCAGCGGGTAAGGCGCTTTTGCTCCAGATTGAAACGGAAAAAATCGACCTGTCTCCCTTGGGTGTTACCAAGAGAAATCTCGTCGCTTGTCTCGAAGAAATCGTAGAAGATGATGTGATCCTTGAATTGGGGCTTCTCGAAAAAGAAGACCCAGAGATTACGGCCATGTTTGAGCCTAGCCCGACTGCGGCTGGGGCATGAACCCTCAGATTGAGGCGTTGATGGCGCTTTACGGTGCCATGGAGGAATGCGATGCCTCAGAACAGGCTGTTAAAAAGGACGCTTTTGATGCCGCAATGGCACAGGCCGCCAAGGGTGATCCAGACAAAGCTAGAAAGCTAAAAGCGGCCATCCAGACCCGTTACTGGGCTCGCACTTCTGTTGCATTCCGGCGTCTCGGGCAATCCCAACCTCCGCTTGGCACTTAACCCTTTTGGGTTGGGGTAAATTCAAACGACCCCAGTACCCAAAGCTCGACAAATTTGACCCGCCATTTTTACCCTTGTCGCCATGAAGATATTTCTCGATGGAAAATTTGTGGATGCGGCCGAGGCCCGGATCTCCGTGTTCGACCACGGTCTGCTCTACGGCGACGGCGTGTTCGAGGGCATCCGCATCTACCAGGGCAATATCTTCCGGCTCGACGAGCATCTGGAGCGGCTGGAGCAGTCGGCCAAGGCCATCCTGCTGTCGCTGCCCTGGTCCCGGGCGGAGATCGCCGGCTTCACCTGCGAGACCTGCCGCCAGAACGGGCTGGCCGACGGCTATATCCGGCTGGTCGTGACCCGCGGCGTGGGCGACCTCGGCCTGTCGCCCTGGCTCTGCCCGGTGCCGTCGATCTTCATCATCGCGAGCAAGATCGCCTTGTATCCGGCTGAGCACTACACCACCGGACTGGCGATCGTGACGGTGCCGACGCGCCGGATCAACCCGGCCGCGTTGCCCCCGACGGTGAAGTCGCTCAACTACCTGAACAACATCATGGCCAAGATCGAGGCGCGGCAGTTCGGCGCCCTTGAGGCCATCATGCTCAACGACCAGGGCTACGTGGCGGAGTGCACGGGCGACAACATTTTCATCGTCTACAAGGGCGAGCTGATCACGCCGGCCGCCTCCCAGGGCGCGCTGCGCGGCATCACGCGCTCGGCCATCCTCGACATCGCCCAGGAGCTGGGCCTGCCGCTGCGCCAGGCCGACCTCACCCGCTACGACGTTTGGAACGCCGACGAGTGCTTCCTCACCGGCACCGCCGCCGAGGTCATTCCGGTCGTGAAGCTCGACGGCCGCGAAATCGGCACGGGTCGGCCCGGCGAAATCACCGCCCGGGTGCTGGCCTCGTTCCGCCGCCGCGTGCTGACCGAGGGCACGCGCATTTGAGCCGGACGGGGCGGCGGTCGCGCCGGCCCGGGCTGTGCCAAACCCGCCCGGATGGCCGGCCCCCCTGCGACCGGCTGGCGCACCCGGCGGGCGGGCGGAGGGGCCCGCCCCGGGGCTTGCGGTCGGAATCGGCTTTGGCATGATCGCTGCAGGAAAACTGCTCCCAAATGTTGCTTCCCGGCCAATCTTCCACGTCTTTTGTGTCGATGTCCCGCCCGGATCCGTCAATTTTCCCCTATGGCCAGCCCGCTCAAATGTGACCTTTGCAGCAAGCCTGCGACCGTCCACCTCACGCAAATTGTGGACAACAAGGTTCACAAAGTGGACCTCTGCGAGGCGTGCGCGCAGGCCAAGGGCGTGACCGATCCCAGCGGCTTCTCGCTGGCCGACCTCCTGCACAAGGCCTCGCTCAACCCCGAGCCGGCCGGCGGCATGCGCTGCGAGCAGTGCGGCTTCACCCAGGGCGACTTCAAGAAGCAAGGCCGCTTCGGCTGCCCCCAGTGCTACGAAGCCTTCCGGGCGATCCTCGACCCGATGCTTGAGAATATGCACAAGGGCACCGTCCACGCCGGCAAGGTTCCGCAAAAGGCCCTCGCCCGCAAGTCCCTCCACGACCGTCTGACCGCGCTGGAGACCAATCTCGACGAGGCGATCAAGTCCGAACGCTATGAGGACGCCGCCCGCTACCGGGATGAAATCCACCAGGTCAAGCAGGTGGCCGAGGAGCCCGGCAAGGCCGCACCCTGAGCCCATGATGATCTCCTCCCTTCTCGCCACCCCTTCGGAGCTCACGGACACCGCGAGCAGCAAGTGCGCGATTGTCCTGATGACGCGCATCCGGCTCGCGCGCAACCTCGCGGGCCAGTCGTTTCCCGGCTGGGCGCGCGCGGCCCAGCGGCTCGCCGTGCTCGAGACCTGTCGCGCCGCCGTCGCGGCCACCACGCCGATGAAGCGCGCGGCCAATGTCACCGTTGAGGAGCTGTCCGACCTCAACAAGCAGATGCTGGTCGAGCGCCACCTCATCTCCCGCGAGCTCAGCGGCTCGGCCGCCGGCTCCGGGGTCGTGATCAACAAGGACCAGACGCTCTCGGTCATGATCAACGAGGAGGACCATCTCCGCATCCAAGTGCTGCGGGCCGGCTTCCAGCTCAAGAAGAGCTGGGCCGCCATCAACGAACTCGACGGCGAGCTCGAGGACCGCCTCGACTACGCGTTTTCCCCGACCCTGGGCTATCTGACCGCCTGCCCGACCAACCTCGGCACCGGCATGCGCGCCTCCGCCATGATGCACCTTCCGGCACTCGTCATCTCCAATCACATGGAGAAGGTCGTGCGCGCGGTAAACCAGCTCGGCATGGTCGTGCGCGGGCTGTTTGGCGAGGGCTCCGACGCCTCCGGGAGCATCTTTCAGATCTCCAACCAGACCACTCTCGGCGAATCCGAGGAGGCGATTCTCCGCTGCCTGGGCAACGTGCTCCAGACCATCATCGAGCACGAGATGAATGCCCGCGCCCGGCTGCTCGAGACCGACGCCGGCAAGCTGTTCGACAAGATCGGCCGCGCCTACGGCATCCTCCAGAACAGCCACCTCCTCAGTTCCGGCGAGGCGATGAACCTCCTCTCCCTGCTTCGCCTCGGCATCGACCTGGGCGTGTTTCCCGACGACACCCGCGCGGTGATCGACCGGCTGTTCATCGAGACCCAGCCCGGCCACATCCGGCATTCTGCCCCGCACGACCTTGATGCCGCGGCCCGGGACTTGCTGAGGGCCGAGCGTCTGCGCACCGAGTTCGCCGCCTTCAGCCGGCCCAATTTCATCCTCAGCGGCCGCAACTGACCCCCCGACACGCACCCACTTTTATCACATGGAAGGACCAATGAACAACTTCACGCCGCGCGCCCAGCAAGTGTTGGCGCTGGCCCGCAAGGAAGCCGACCGCTTCCACCACAATTACGTCGGCACCGAGCACCTGCTGCTCGGCCTGATCAAGCTCGGGCAGGGCGTGGCGGTCAGCGTGCTCCAGAAGATGGGGCTCGACCTCGAGACGGTGCGCAGCGCCGTCGAGAAGCAGGTGGGCACCGGCACGGAGACGAAGACCCAGGGCAACATCCCCTACACGCCGCGCGTGAAGAAGGTGCTCGCGCTCGCCGGCCGCGAGGCCAAGCAGCTCAACCATTCCTACGTCGGCACCGAGCACATCCTCCTCGGCCTGCTCCGCGAGGGCGAGGGCGTCGCCGCCCGCGTGCTCAAGTCGCTCGACGTCGACATCGAGCGCACCCGCAACGAGATCCTCCGCGAGCTCGACCCGCAGTTTTCCGGCAGCGGCGGCGAGACCGGCGGCGAGGAGGCCGCCCCCGCCCCCTCCGCCCGCGGCGGGGCCACCCCCGAGGACAAGAAGGAGGTCAAGACCCCCGCCCTGAAGGCGTTCGGCCGCGACCTCACCGAACTGGCGCGCAAGGGCGAGCTCGACCCGGTCGTCGGCCGCAAGAATGAGATCCGCCGCGTCATCCAGATCCTCTGCCGCCGCACGAAGAACAACCCCGTGCTCATCGGCGAGGCCGGCGTCGGCAAGACCGCCATCGTCGAGGGCCTGGCCCAGGAGATCACCAACGGCCTCGTTCCCGAGATCCTGGCCGAGAAGAAGGTCATCACCCTTGACCTCGCCCTCATGGTCGCCGGGACGAAGTACCGCGGCCAGTTCGAGGAGCGCATCAAGGCCGTGATGGACGAGATCCGCCGGTCCAAGAACATCATCCTCTTCATCGACGAGCTCCACACCATCGTCGGTGCCGGCGCCGCCGAGGGCGCGATGGACGCCTCCAACATCTTCAAGCCCGCCCTCTCGCGGGGCGAGCTCCAGTGCGTCGGCGCGACCACCCTCAACGAATATCGCAAGTACATCGAGAAGGACAGCGCGCTCGAGCGCCGCTTCCAGTCGGTCAAGGTCGAGCCGCCGTCCGTCGAGGACACCATCACCATCCTCAAGGGCATTCGCCACAAGTATGAGGACCACCACAAGGCGGTCTTCACCGACAAGGCCCTCGAGGCCGCCGCCAAGCTCTCCGAGCGCTACATCACCGGCCGCTTCCTGCCCGACAAGGCGATCGACGTGATGGACGAGGCCGGCTCGCGCGCCCGCATCACTTCGCTCATCCGCCCGCCCGACCTCGAGTCGCTGGCGAAGGAGATCGAGCAGGTCTGCGCCCAGAAGGAGGAGGCCATCGCCAAGCAGCATTTCGAGGAGGCCGCCAAGTTCCGCGACACCGAGAAGCAGTTCCGCGCCCGCCTCGACCAGACCACCGAGGACTGGAAGAAGCTGCGCGACGAGAAGCGCGTGACCATCGACGACGACCTGATGATGCAGGTGGTCGCCGACTGGACCGGCATCCCGCTTTCCCGGATGGAGAAGAAGGAAAGCGAAAAACTGCTCACCCTCGAGAAGGAGATCACCAAGCACGTCATCGGCCAGGAGATCGCGGCCGAGGCCATCGCCCGGGCGCTCCGCCGCTCCCGCGCGGACCTCAAGGATCCGCGCCGCCCGATCGGCTCGTTCATGTTCGTCGGCCCCACCGGCGTCGGCAAGACCGAGACCGCCAAGCAGCTCGCCGGGCAGATGTTCGGCAACCAGGACGCGCTCATCCAAATCGACATGAGCGAATACATGGAGAAGTTCGCCGTCTCCCGCCTTGTCGGCTCGCCCCCGGGCTACGTCGGCTACGAGGAAGGCGGCCAGCTCACGGAGGCCGTCCGCCGCCGCCCCTACGCCGTCATCCTCTTCGACGAAGTGGAGAAGGCGCACCCCGACGTGCTCCAGCTCCTCCTGCAGATCCTCGAGGACGGCCGCCTGACCGATTCGCTCGGCCTCACGGTGGATTTCCGCAACACGATCATCATCATGACCTCGAATGTCGGCGCTTCGCTCCTGCAGCGCCAGACGTCGATGGGCTTTGCCGCCGCCAACTCCAATTTCGGCGACGCGGAGAAAATGCGCGAGAAGGTGCTCGAGGAGGCCAAGCGCATCTTCAAGCCCGAATTCCTGAACCGCATCTCGGACATCGTCTTCTTCCGGCCGCTCGACAAGACCGACCTGATCAAGATCGTCGACCTCGAGGTGGCCAAGTTCGCGAAGCGTCTGACCGACCGGAAAATCACCCTCGAGTTCACGCCCGAGGCGAAGACCCTGCTCATCGAAAAGGGCTACGACGAGAAGTACGGTGCCCGTCCGTTGCGCCGGGCGGTGGAACACTATCTGGAGGACCCGCTCGCCGAATGCATCCTGCGTGGCGAAATCAAGGAGGGTGACCCGGTTCTGGTGGTGCGCACGGGCGAGAAGCTGGAGTTCAAGCAGCAGCATCCCAGCCAGCCCGCGGCCGACACCGGGGTGGTTTCGTAAGTCCGTGGCGCGTCGGGCATCGGTCCCGGCGCCCCGGTCCGGTTGGCGCATTCCTGCCGGCCCGGCTCTCCCGCCGCGGCCCGATGGCCCGCCTGCGCTGACCACTTGCGTTTCGCGGCCGGCTCCCTTTCGTGGGTGGCACTCGCCATGAAATTTCACCCGTTTTTTGCCATGCTTGTCTGCACGATTCTGGCCGGCCGGGTTATGGGGGCCGACGTCCCCGGGCCGGAGACGGTTGCCGCGCCAACGGTTAGCGCGGCCATTCCCACGCCATTGACCAAGGGCCAGGTCATCCCGCTCTGGCCCGAGGGTGTGCCCGGATGGAAGGACATCGGACCGGAAACGGTCTCGGGCACCACCTACACCAACATCAGTAATCCGCGCCTGATCGTCTACCCTCCGCCGGCGGGCACCCCGTCCAGCGGCACGGCCATCATTTTCTGTCCGGGCGGCGGCTACATCCACGTCAACATTGGCGGCGGCATCCAGGGCCTGTTCAATCCGCACGGGGTGACCGTGTTTGTGCTGCTCTACCGCTGCCAGGAATTCGGCGCACCGGCTCCGCAGCAGGACGTGCTGCGCGCGGTGCGCCTCGTGCGCGCGCACGCGGCGGAGTTCGGGCTCGATCCTACGCACATTGGCGTGCTGGGCGACTCGGCCGGCTCCCATGTGGCGGCCTGCGCCGGCACGCTGTTTGCCGACCCCCTCGGCAAAACCGGCGCGCCTCTTGATCAGGTCAGCGCCCGGCCGGACTTCATGATTCTGCTCTTTTCGGTACTCACCATGGAGGATCCCAACGCCAGCGCCTCCTCGCGCCGCGCGCTCCTCGGCCCCCGTCCGACGCCGGAGCAGATGGCCAAATACTCCGTCGAGCAACAGGTCACGGCGGACACGCCGCCGGCGTTTCTGGTCCATACCCAGGGGGACACGACCGTGAAGCTGGAAAACGAGCTGCAGCTGTATGCCGCGCTGCGCAAGCACAACGTGCCCACGGAACTGCACCTTTACCCCGTGGGCACCCACGGTTCCGGCCTCGATCCCAACTTCGGCCCCACCGCCCTGTGGCCGAGGCTCTGCGAGGAGTGGATGCGATTCAACGGCTGGATCCCGCCATCGCCAGCTTCGCTGATGAAGGTGCAGACCGCGGCCGAGGCGACCCCCCGGGTTGGGCGGGCCGCCCGTGGCGCGGCCCCTGCGCCGCCAGCCGCCGCCGCTCCGGCCGCCAATTCCGCCACCCCGGGCAAGTGAAGGCGACCAACGTCCGGCCGCGGCTTGAGCGCGGCGCGGCGGAGGAAGGCGGCCCGGCCACCGGATTCCCGCCCTCCAACTTCTCCGGGGTTGCAGCCCGTACGGGACCGCGCAGGCTCCCGGATGGGATGCGCTATCTCTTCTGCTTACTTTGGTGCAGCAGCCAGTTGCTGGCGTTGGATCTGCCGGCCGGATGGCTCGTGCATGCGCCGACCCCGGCCGAGCTCGACGATCTCATGCAGGCGGGCGAAACACAGGGCTGGCCGGCGGTGACGGCAGCGGTGCAGGCCGGCGCCCTCCAGGCCTATGAGCAGGGGCGGACCGACGTGGCTGAGAGCTGGCTGTACGTGGCGCGCTGGGGCGCCCTGTTCGGCGAACCCGAAACGCAGTTTGTGGGAAACTGGGTCAAGGCCGTGGCGGCCGCGAAGGTCGACTATTCCGGGATGCCCCGGAGCTTCACCCCGCCGGCCGCGCCGCTGTCGGCCCATCTCAGCCGGGCCACGGGCCGCTGGCTGCTGGGTGACCGGAAGTTCTCCGAATCATTCTTCGAACTGCGCTCGTCTCTGGACTACCTTCCGGCGGTGTTCGATATTCTCGACCAGCTGTACACCGCCGATCCGGCCCGGTTTCAACTCTACGCCCAACTCGCGCTGGCGATCGCGGTGGTCTATGATGTGCCGCCACCGCACACCTGGCCGCACTGGCAGGTCAGCCAGACCGCCCTGCCGCGGCGACTGCCGGCCCCGCTGGACGCCTTCGCGTTTTTTGTGCAGGCCGATGAAAAGTCGGCCGCCCTGCAGCATCTGACCCGGCTGGACGCGGGCGAGCTGAAGTTTCTCGTCGATGTCGTCGCGCCTTTTCCGGAACTCAGGTGGGCGCAGACCAACGTGCACTTTTCCCTCGCCGAGCTGGACAAAAGCTACAGTGCGGTGAGTTACCGCCAGGACCGGTGGCTGCACGACGAGTCGAACTGGCCCGACGCGACCTATGAGCTGGCGCGCATCCTGAAGGAAGGAGGCATCTGCGTGGACCAGGCTTATTTTGCGACCCAGGCGGGCAAGGCACGGGGGGTGCCGACGATTTATTTTCATGGGGTGGGGCAGGACGGGCGGCACGCCTGGTTCGGCTACCTCGACGGCAGCCAGCGGTGGAAGCTGGATGCCGGCCGGTACGGAGAGCAGCGCTTTGTCACCGGCCAGGCGCAGGATCCCCAGACCTGGGGCAACCTCTCGGACCACGAGCTGGGATTTCTGGCCGACGGATTCCGCCGGCTGCCGCCCTACCAGCAGTCGCGCCTGCAGGCCGCGGTGGCGGAACTCTACGTCCAGCTCGGCCGGGTGCCGGAGGCCGTGGCGACGGCGCGCAAGGCGGTCGGCTACGAGCACCGCAATCTGCCGGCCTGGGAACTGTTGCTGGCGGCGCAGGCCGCCGCCGGGACGGAGCCCAAGGTCCGGGAGACAACGCTGCGGGAAGCGGCGCTCGCGTTTCAGCGCTATCCGGACCTCAATGCGCATTTCACCCAGAAGGTGGCTGACAGCATGCGGGCGCGGGGCGAGTCCAGTGCGGCGGATTTTGAGGAACGGATGCTGGCGAGAAAAAACCAGGACCAACGTTCGGATCTGACGATCGACGAGGCGGCGACGATCATGCAGCGGGCGATGACGGATCAGACAGTGGTGGTCCAGGAGCAGACCTTCCGCCGGATGGTGGACCAGTTTGGCCATGGCGGCGGGGTGGACTTTTACGACCGGGTGGTCCGGCCGTTTGTGAACCACCTGTTGGCCGGGAAGGATCTGCTGGCGGCGCGCGAAGGGCTGGCCCAGGCCCGGACCGCGCTTGCCCCGGAGCCGGGCAGTCAGCTTGACCAGGAGATGACCGCCCTGGCCGCGAAGCTGAAATGAGACCGCCCGAATCCCGCTCTTCATCCGGCGGCCAAGAATAAGAGGTCGCGCAGCGCGTGCGCGCCGGGAGACCGGCCGTGTCAGCTGCGGGGAAAGACCCCGCGGTTTTATTGTGTCCGCGGGCCACCGGCTTCCGTCACGGTGAGAAACGCCGCCAGCGCGGGCTCGGGCGCGGGGGTGGTTCGCCAGCCGACGACCAGCCGGCTCTCCGGTGCCGGGCCGTTGAGTGGACGGAACACCACCTCGGGCGGCAGCTGCCGGGCCTCCGAGGGGCACATGAAGGTCGCGCCAAACCCGGCGCGCACCAGGCCGATGCCGTTGGCCCGCGGCCAGACCTCCTCGGCGATGCGCGGGGCCACCCCGGCGCGGGCGAAAGCGGCGAGAATGCGGTCGTAGAACCCCGGGTTGTGGGTGCGCGGGAACAGCACGAACGGCGTGGCGGCCAGTTCGCGCAGCCGCAGGGCCGGCCGCCGCACCAGCGGATGGCCGGCGGGCAGGAGGACGCCGTTCTTTTCGCGCAGCAGCAGACGCGTGCGCAGCCCGGGCGTGGGCGCATCAGGGTGGAAGAAGCCGCACGCCAGCTCTCCGGCCTGCAGCGCCGCCAGCTGGACCGAGGTCGGCGATTCATTCAGTTCCAGTCGGATGCCGGGATAGTTCCGGTGAAACTCCCGCAGGATGCCCGGCAGCACCGTCGCCATGGCCAGACCGGTGAACGCGATGCGCACCTGGCCCACCTGGCCGTCGGCCACCGCCCGCAGCTCGCCGGGAATCCCGGCCAGGGACCGCAGCAGCGGCTCGACCCGCTCGGCCAGCAGCCGGCCCGCCGGTGTCAGCTCGACCCGCCGCCGCGAGCGGTTGAACAGCGGGGCGTCCAGCGCCGCCTCGAGCTGCGCGATCTGCCGGCTCAGCGCGGGCTGCGCCACCGCCAGCACCTCGGCCGCCCGCCGGAAATGCAGCTGCCGGGCCACCTCGCGGAAGTAGACAAGGTGGCGCAGCTCGAAATCATACTGATACTCCCTGGGCATCACCGGAAGCCAAACAAGTATTTCCAAGCATGGCAAGTCTGCGGTATACTCCGCTTTCAGTTGCGGGTTTCGGGTTTTGAGTTCCGGGTTGACTGCGTTGCGCAGTCCGGTCGCCAACTCCGAACTCCGAACTCCGAACTCCGAACTCCGAACCCAGAACCCGAAACTCCGAACACTTTCACCATGTCCAAATCCCTCTTCCAGAAAGTCTGGGACGCCCACACCGTCCGCACGCTGGCCAACGGTCAGACGCAGCTCCTCATCGGCACCCACCTCATCCACGAGGTCACCTCGCCGCAGGCCTTCGGCATGCTCCGCGACCTCGGGCTGAAGGTACTGATGCCCCACCGTACCTTCGCCACGGTGGACCACATCGTCCCCACTGACCAGTTCGCCGAGCCCTACCGCGACCCGCTCGCGCAGGCCATGATGGACGACCTGCGCCGGAACTGCGCGGCCCACGGCATTACCTTCTTCGACCGCGCCAGCGGCCGGCAGGGCATCGTCCACATCGTCGGCCCGGAGCAGGGCATCACCCAGCCGGGCACGACCATCGCCTGCGGCGACTCCCACACGAGCACGCATGGGGCGTTCGGCGCGATCGCCTTCGGCATCGGCACGACCCAGATCCGCGACGTGCTCGCCACGCAGACCATGGCGCTCGGCCGGCTCAAGGTCCGCCGGATCAACGTGACCGGCCGCCTGCGGCCCGGCGTCTACGCCAAGGATGTCATCCTGCACATCATCCGCACCCTCGGGGTCAACGGCGGCACCGGCTTCGCCTACGAATACGGCGGCGAGGTCTTCGACCGCATGACGATGGAGGAGCGCATGACCGTGTGCAACATGTCCATCGAGGGCGGCGCGCGCGCCGGCTACGTCAATCCGGACGAGACGACCTTCGCCTACCTCAAGGGACGGCCCTATTCGCCCAAGGGTGCCGCCTGGGACGCCGCCGTCGCCGGCTGGCGGGCCACCGCGAGCGATCCCGGCTGCGCCTACGATGACGTGGTCAACCTCGCCGCGGCCGACATCGCGCCGACGGTCACCTGGGGCATCAACCCGGGCCAGGGTGTCGCCATCAACGAGTGCATTCCCGACCCGGCGAAGGCCACGGCGGTGGACGAGAAATCGTCCATCGAGGAGGCGCTCGCGTACATGAAGCTCACGCCCGGCGCGGCCATTCAGGGCACCCGGATCGACGTCGCTTTCCTCGGCTCCTGCACCAACGGCCGCCTGAGCGATTTCCAGGAGGTGGCAAAATACCTCCCGGGCCGCCACGTCGCCCCGGGAGTCAAGGCCATCGCCGTGCCCGGCTCACAGATCGTCGCGCTCCAGTGCCAGCAACTGGGGTTGGACAAGATCTTCCGCGCGGCCGGCTTTGAATGGCGCGAGGCGGGCTGCTCGATGTGCCTGGCGATGAACCCCGACAAGCTCATCGGCGACCAACTCTGCGCCAGTTCCTCGAACCGCAACTTCAAGGGCCGCCAGGGCAGCCCGACCGGCCGCACACTCCTGATGAGCCCGCTCATGGTCGCCGCCGCCGCCGTCACCGGCGCCGTGGCCGACGCCCGCGAGGTCTTCAGCGTCAGTTCGGCCAGCTGACGCTGCCGGTTCCGGGTTCTGGGTTACAGAAACCAATCCATTCAAATCCAATCCGTTTCCCCAACCCGGAACTCAGAACTCCGAACTCAAAACCTTAAACCTAAAACCTTAAACCATTTCCCCATGTCCCTCGCCAAAATCACCTCCCTCGCCGGGCGCGCCGTCTGCGTGCCGGGCAATGACATCGACACCGACCGCATCATTCCGGCGCGCTTCATGAAATGCGTCACCTTTGACGGGCTGGGCGAGTTTCTCTTCTACGACGTGCGCAAGAATGCCGACGGCACCGACAAGCCGCATCCGCTGAACGACCCGCGTTTCAAAGGCGCCACGGTGCTACTCTCGGGGGCCAACTTCGGCTGCGGTTCCTCGCGCGAACACGCCCCGCAGGCGATCCAGAAGCACGGGATCCGCGCCGTGGTCGCCGAGGGCTTTGCCGAGATCTTCTTCGGCAATTGCACCACGCTGGGCATCCCCTGCGCCACCGCGAGCCGCGAGGACATCGCGAAGATCGCCGCCGCCGTGGAGGCCGACCCCCGGACGGAAGTGGTGATCGACGTCGCGAATCAGGAGATCCGGTTTGCCGGCCAGACGGTGCCCGCCGCGTTCCGCGAGACTGCGCGCGATGCGCTCGTGAACGGCCGCTGGGATCCCATCGGCGAACTGCTCGACGGTCTGCCCTCCGTCAAGGCCACCGCGACCAAGCTGCCCTACCTGGCCGCCTGAGCCCGGATTGGGATAGGTTCGCCCGGTCCCGACCAATCCACTGATCCACCCCGGCGCGGTTACAAACCCGCGGGGTGTTTCCAGCGCCGGCAACGATCTGTGCAAGATGCAGGAGTCCAATTACCTGTGTGTTAAGTCGCTCCTGCACCCGCGGCTTGCGAAGTTGGGCCGACTCCTGCTAATTGGCCCTGCAACCATTCGATCATGCAACTCTGGCTCATCCTCATTCTGATTCCCATTTTGTTCGGTGTCTATGCGCAGATGCGCGTGACCAGTGCCTATCAGCGCAATCTGGCCATCCCCTCGCGCGGCGGCATCACCGGCGCCGAGGCGGCTTCAGCCGTCATGCGCGCGGCCGGTATCAACGACGTCGAAATTGTCGAGGTCGAGGGCCAGCTCTCGGACCATTTCGACCCGGTCAACAAACGATTGGCGCTGTCCGATGCCAACTACCGGGGCACGAGTCTCGCGGCGGTGGGCGTCGCCGCCCATGAGTGCGGTCACGCCATCCAGCAGAAGGAAGGCTACGCCATGATGGGCGTGCGCCAGTCGATGGTGCCGGTGATGCAGTTTGCCGCCCCGGTGGCGTATTTTTTCACGGGCTTTGGATTCTACTTCATCGGCTCCATGGGTGGCTGGATGCTCCACTTCGGCATCGCGGCCCTGCTCGTGATGACCGTGTTTCAGCTGGTGACGCTGCCGGTGGAGTTTGATGCGAGCCGGCGCGCCAAGGCCCAGCTCGTCAATCTGGGCATCCTCGACCACGATGAAATGATCGGGGTCAACGAAACGCTCGACGCGGCGGCGCTGACCTACGTGGCGGCCTTTGTCTCTTCGCTGGGCTACCTCCTTTATCTGCTGCAGATCCTCAACGGCGGCAACCGCCGGAACTGAGCGGGACAGGTGCGAAATAGAAACCACTCGGGCCTGCGATATGTCAGCAGTTTGTGTTATGGTGTAGGATGCCATCCTACGCAAGAAATGCGCACCGCCTGACAGCCAGCCGGCATTGTCTCTGTTAGTATGCAACATGCCTCAAGTTACCCCTGCTTGGCTGGCCGCTGGTTTGGTCCCGTCGGATAGCGTATCATCCTCGTTCGATATCTGCCCGCGCTTCGCGACCGCCGGGTGTGGCACTCACGGCGCACCGTGATCGGGGCGGTTTACATCCAATGAAGCGCTTCCTTCCCTTCCTCCTGTGCTGGGCGGCGCTGACGGCATGTGCGACCGGTGTGCAGGCTGACCCCCGGGTGGTGGGGCGGTTCAAGGCGGCCGGGGGCGAAGTCGTGGAGATCGGGACTGGAGGGCGGATTCACTTTCATTCCGGCAACCAGACCGTTTCGGTGGGGCAGGGCACCGTGGTGGCCGAACAACCGCTGACCCTGAGGGTGAACGCGCCGGAAAACTCACCGTTGGTGGGCACCATGATTGTCTTCTCGCCCGACCAAAAAGCCATCTTTGTGAAATGGTGGTCCTGGCAGCGGGACTCCCGGAGCAGCGGGCGGCCCACGGATTACCGGAAGGAATGAGCACGCCGGATTCCGGGCAATCGGACGAGGGTGAACCGGAGCCGGTTGTATGCCGCGCCTTTGCGGAGCTCGTGGGCCGGCAGGCCTGGCGCTCGGTCACTTTCACCAGCTCCGCCGGGGCGGGCCGCATCGAGGTGGAATTCAACGGGCAGAGCTACCGTCTGCTCATCCGGCATGCCGAGCGCCGGGGGCTGCTGCCCAGGCTGCAGACGCTCGGCTACGGGATTCCGTCATGGTGGAGCATGGTGCATGACCGGCGCAGCGGCTGGCTGTCGAAGGGCCGGCTCGAAGTTGTCGTGCCGGAGGCGGAGCGGGCCGCAGTGGAAGCGCTGGTGCACCTGATCGGCCGCGAAGTCTTCGGTTGGAAACGCACCGACCCCTGGACCGCCCGGCTCAAACGCTGACCCGCGAGTGTCTGCGGACGCGAAACGGCTAGCCGGCCTTCAGCACGGCGTAGGTCCGCTTGCCTTTGCGCAAAAGCAAATACCGGCCGAACAGAAGGTCGGCCGTCGTGACGGCACGGGCGGACTCGGTGACGCGGACGTTGTTCAGGTAGATGCCGCCGCCTTCGATGTCTTTGCGGGCTTGGCCTTTTGACGGGCACAGGCCGGCGTGGACGAGCAGCTCCGTCAGCGCGGTGCCGGCGCCGGCGAGTTTCGCCCGGTCCAGGTCCTTGGTCGGCACCTCGCCGACCACGTCCTGAAACGTGCCTTCGCTGATGCCGTCGAGTCCGCCGCCGAACATGATTTCGCTGGCCCGGAGGGCGTCGGCACAGGCGGCCGCGCCGTGGACGAGGGTGGTGACCTCGCGGGCGAGGGCCCGGTGGGCTTCGCGCGCGCCGGGATTGGCGAGATGGAGGGCCGCCAGCGGCTCGATTTCGGCGCGGGAGAGCAGGGTGAATTTCTTCAGGTATTCCACCACCATGCTGTCCTCGGTGTTCACGAAGAACTGGTAGAATTTGTACGGGCTGGTCTTGGCCGGGTCGAGCCAGACGGCGCCGCCCTCGGTCTTGCCGAACTTGGTGCCGTCGCTCTTGGTGATGAGCGGGAAGGTCAGGCCCCAGGCGGGCGCGCCGAGCTTTTTGCGGATGAGATCGGTGCCGGCGGTGATGTTGCCCCACTGGTCGGATCCGCCGAGCTGCAGTTCGCAGCCATGCGCCTGCCGCAGATGGTAGAAATCAAACGCCTGCAGGAGCTGGTAGCTGAACTCGGTGTAGCTGATGCCATGGTCACCCTCCATCCGCGAGCGGACGCTGTCCTTGGCGAGCATGACGTTGAGGGAAAAATATTTTCCGATGTCGCGCAGAAAATCGAGGTAGCTCATGCCGGCGGTCCAGCTGGCGTTGTCGACCAGCCGGGCGGGATTGGCGGGCGTGTCGAAGTCGAGCAGGCGTGAGAGCTGACGCTTGATGCAGGCGACGTTGTGGTCGAGTTGTTCGCGGGTGAGGAGGTTGCGCTCGGCCGACTTGCCGGAGGGGTCGCCGATCATGCCGGTGGCGCCGCCCGCGAGCGGGAGCACGTGGTGGCCGGCGAGCTGGAAGCGGCGCAGCGTGAGCTGGCCCATGAGATGCCCGACGTGGAGCGAGTCGCCGGTCGGGTCGAAGCCGCAGTACAGCGTGACCGGTCCCTGCGCGAGGCGCGCGGCGAGCGCGGGGAGGTCGGTGCAGTCGGCGATGAGGCCGCGCCAGGTCAGGTCTTCGAGGAGCGTCATGCGAGGGGGCCAAGGTTAAGCGCGGCCCGCCGGGGAGGGGCAAGGCTGAACGGCGGCGGCCGGCCGGGGCGCGCAACGGACATTGACAGGGCGGGTGGCGCGTTTTTCCTTCGAAGACCAATCCCTTTGTCAGCCCGCGGCCATGAACTCAAAGTATTTTGCCAACGCGATCATCGGCGCCTGCCTGGCGGGGCTTATTGCCTGGTGGTGGAGCGGCCGTTCGACGCCTTTGGCGGGGCCAAGCCTGCACCCGCACGCCAGCGAGGCGGAGGACGCCGGCGCACCGCCCGCGGTGCCACCCGCCGTTGCGCCTGATTTGGCTCCGGCGTCGGACGCGGGGCGGCCCGAGCCGTTGCCCGCTGCGGCGGATCCGGCGCCGGCCGTGGTGTCCGATCCGCAGGCGGACCTGAGCACGGCCGTCCCGGATCTGATCCGGCTGGCCCAGGCGGGAAATTTTTCGGCCGTGTATCAGATGTACGTGCCGCCCGATGTGCTGGCGAGGATGTCACCCGACGAACTGGCCATGCGGATTCAACGGATGCAGACTGCCTCCCAGACCCCGGCCGGGCAGATGCAGATGCAGGCGATGCTGGCGACGCCGCCGACCTACGACGACTCGGGGACGCATGCCACCATTGCGCTTCCGGCCGGCAGTCCGAGTGGAGACACCATGACTTTCGTGAAGGTGAACGGCCGCTGGTATGTGCAGTAAGCGGACCGCCCGAGGGGATCCTGGCTCAGTTTGCGAATGGTAGGTTGGGTATTATCCCCGACACGTCGGGCGAGAAGCCCGACCTACGGTGGCAAACAGCAAACTGAGTCACCACCCACGAGGGAAGGAGCGGCTCAGGCCGGCCGGAGCAGCTGGCGCAGCTTTTCGCGCACGGCCTCAAGGGTGAAGGGTTTTTGAAGAAAGGATGTGGAAGCGTCGAGACTGCCGCCGAAGCGCTGCAGGGCGTCCTGCTCAACGTAACCGCTCATCAGCAGCACCGGCAGGTTGGGTTGGCGGGTTCGGATCCGGCGCAGCACCTCGTCCCCGAGCAGTCCGGGCATCGTGAGATCGAGCAGGACGCCGACGTAACCGGCCGGCTCGGCCTCCAAATGCGCCAGGGCCTCGGCTCCGTCCGCCACGTCATCGACTCTTAGTCCAAACGATTCCAGCATCTGGCGGCTGACGAGGCGGATCGCCTCCTCATCCTCAACCAGCAGAACCCGGCCGCTGTGGCGCCAAGGCCCGGGGTTGGCCGCGTTGGCCGCGGAGACGGCCGGGGATCCGGCCGGGGCCGGCGGCAGCAGCAGGCGGAAGGTGCTGCCCTGGCCCGGGGCGCTTTCGACAAACAGCGCGCCCTGGTGTCCGCGGACAATGCCCAGCACCGCGGCGAGGCCGAGCCCGCGGCCGGTGAATTTGGTGGAGAAGAACGGGTCGAAGATGCGGGCCCGCGTATCCGTGTCCATGCCGCAGCCGGTGTCCGCGACTTCCAGTTGCACATAGTCCCCGTCGGGCAGGCTGGCGGTGAACACCGCCCCGCGCAGGAACTCCTGGTCGGCGTGCACGCGGGCGGTGGTGATCGAAATGGTGCCCGGGCGGGAGCCGACGGCGTCGGAGGCATTGATCACCAGATTCATCAGGATCTGGCGGAGCTGGGTGGCGTCCGCCTGCACCGGCGGCAGGTCGGGGGCGAGGTTCAGGCGGAGGGCGGCCTGCTTGCTGATGGACAGCCGCAGCAGCGGTACGGTGCTGTGCACCAAGTCGCTCAAACTGAGCGGCCCGACCACGAAGCGGCCGCGGCCCGAGTAGGCGAGCATCTGGCGGCACAGTTCGGCGGCGCGGAGGGAGCTCGCCTCGATCTGGCGGACATCGTCGAGCACGGCGGACCCGGCCGGGAGTTTCATTTCAGCGAGGCTGGCGTGGCCGAGAATGCCGGTGAGCAGGTTGTTGAAGTCATGGGCGATGCCGCCGGCGAGCACGCCGAGGCTCTCGAGCTTCTGGCCCTCGAGCATCCGGCGCTCCACGGCGAGCCGCTCGGCCTCGTTCTTCTTGTGGTCGGTGATCTCGGTGGCGACCGTGCAGACGGCCCGGCGCGCCCCGGCGGCATCGAGCAAGGGAAACTTGGTGACCAGGAAGGTCCGGTGCCGCCCACCCAATTCCATCGCCTCTTCGATCTGGCGCGTTTCGCCGGTCCGGATGACATGGTCGTCGTGTTCGCGCAGCCGGGCGGCGGCCTCCGGCGGAACGATGTCCGCCACGGTGCGGCCGGGAACGTCGCCATGCGCGAGCCCGTGCCACTCGGCGAACCGCCGGTTGGCAGAGACGTAGCGGCCGTCGGGCGCCTTGACCGAGATGGCGCTCGGGCTGTTTTCCATGATCGCGCTCAACTCCTCCTCCCGGGTGCGCAGTTCGGCGGTTCGTTCCGCGACCGTCTGCTCGATCCGCTCCAGCTGCCGCGCGCGGGTATGGACAAAAGCCCCCAAGAGCCCGGTGAAGGTGAGGCCGCCGAACAGGACGATCAGGGGCAGCGGGGTGCGCTGCTGCGGCAGCCATTCCCCGCTGGGACGGTAGAGCACCTGCCAGTGGCGTTCGCCGACGGTCTCGGTGAATTCGGCATGCAGGCCGGCGCTGAACGACGCGACCTCGGGCGCGGGGGCGTCCGGGGTCGCGGGGGAGAAGAAGGCCAGGGTGCGGTGGGCGGGATCCGCCTCGTCCAGATCCAGAAACAGCGCTTCGCGGCCCTGCACGTTGTAGCGCCGGAACGGACCCTCCAGCATCGGCTTGACGTAAAAGAGGGCCTCCACGTAGCCGAGCAGGCGGCGGACGGCGCCCACCGGCTTGAACACCGGCAGGATCCAGACCATGGCCAGCTTGGTGGGATCGGGTTCCTCGACGAGCGGGAACTGCGCCGAAACGTGCAGCAGGTCGTCGGTCCGCGTGAAGGTGAGGATGTTCTTGCTGAAGCCGGTCGAGACATCATAGCCGAGGGCGCGCTCGTGGTTGGTGAGCGGGGTCACATACAAGATCGGCAGGTAGAGGGGCCGGTCGGTGGCGGGCACGACCTCATCTCGGCTGTTCCGTTCGGTGAGGGCGTAACGGAAGCCGAGTTCGCGACTGGCCTCCGCCTCGACCCGCGCGCGGTCGGCCGCGGGGACCACCGGCATCCATTGCAACGTGGCGATGCCGGGGTAGCGCCGGCAGATGTCCGTGGCGACGGCGGAGAACTCCGCCCGCGTCACCGTCTCGCCGCTGAGGAAGATTCCGCGCAGTCCCAGCAGGGCGGCGGTGTAGTTGTCGAGCACCTCCGTGACCAGGTTCTGTGCGCCCTCGGCCCGGCGCTGAAACTCGGCGTCGATCCGCCGGTCCTCCGCCTCCAGGACGAGCCGGTGGCCGAGGGCGGTCAGCGTCAGCCCGGCGAGGATGACGATCACCGCCGGCGCATGGCGGCTCAGGCGCCCGGGCATGGCGGTGGCGCGAACATGGTGGATCCGCGGGCTGGGTTCACACGTTCCGGTACGGCAGTGGGAAGCGGGCCGTGAGGGCCGCGACGCGCGTCCGGGCGGCGGCGAGGGCGTCGGCCTCCGTCGGCGTGCCGATGGCGCGGAGCACGAGGTCGATGCAGGCGGCGATCTCGGCCATGTCGGGTTCGGTCAGGCCCCGGGTGGTGAAGGCGGGGGTGCCGAGGCGGATGCCGGACGCCTGGAAGGGCGAGCGGGTCTCGAACGGCACTGTGTTCTTGTTGCAGGTGATATGGGCGAGATCGAGCGTCTCCTGGGCCCGCTTGGCGGTGAGCTCGGGGAGGTTGGCCCGGAGGTCGACCAGGAAGAGGTGGTTGTCGGTGCCGCCCGAGACGATTTTGTAGCCTCGGCCGGCCATGGCGGCGCAGAGGGCGCGGGAGTTTTTGACGATCTGGGCGGAGTAAGCCTTGAACTCCGGCTTGAGGCATTCGCCGAAGCAGACGGCCTTGGCGGCGATGACGTGCATCAGCGGGCCGCCCTGCGCCCCGGGAAACACGGCGGAGTCGATGGCCTTGGCGTGGACCGCGCGGCAGAGGATCAAGCCGCCCCGCGGGCCGCGCAGGGTCTTGTGCGTGGTGGTGGTGACGAAGTCGGCGTGGGCCAGGGGCGAGGGATGCTCGCCGGCGGCGACGAGGCCGGCGATGTGCGCGATGTCGGCGAAGAGAAAGGCGCCGACGCTGCGGGCGATCTCGCCCATGCGGGCGAAGTCGATGATGCGGGAGTAGGCGCTGGCGCCGACGGTGATCATCTTCGGCTGCTCGCGGACGGCGATGGCGGCGAGTTCGTCGTAGTCGATCCGGCCGGTGTCCTCGCGGACGCCGTATTGGACAAACTTATACAGCTTGCCGGAGAAGTTGGCCGGGTTGCCGTGGGTCAGATGGCCGCCATGGCTGAGGTTCATCCCGAGGATCTTGTCGCCGGGCTGGAGCACGGCGGTGTAGACCGCGAAGTTGGCTTGGGAGCCGGAGTGGGGCTGGACGTTGGCGTGCTCGGCGCCAAAGAGGCGTTTGGCGCGCTCGAGGGCGAGGGTCTCGACCTTGTCGACCTGCTCGCAGCCGCCGTACCAGCGCTTGCCGGGGTAGCCCTCGGCGTATTTGTTGGTCAGCACGCTGCCCTGCGCCTGCATGACGGCGGGGTAGGTGAAGTTTTCCGAGGCGATGAGCTCGATGTGACTCTGCTGGCGGCCGAGTTCGGCGGCGATGGCGGAGTAGATTTCGGGATCGAGCGTGGCGAGCGGCGCGGCGTTGAGCATTGCGGAGGACGGGGAGGATTGCGGTGCGGGTCAGGAAAGGCAGAGGCGAAAGCCAAATATCGCAATCCGCAACCCGAAATCAGCGGCGGACTCAGGCCGGTTTGGCGACCCGGGTCTGCAGGAAGCCGACCAGCGAGGGGAGCGCCTCGACCAGTTCGTCGCGGCAGGCCTCATATTGCTTCAACGAGCCGCCAAAGGGGTCGGCAATCTCCTTTTCGGCCCCCCGCGGCATGAATTCACGGAACAGGTGGATGTGGTCGGCCGGCAGGTTGAACATCAGGGCGATCATCGCCCGGTGCGTCTCGGTCATGCAGAGCACGGCCAGGGCCTCGCTGACCATGGTCGGCGTCAGGGCCACGCTGGTGTGGCCGGCCACATCGAGGCCGACCTTCCGGAGCGCCTCGACGGAGTTGGCCGAGACCGGGTCGCCGCCGCGGGCCGCGACGCCGGCGGACACCACCCGGAGGGACCGGAGCGGCTCCGGCTGCGCGCGGAGGGCGTGCTGGAGCAGGGCGGCCGCCATCGGGCTGCGGCAGATATTGGCGGTGCAAACGGTGACGATGGTACCGGTTTTGGCCATGCGGTAGGGGGGAAGGAAGGCTGCAACGGGGCAAAAGGCAACCCCGGGACCGCCGCCGGGGGAGCTATCTTTCCGTTGCCCGCGGTCAGCCTCTCGCGGGCTTCAGCCGGAGTGCGAGCAGGCCGCGATGGATCTGCACGGCGCGCTGGAGGACTGCATCCACCAGCGGGGGCGGGTCCGCGGGTTTGTCGGCGCTTTCGCCGGGTTTAAGTTCGGGGGTGGCGGGATCCTCGACCGGGGCGTTGCGGTCGCGGGCGAGGAGCGCCTCGTCATAGCGCCGCTTGGCCGGGGCGGGGTCGAGCAGGCTGGCGACGGGGGCTCCCGCCGCAAGGGCGGTGCTGGCCTGCCGGTCCAGTTCGGGCGGCGTGGCCACTTCGATGTCGGGATGAAACGTGGCGGTGGCGGCGCCGAGGGTCAGGCAGCCCGGCGGACCGGGGTTGAGGGCGGCGAGCAGCCCGGCGGGCGTGACGGGCGAGATGAGTACCAGGCAGATCGGTTGGCCAACCGGCGGATGGCGCAGCGCCTCGAGCCAGGCTTGCGCGGTGGGGCTGCCCGGGGCCGCCCCACGCAGATCGAGCACGACCGCCCCTTGGGCCCAAGCCTGGGCGAAGGCGGCCACGGCCGGTTCAGCCGCGGCCGGCTGATAGTAGGCCAGCCCCTGGCCGAGGTCCTCCGTGCGTCCGGCGGGATCGGCTCGGACGGCGAGGGCGGGCAGCAGCAAGGCCAGGGAGAGACGCAGGATTTTCATTGGCGGTTGAGCTGGCGGGCGCCGATGTCGCGGCGGAAATATTTCGAATCGCACCGGACCTGATCACAGACGGCGTAGGCCTGGTCGGCCGCGGCGCGCAGGGTGGGGGCGAGCGCGGTGACGCCGAGGACCCGGCCCCCGGCGGTGACGGTTTGGCCGGCGGCGTTCGTGGCGGTGCCGGCGTGATAGATGAAGGCTCCCGGCGGCAGGGAGGCGGGGACGGGGAGTCCGATCAGGTCGCCCTTCGGATACCGGTCAGGGTAGCCCTTGGCGGCGATGACCACGCAGAGGGCGTAGTCGGGCTTTACCTCCAGCCGGAAGCCGGCGAGCTGGCCGCCGGCGGCG
This sequence comes from uncultured Opitutia bacterium, assembly GCA_903873805.1. GTDB lineage: Bacteria > Verrucomicrobiota > Verrucomicrobiia > Opitutales > Opitutaceae > CAIQQB01. Next base: position 32,661 of record CAIQQB010000015.1, on the reverse strand, counting down.
GCCCAGAGGAGCGCAAGCACATCGGTCGCAAGCCGGGGCAGGACGGCCTGCGTTTCGGGATCGCCGAAGCGGGTGTTGTATTCGAGCACGCTCGGGCCGGCAGGGGTGAGCATGATGCCGATGAAGAGGGTCCCACGAAACGCGATGCCCTCGTCGGCGATGGCGTTGACGGAGGGGCGGACGATTTCGCGCTCGATGCGCCCGAGCAGGGCGGGGGTGACGACCTCGGCGGGCGAGTAGGCCCCCATGCCGCCGGTGTTGGGGCCCGTATCGCCATCACCGATCCGCTTGTGGTCCTGGGCCGTCGGCAGCATCACATAGTCGCGGTCGGAAACCACCACCAGCAGGGAGGTTTCCTCGCCGGTGAGGCAGTCCTCGATCAGGATCTGGCGCGGCGGCGCCGCGACGTTCGCCTGGGCGGCCAGCGGATCCGGCAGCGCGAGCAGCGCGCGGACGGCGGCCTCGGCCTCGGCATGGGTCTGGGCGACCACGACCCCCTTGCCCGCGGCCAGGCCGTCGGCCTTCACCACGATGGGCGCAGGCCGGGCGCGGAGGTAGGCGATCGCCGCCGCCGGCTCGGAAAAGAAGGCGGCGGGCGCCGTGGGAATCCGGTGCCGGAGCAGGATTTCCTTGGTGAAGATTTTCGAGGCTTCCAGCCGGGCGCCATCGGCGCCGGGGCCGTAGGCGGGAATGCCGGCCTTGGCCAACTCGTCCACCAGACCGAGCGAAAGCGGCACCTCGGGTCCGACGACGACGAAGCCGGCGTGTTCGCGGCGGGCCAGCGCCACCAGGCCCGCGACATCGTCGGCGGCGACCGCGTGGCAGGTGGCGTCAAGGGCGATGCCGGCGTTGCCGGGGGCGCAGAGCAGACGGGGCCGGGTGGGCGAGGCGGCGAGCGCGCGGACGAGCGCGTGTTCGCGTCCGCCGGCACCCACGACCAGGACGGTTTGAGGCAGGTCTGACATGAAGCGGTCAGAAATGGGAACAAATGGCGGCGGCGGCAAGCGCGCAGACGACCGTCAGGTGCGACGACGAGGGCGCGGGGCTCCCAGCCACGCAAGTCTGGCGGCTGCGCCCGTGTCAGGGGAGGCGGACCGGCAGGGAATCCCGGGCAGACACACCGATGAACGACGACCTTTTCCCTGATCCCGTTTCGTGCGCAAAACATCCCATGGTTTGCGCTGGATATCACACTTTAGGCATGGCGGTCGGAATGGGAAAATGAAACCATGGAACGAATGCCGGCGGTTGCGCCACCTTGCCATCAACCGTCCCTGCCAACCCATCCCTGACTCCGCCAATCTTGCCGCTCCCCCGCCGCCGATGGTTGAATCTCTCCTTCATCACGCTAGAAAACACCACGCGGCTCCGGCATCGCTTTGCCGCGAGCTCTCATTTTCATGCCCGCTACCCTTCCCCGTCTGATCGCTTTCATCCTGCTGGCTGGTGCGCCCGCCCTGCCGGCGCAGAACCTCGCTCCGCCGGCCGCAGCTTTGCCCGACACGGAGGGGAGGGAACGCCTCTCCCTCGACCGGGGCTGGCTGTTCCACGAGGGCGACATTCCGTTTCCGGTGATTTCCGGGCACCAGCAGTCCTACAGCAACGCCAAGGCCGGCAGTTCCTGGGGGGCCGCCGCGCCGGGCTATGACGACTCGGCCTGGAAGACGGTCGACCTGCCTCATGATTGGGCCGTCGAGCAGCCGTTCGACCAGAAGGCCAACCTCTCACAGGGCTACCGCGCCCGCGGGATGGGTTGGTACCGGAAATATTTCCGGCTCGATCCCGCCGACCACGGCAAGCACCTGGAGCTCCAGCTCGACGGCATCGCCACCCACGCGACCGTCTGGGTCAACGGGGTCCTGGCCGCCCGCAACTGGTGCGGCTACACTTCCGTCTACATCGATTTTACCCCGTTCGCCAACTATGGCACCGATGTCAACGTGATCGCCGTTCAGGTCGACGCCGTGGCCCAGGAAGGCTGGTGGTACGAGGGCGCGGGACTGTACCGCCACACCTGGCTGGTGAAGCGGAGTCCGGTCCACATCGAGACTGACGGCGTGTTCGCCCAGCCGGTTCGCAGCACCGCCGGTCAGTGGACGGTTCCCGTCGAGGTCACCCTCGCCAGCAGCGATCACGAGCCGGCTGACGTGGTGGTGGAGTCCACGCTGCTCGATCCCGCCGGCGAGCCGGTCGCGAGCGCGCACACCCAGGCCACGGTCGCGCCGCTGCAGTCGCCGGTCGCCCGGCTGACGCTGACGGTGGCTTCACCCAAACTCTGGTCGGTGGACGAGCCGACGCTCTACTCCGTCCGCACCGTCGTGAGGCGCGCCGGGGCCGAGGTCGACGCGGTCACCACGCGGTGCGGTTTCCGCACAATCCGGTTCGATCCCGACCTGGGCTTTTTCCTGAATGACCGCCCGCTCAAGCTGCTCGGGACGTGCAACCACCAGGACATGGCGGGCGTCGGCGTGGCGGTGCCCGACTCGATCTGGGATTTTCGCGTCCGCCACCTGAAGGAAATGGGATCCAATGCCTATCGTTGCGCCCACAATCCGCCCGCCAGCGAGTTTCTCGAGGCCTGCGACCGGCAGGGCCTGCTGGTGATGGATGAGAACCGCAATTTTGGCTCTTCGCCGGAGTACCTGCGGCAGCTCGACTGGATGGTGCGGCGCGATCGCAACCATCCGAGCATCATCCTGTGGTCGGTGTTCAACGAAGAGCCCTCGCAGGGCAGCGAGATGGGCTTCGAAATGGTCCGCCGGATGAGCGCGGCGGTCAAGGCCCTCGACACCACCCGGCCAGTCACCGCAGCCCAGAGCAATTCCGACCTCAATCCCGTCAACGCGTCGCAGGCGGCGGACGTCGCGGGCTTCAATTACGTCTACCGCGATTTTGACGCCTACCACCAGCGATATCCGACGAAGCCGATCTTCAGCTCGGAGGATACCTCGACGGTGATGACGCGCGACGAATATGTCTCCAACCGCCGGGGGGACAATCCCGTCCTGGACTCCTACGACGACACCGCGCTGGCTTGGGGGCTCACGCACCGCAATGCCTGGAAGGAGGTCGCCACCCGGCCGTTTGTCGCGGGCACGATGGTGTGGACCGGCTTCGACTATCGCGGCGAGCCGCAGCCCCTGTCCTGGCCGGCGGCGGGTTCGTCCTTTGGCATCATGGATCTGTGCGGCTTTCCCAAGGCCGCCTACTACATTCACCAAGCGCAGTGGATCACCGACCGTCCGCTGGTGCATCTCGTCCCGCACTGGAACTGGGCCGGCCGCGAGGGCCAGCCCGTCAAGGTGCTGGTGACCTCCAACACGGAAAAAGTTTCCCTGCTCCTCAACGGGAAAAATCTGGGCGACAAACCCGTGGACAAATTTGCGATGGCCACCTTCGACGTACCCTATGCAGCGGGCAAACTGGAGGCGGTCGCCACCAACGGCGGCCGGGAGGTCGCGCGTTTCGCCGTTGAAACCACCGGGGCGCCGGCCGGACTCCGGATCATCCCCGACCGCCCGGGGCTCGCCGGGGATGGGGACGACGCCCAGCCGGTCACCGTGCAGGTCGTGGACGCCCAGGGCCGGGTCGTGCCGACCGCGGGCCAGTTGGTGACCTTTGCCCTGACCGGTCCGGGAGCCATCATCGGTCTGAACAACGGCGACCCCAATTGTCACGAACCGGAAAAGGGCGACCGGCACAGCGTGTTTCACGGCCTGGCCCAGGTAATCCTGCAAAGCGGACTCGGCGGCCGGGGCCGGCTGACGTTGCGCGCCACCAGCGAGGGGCTCGCCCCGGCGGAGGCCGGCATCGACGTGGCCGCGGTTCCGGCGCGGCCCGCGGTCCCGGTGGCCAGCCCGGCGCTGGTGCTGCGAAACTGGCGGCTGTCGCCCTTTACGGCCGACCGGCCCGATCCCAACCAGCCGATCGGCGCCACCGATATGAACACCTGGGCGCCCACCCAGACCGGCCGACGCCTGCCTGCCTTCACCGGCGGCCGCTTCGCGGTCTACCGCGCGCAGGTCACGCCGCGCGCCGGCCTGCAAAAATCGGGCGGACAGCTCATCCTCCGCGACGTCACCGGCAAGGCTCGGGTCTGGATCGACGGCAAGCTCGCCGGCGAAAAGCCGTCGACCGACCGGAGCACGCTCGCCGTTCCGTTTCCGCCGGGCGAAGGGGAGCGGACCGTCAGCATCCTGATCGAGTCCGCCGCCCCCGGCACGCCAGCTGGACTTGGTGGCACGGTTACGATCGAATGAGCGCGAACCCACGACAACCCCATGAAGACGCTCTCCCGCCACTTGCTTCTTCTTTCCGCCGTCCTGCTGGCCGCCGTTCCGGCGGGCCACTCCCAGCCGGCTTCTCCACCCCCGGCCGCGCCGACTGCAGCACCTGTGGCCCTCGCCGCCCGTCCGGTCGCCACCACCGTGCCCAGCGAGGGCAACCGGAAGTCCCACGCGGCGTGGTATGCCGCCTGCGAGCAGCGGGTCGCGGCGATGCAGGGCAAGCCCTGTGACATCATCTTCATCGGCGACTCGATCACCGACAACTTCACCGCCGCGCCGACGCCGCAGTGGGATCTGGTCGGCCGGGCGGTCTGGGAGCAACATTACGCGGGCCGCAATGCTTTGAACTTCGGCGTCGGCGCCGACCGCACGGAACATGTGCTGTGGCGCCTTGAAAACATGGCCATCGGCGCGTTTCGCCCGAAGGTGGCGGTCATCCTCATCGGCACGAACAACAACATCAACGCGCCCGCGGAGATTGCCGCCGGGGTGAAGGCGGTCGTGGCGAAGACCCAGGAAAAATTCGCGGGGGTGAAAATCATCCTTGTCAGCATCCTGCCCAACGCCCGGGCGCCCCAGAAGATGGAGGACGCCAACCGGCTCATCGCCCCGCTGGGCGACGACCGGACGGTGTACTATTTCGATCTGGCGTCCAGAATGCCCAAACAGGGTGACACGTGGAAGGGCCTCGGACGGGACCGGTTGCACCTGAGCCCCGAGGGATATGAACTGTGGGCCACGGAGATGGAACCGCTGCTGACCAAGCTGCTGGCCGCACCCGTCCGCGATGCCGGCAACGCCCGCGGTTAGGCCGGTCGTGATTGGCGCATTTTCGCGCGGGGAATCACTTGGCGCTTCGGGCGATCAGCAAAGCGGTGAGGCGCTGCACTTCGAGCTGCGCCGTGGTGAGATCGATCCGGGATAGTTCGAGCGCATTTTCCTGCTCGAAGGTCTCGTGTTCCAGGGTGCCAATGGAAGTGTGCAGCGAGTTCAGGCGTTCCTGCAGCGCCACGGTTTCGGCGCCCAGGCGGGCGCACTCCGCGCGGGCGGCGTCAGCGGCGTCGGTGAGCCGCCGGGTCTCGGCCACCGAGGCATCGTGAGTCGCAGCCTCGGCGCGGTGTTCGGCCTCGGTGCGTGCGGCCGCATTTTTTTCGGCTTCGGTTTTCGACTGTTGCGCTTCATCGAGCACTCGCGCGGACTCAGCCTGACGAGCCCGGGCGGACTCGGCGGCAAGCGGGGCTGCCTTGCCCGCCTCGGTCCGGAGTTGCTGCTGGTAAACGAAGCCGAAGCCGGCCAGCAGCAGGGCGGGAAGAATCACGTATAGCCGGTTCATGGGCGTCGAGTCAGGGTTGTGGGCTCGCGGGGGCGTTCACGGGATGGATGAGCGCGGTGTTGAGCGCCTGGCGGTTTGCCTCGGTGGCTGCCAGCACTCCGGCCAGCCGGGTGCGCTCCGCGGCCAGCGAAGTCTGATCGGCCTGCAGGCGGGCGAGGTCCGCTTCGCGCGCAGTCACCTCCTGCCGCAGCCGCGCCGCCTGCCCGGTGAGACGGTTCTGCTCGGTCTGCGCCAGGGCGAGCGCAGCGAGGACGGTCTCACGGGCCGATTGCTCCGCGTGACGGCGGGCGTCGAGCGTCGCCCGCTCGAGTTGCTGCCGTTCCTGCACGGCCGCGATCTCCTGTTGCTGTTTGATCCGGTTGGACGCCTCCTGCCGGAGCTGGGCCTCATGGGCCCGCCGGTCGGATTCCACCTGCTGCTGCACTTGGGCCGCGACGCGGGCCTCGTATTGCTGGAACAGCAGGGCGAACACGAGCAGCGCGGCCAGCGGGGCGGTGAAATACAATTTCTTCATGGGTGAACAGGGGCGGATGGATCGGGCCGGTCAGGCGGGAGTGCCGCAAGGGCTTGTCCCAGCCGTTCCAACTCGGCCGTCGGTACCTCATTACTCTGCCGCAGCGCGCCGAGCAGATCCGCCGCGACGGGATATTGGCGGAGGTTGAAATACAGGCAGGCGAGTGTGAACGTGGACCGCGGCTCGGTCAGGAGTCCGTGCGAGCGCGCCCGGGTGAGCGTCAGCAGCGCCCGGTGATTCAGGCGCCGGATCTCCCGGGCATCGGTGGCCGCCGCGGCCGCGTTGAGATAGATGGACGAAAGCTGGCGCCAGTAGCCGGGATTTCCGGGTTGCAGCGCGACCAGCAGTTCCAGCTGGTCGGCCGCCGCTCCATCATCGCCGAGCTGCTGCAACGCGGCCGCCTTCAGCACCAGCAGATTTTCCGTCGGCTTCACGGTGAGCGCCAGGCCCCGGTCGGTCTCGGCGATGGCCGACTGCAGCCGGGTTCGGTCGGCTGGCGTCGTGGCCCCGCCCGCGACCGCGCGTTGATAGAGAATCGAGGCGCCGAGCAGCGCCGTGTCGGTCGTGGCCGGTCCCGTGCCGGCCTGCCACTGGCGGTAGCAGTCCAGAGCTCGGTCGAGTTCGGCCGGCCGGGCGGTGGGAGTCGCGGTGCCCGACATCACCTGCTGGTAGTGCGTCTGCGCCAGCAAGCGAAGCAGTTCCAGCCGGTCGGCGGGGGCGATGAAATGACCGGCCTCCCCCGCCTGCAGGGCGGACTCGAGGGTCGGTCCGGCGGAGGCCAGATCGCCCTGGTTCAGGAAAATTTGCGCGCGCACTTCGGTCAGCACAAACCGGTCATAGCTATCGGGCCGGGCGGCGGCGAGCAGCCGACCCGACAGCGCCAGCGCCGCGGGGTAGTCCTTCCCGTCGATCGCGGCGTGCAGCGGGACAAGTTGCGCGGCGAGGGGCGGCGAGATTTCGGCCACCGGGGGCGGGTCGGCCCGGAGGAGGGAGCCAGCGGTGGCGAGCGCGAGCAGCACCCCGAACCGCCGGCGGCGGAAGCGGGTGGTCGGGCCGGGAAAAATGGCGGGCGGGGCTGGCATCGCTCAGTGATCCGACAAAGTGAAATTGAAAGTCTGTTGGACGTTGAGGGTGCTCACCGCCCGGCCGTCTTTTTTTCCGGGGCGGAACTTCCACTGGCTGATCGCCTGCAGCGCCGGGGCCTCGAAACCGTGATGGCTGGCCTCGAGAATGTGCGGCTCCTGCACATTGCCCTGGGCGTCCACGATGAAACTGACGCGCACCGATCCATTGAGACCTTCCCGGCGCAGTTCCTCCGGGTAAACCGGGGGCACGCGCACCAAGGCTTCGAATGCCTGATCGAGGCTGGCCAAGTCAAAGAGGGCCTGGGTTCCGTCCCCGCCCGTCCCGTGGCCGGCCAGTGCCGCGGGAAGCGGGACGGTGGTGCCCGATGGCACCGGGACCGCGGGAGGCTGCAGGGATTGCACGAAGGTGGAGTCGATCCGGAGGGAGGGCGGGGCGGTCGGCCGCGGGAGAGGCTCGACCGGAGCCGGACTGGCCGGAGCGGTTTCGCCCGCCACCGGGACGGGCTCAGCCGCGGGCGCCGGGGCGAGGATGACCTCAAGGGTTGGCACCGGCGGCACGACCGCGGCCGGGGCCACCGGCCGTTGGGTGAAGCTCCAGAGCAAGGCCGCATGCAGGAACGCGGATCCGAGGGCGGCGAGGAGGAGGGAGCGCGACATGCCCGGTTCAGCGCCCCGTGGGGCGGTCAGTGGTTTCGACCGACACCTGGGTGATGCCGGCCAGGCGCACCTCATCAAGGGCGCGGATAGTATCGCCGTAGTCCGCTTGGTTGTCCCCGGCTACCAGCACGCGCGGCCGGGGCGAGGTTTGGCGCAGCTGGCGCAGGCGCGGGGGGATTTCGGCCGAGGTGATCGGCTCCCGGTTCCAATACGCGGTGCCAGGGTGGGAAATCTGCAGGATCACCAGGTCGTCCGCAGCCTCGGGGGCCGGGGCCAGCCCGGCCCGGGGCAGCTCCACCGGCACCGACTGGATTTTATTCAGCGCCAGCGTGAACAGCACAAAGGTCGCCAGCAGAAAAAAGATCACGTCGATCAGCGGGATGATCTCGATGCGGGCCCGACGTGGTCCGCGGCCGGTCAGAGCTGGGGAAAAATCGGACATGGAGTTGTTCAGGGGCCGGCGGGCCGTACCTGGGTTTCAAACTTTATCTGGGCAATGCCCGCGTTGCGCAGCTCGTCGAGCACCGACCTTGCCGCCGCAAACCGGGCGTGTTCATCCCCGTTGATCAGCACGCGCGGATTGGGCTCCGTCCGGAGCAGCGCCTGCAGCCGGGCGCTGAACTCCGCGGTGCTGACGGGCTGGCGGTTCCAGGCGATGGAGCCGTCGGCGGTGACGGTCAGCGTCAGGGTTCCATGGGCGTCCCGCGGCTCGCCGGTGGCGGCGGTCGGCAAGGCCACGCGGAGGCCGCCCGACTGGTTGAGCGACAGAGTGAACAGCACGAAAGTCGCGAGCAGGAAGAAAATCACATCGATCAGTGGAATGATTTCGATCCGGGCGCGACGGCGCTTCCCGCCGCCGAGGGCGGCCAGGCCCGCGGTCAGCGGGGAGGGTTGTGGGGACGGCTCCGGCACGGCGGGAAGTCCTCAGGTGACCGGGGTGGCGGCCTCCGCCCGGAGCGAAAGTTCCAGGGCGTTAGCGGCGTCGGTCAGGTCATGCCGGGCCTGCTCGACCCGGGCGTTGAGGATGTTGAAGGGCAGCAGGGCGACGATGGCGATGGCCAGGCCGCACATCGTCGCGATCAGCGCCTCGCCGACGCCGCCGGTAATGCTGCTGGCGTTGGCCGCGATATCCCCCGAACCGAGGGCGCCAAAGGTGTTCATCATCCCGGTTACGGTGCCGAGCAACCCGAGCAGGGGGGCCGCGGTGATGCAGGTGTCGAGCACGGCGAGGCCGTGCTGGAAGCGTTTCAATTCGCGGTTGGCGGCGTGCAAAAATGCACTCGAGCGCGACTGGCCCCGGTGCGACAGGGCGTGGACCAGCACGCGGACGACGAAGTCCCGGCTGTCCCGGCCGAGGGTCAGCGCGCCCGCAGCATCGCCCGCGCCGACGCGGTCGATGATCTGCTCCACCAGGGCGGGGTTCCGGCGTCGCGACTCAAGGAGCAGGAAGGTCGTGCGTTCCAGCACGACCGTGAGGACGACAAAGGAAACCAGGAGGATCGGCCACATGAGGGGGCCGCCGCTGGAAAAGAGTTCCAGCGGGGATTTCCCCATCAGGAACGCCAGGGTGCAGAGCGTGGTCATGGTGGCACAGGCTAAAACAGCGGGACGGGCCCGCAAGCTTCGGTTCGGTCCGTGGGCGCCGGTTCTTGTCCCACGTCATTCTCAGCCGGTTTGGCCGGAGCCTGCAGCCACCGGTCAAGGGTCGGATAACTAGGGTGTTTTACCTATTATCTCGACAACGGGGTAAAGCCGGCCCGAAGTGGGCCGCAAAAAAAACACGGTTCTACCTGTCATTCCGATTACCGAAGCTCCATCACATGCCCGCCGACTTTGTCATCGACACCAAACTGGAGGTGGTTTTTTCCCGGGCGACCGGTCGGCTGGATGTGTCCGTCGGGCTGGACCATATCGCACGCCTGCTCCGCCACCCGGATTTCCAGCCCCGGTTTAGGCAGCTGTTCGACTTTCGCGGGGTCACCGAGCTCATGCTCACGAGTCAGGATGTGCGCACCCTGGCCGTTCCGAACGTTTTCGGCAAACACTCCCCGCGCGCCTTTGTGGTATCAACGGACCTGCAGTTTGCCCTCGGCCGGATGTTTGAAGCCTACCGCAATCTGGCCGGAGAGCGGGAAATTGCGATTTTCCGCGAGCGGTCGGAGGCCCTGGCCTGGCTTGGACTCTCCGCGAACGACGATCCCGAACTTCTTTCCGGACCAGGCGGTTCATTCGATGACGAGGCGAGGGAGCTGAACCCATGAACGCGCCTTCAGTCTCCGGGAGATTCCAGCCATGACGGAAGCAGAAGCGATCAAGAGCATCCGGCAGCATCTGGAGGGGCTCTTTCCCAAGGTCTGCCCCAAATGCCAGCGCAAGTATGCCACACTCCGGGAGTATCAGCTGGTCACCAAAAATGTCGGTTCACCCATGTCGTATGATGCGGAAATGGGTCGCTGGCATCCGCTCAAGCCGGTGGGCGCCGTGTCGCTGGCCAACTGTCCCTGCGGCACCACGCTGGCGCTCACTTCGGAGGGCATGCCGCTGTTCAAGCTCTGGCGGCTGTTGAACTGGGCCCGGCTCGAGACCCGCCGCCAGGGCATCAGCCAGCAGGAACTCCTGACCCAAGTGCGCGAGAAACTTCGCCAGGAAATCTTGGCGGGGCCTTGACCGGATGAGCCCGACGGATGCGGTTGGATCGCGGTGCAGCTCGGATGATGGCCGCGGATCGACTACCAGGTCGCCGCCTGTTTGCTGACCTCGTCGTAGGTGGACAGGACTGGCAACGCGGCGCCTGTCTGGCCGTCGAACATCGACTGGTGATTAGTGTTCTGCGTCGGCTCCCAAATGAACGTGCCAAGACCCTTTTTGCCGGGCAGCGTCAGCATCACGTCGTTGGCTTCGCGGATATCACGGGGATAATCGGAGGTGGCGTCGCTATAGCCGTATTCGGCGATGACAAACGAGAGCTGCGGATAACGCTGTGCGAGGTCGGTGAAGTTGGCCTTCCAGCCCGAGGCGGGCCCCTGCCACTTGGCGACCGAATAGCAGGACTCACCGAGGATATCGAACGACACGCCGCGCTTGAGGGCGTTGTCGATCCAGGTGCGGGAAACGGCGTTGTTCCCGCCCTTGTCGATGTGCAGCATGACGAGGATTTTTGGATCGACCTCCCGGGTGCCGGCGATGCCCGCCTTGAGCAGCGCGGCGAGATTGTCCCACTCCTTGGTGCTGCCCTCGGGCTGGGTGGAGACGGTCTGGGCTGCGCCGCCCCCGCGGCCTCCGGCGGGCAGTCGGTTCAGAAGCATGCCGGGAGTAATTTCATTGCCGATTTGGACCATGTCGGGAGTCGCTCCGGCGGCCTTGAGCTGCGCCACGGCATCCTTCGTGTAGTCGTGGACCTTTTGGACGAGCTCGGGCAGCGTGAGCGCGCGCCAGGCGAGCGGCTTGGTCTGCTTGCCCGGATCGGCCCAGGTGTCGCTGTAATGGAAGTCGATCAGCAGCCCCAGCCCGGCGGATTTCACCCGCTTGGCCATCGTGAGGGTGTGCGGGAGATCGCAGTAGCCCTGCCGGCTGTAACCGCCCGGATTGGCCGGCTCCACGAAAACCCGCAGGCGGACGTAATTGAACCCATGGGCCTTCATGATCGCCAGGATGTCCTGCTGGACGCCGTGGTCACTGTAATGCATGCCCCGGTCCTCCGACGCCTGCACCGCGGACAGGTCGGCGCCGATGATGAAAGGGGCCCGCGCGGCGGCCGGCTGCGCCGGCGTGTCGGCCCCGGCGGAGCGGCAGGAGGAAAGCACGACGCCCAGGAAAAGCAGGCCGGTTGAGAACGAGATCCGCCGGCTTCGGCCGGAGGGAAACAGGGGCGGGGTGGGGAGTGGCATGGGGACTGGGGCTAGTGGAGAAGTTGCAAGGTGCCGAGCACGAGCAGCAGCAGCAGGGCGACACCGACGACCCACCAATACCAGGGGAGACCGTTGACGTCGCGGCGCGGGGCGGGCGTGCCGTCGGCATACTCGTCGGTGTCGCGCCAGACCTCCTCGGGCAGGTTGGTCCCGTCATAGACCGATTCCTCGCGCCAGCCGATCGCCTCATCGGCGCCGCATTCCGGGCACGCGCGGGCGTTGCGGGGAATGGCGGCGCCGCAGTTGGCGCAATTCTCGGGCGGGGGGCGGTGGTCGGGCATGGGGAAAAATCAGGCAAACAAATCAGTTGGACACAGAGGTCACAGAGGCAACGGCAGAGTTCACCGAGGCGGGAACAGACTGGTCAGAATCAGGGCTCGCGCTGGGGTCGTAGGCCAGCCCCCTGTGCACTCGGTGTCACCCCTCCGGCGATATTGGATTCTTCTGCTTTGGGGCGGCGGCAAGGTATTTCTTCCGCACCAGCCGCCAGGCAGTGACGAGAAACGCGGTCAGCGGCACGGCCAGCACCAGCCCGGGCAGCCACCCGAGCGCGGTCGTCCAAAAGAAGATCGCCACCGTGATCGCCATCGGATGCAGCCCGGTGCGATGGCCCATGATCTTCGGGGTGAGCCCCCAGCCTTCGGTCATCTGCACGGCGCCCATGACCGCGAGCACCAGCCCGGCGAGGCGCCCGCCGCCGTCGGCCTGGAGCAGTGCGATGGGAAGGGCCGTGACGAGACCGGTGAGGGTGCCGAGGTACGGGACGACGTTGAGCAGCCCGAGGGCGAGGCCGAGGATGAAGCCAAACTTCAGGCCGACGAGCGTGAACCCGAGGGCGTAGAGCATCCCCATGATCGCGCCGATGAGCAGCTGGCCGCGGAAGAACGACTCGACGATGCCCAGAAATTCGCGGGTGAGAAAGGTGACGTCCTCCCGCAGCGACGGAGGCAGAAAGTCCGGCGCCTGCACGCGGCCGCGCGCCCGGTCCGGATGCAGCAGCAAGAGGAAAAACAGATAGAAGGGCACGAGCAGGAGGTGGCTGACGAAGCCCGCCACCGCGAGCACGCCGGCCCCGGCGAAGGCCAGGCCCGAGCCCGCCCCGCCGAGCAGTTTCTGCACCTCGGCCGAGAGGGATTTGCCGAGGTCGCGTACGCTCGGGCTGCCGATGAGCGTGTCCACGTTGCCCGCCCAGTCCGGCACGTGCCCGCGCGTCCAGGTGAGTGCCCGCTGCCAGAGCTCTGGTAGGGAGTGGATGAGGTCGTCGAGTTGGTCGAGGAGCGGCGGAAGGATGACGATCAGGAAGCCGGCCAGCACGATGGCCGCCGCGCCGTAGAGAATGATGACGGCGGTCGCCCGGTGGAATTTCAGGCGGGACCCGATGGCGTCCACCGCCGGCCGGAGGATGAGGGCGAGGATGCCGGCGACGGCGAGCGGCCAGAGCACGCCGGCGAAGAACCCGAGGAGCCAGCCGAGTCCGGCGACCGTGCCGACGAGCAGGGCGAGGATGACGGCCACCGCGAGCAGCGCCGCGGCGAACCCGACGAGCTTGCGCTGGGTGTCGGAGAGCACACGGGGCGGAGCATCGGGCGCGGACATGCCCGTCTTCATGCCGCGCCCCCGAGGGAGACGCCAGCTGAAAGCGACACTCCAGCAGCTTGATTCTGCCCGTGCTGAAGATCTCCTGAATCTTATCCTAATTCATACGAGACCGAGCTAGCGCGAATTGCTTCCCGCAAGGCATCGTTGAACAAAACCGTTTGCCCTTCGGCGGAATCTGGTAAGTTGCGGTCTCCACCCATGCCGGCTGCGACCCACCTCCACGTCAAAGGCGCGCGGGAGCACAACTTGAAGAACCTCGAGTTGCGGCTGCCGCGGGGGAAGCTTGTGGTCGTCACCGGACCGAGCGGGTCGGGCAAGTCGTCGCTCGCGTTCGACACGATTTACGCCGAGGGCCACCGCAAATACATGGAGTCGCTCTCGACTCAGGCGCGGCAGATTCTCGACCAGCTGCCGCGGCCCGAGGTCGACTTCATTCACGGGCTTTCGCCGGTCCTCGCCATCGGGCAGCGCACGGGCGGCGACTCGCCGCGCAGCACCATCGCCACCGTCACCGAGATCGCCGACTACGCCCGGCTGCTCTGGGCGCTGCACGGCGCGCAGGTTTGTCCCAAAGACGGCGGCCGCGTCGTCATGCGCTCGCTCGATGACAACGTGGGGCGCGTGCTCGCCGCCTGCGCCGGGGAACGGATCATGATCCTCGCGCCCGCGTTGCAGGCGAAGCCCAGCGTCCTGCGCGACGAGCTTCCCCGGCTGCGGCAGCGGGGCTTCCAGCGCGTGCGGATCGGCGGCGAGATCAAGAACCTCGACGACCCCAACCTCGTGCCGGGCGGCACCAAGGATGTGGTGGTGGACCTTGTGGTGGACCGGCTGGTCGCCAACCCCGACCAGCACAGCCGCATCGCCGATTCGCTCGAGCTCGCGTTCCGCGAGGGCCAGGACCGGGCGATTGTGCTGGCGCAGAAGAATCCTGTAGCCGGGGTCGCTGACCCCGGTCTGAGGCCATCGAAAACGGAACCGGGGTCAGCGACCCCGGCTACAGCAGACTTGAGACCAGCGGAGTGGCGGGAGCTTTCCCTCTCGCAGACGCTGTCCTGCGAGGTATGCGGCGACGTGTTCGAGAAGCTCACGCCGAAACATTTTTCGTTCAACCACACCGAGGGCGCCTGCCCGACCTGCGGCGGGCTGGGCCGCAAGCGGCGCTTCGTCCCGGAGCTGCTGGTGCCCGACCCGACGAAGAGCATCCGCGAGGGCGCGCTGAAGCCATGGCGCATCGGCGGAAAAAATCTCATCATCAAACACAACGCCCTGCTCAAACAGCTGGCCGAGCAGCTGCCGTTCGACGCCGACGTGCCGTGGCAGGACCTACCGGTGGGGACGCGCGACGCCATCCTGCACGGGGCGGGCGAGCGGGAGTTTGCCTTCAAGCTGCGCCGGATGCGCACGGCCAAGGTCCAGCGGTTTGCCGGCGTGATCGCCGATCTGGAGGAGAGCTTTTACCACACTGAGAGCGAAGGATTTCAGGCGCGGCTGACGACCTTCATGGTCAGCGGGCCGTGCCCCGAGTGCCATGGCACGCGCCTGAACGCGCGAAGCGGGGCGGTTTATGTAGGCGCGGTGCCCTCACCCCGCGATTCGGAGTGGGGTGGGGGCACCCCGCCTACATTAATTCGAATCACCTTTCCTAACTTCATGGCCCTCGATGTCACCGCGGCGCACGCGGTCGCGCAGCAGCTCGCGGTGACGCTGGCGGACAACGAGGCGCTGCGCGAGGTGGTCACCGGGATCGAGCAGCGGCTGCGTTTTCTGGAGGAGACCGGCCTCGGCTACCTCACGCTTGACCGCGACTACGGCACATTGTCCGGCGGCGAGGCGCAGCGGGTGCGGCTGGCCACGCAACTTGGCATGGGCCTGATGGGCGTGATCTATGTGCTCGACGAGCCGAGCATCGGGCTGCACCCGCACGACAACGAGCGCCTGATCGGCCAGCTCTGCGCACTGCGCGACCGCGGCAACACCGTGCTGGTGGTCGAGCACGACGCCGAGACCATGCTGGCGGCCGACGAGATCATCGAGCTCGGGCCGGGCGCGGGTACCGAGGGCGGGCACCTGCTGTTTCAGGGGCCGCCGGCGGCGCTGATTGCCGCCCCCGCGAAGCAGACCCGCACGGGGCCCTACCTTTCGCGGCGGCAATCCGTCACGAAGGAGGCGAAGACCAAGGCGCCCGACGGCACGTTCCTCACCGTGCGCGAGGCGCGGGCCAACAACCTGCGCGGCATCGACGCCCGCTTTCCGGTCGGCCTGCTCACCGTTGTCACGGGCGTGAGCGGCTCGGGCAAAAGCACGCTCGTCAACGACATCCTCGCCGCCGCCGCGGCGCGCAAACTCAACGGCGCCAAAATCATCCCGGGCCAGCACCGCCACCTCGAGCACCTCGAGTTTTTTGAGAAACTGGTGCAGGTGGACCAGGAGCCGATCGGCCGCAGCCCGCGGTCGAACCCCGCGACCTACACCAAGCTGCTCGACCTCCTGCGCGACCTCTACGCGCAGGTGCCGCTGGCCAAGGTGCGCGGCTACAAGGCCAGCCGGTTTTCGTTCAACGTCCGCGGCGGGCGCTGCGAACGCTGCCAGGGCGACGGCGTGATCAAGCTCGACATGCAGTTCATGGCCGACGCGTACGCGCCATGCCCGAGCTGCGCCGGCCGGCGGTTCAACCGCGAGACGCTGGAGATCCTATTTCACGGAAAATCGATTGCCGACGTCCTCAACCTCACGGTCCGCGAGGCCATCACGCTGTTCCGGAACATCCCGCGCGTGCTCGACAAGCTGGCGACGCTTGACGCGGTGGGGCTCGGCTACCTCAAGCTTGGGCAGCCGGCGACGACGCTGTCCGGTGGCGAGGCGCAGCGCCTCAAGCTCTCGCTGGAGCTGAGCAAGCGCCAGCAGGGTGGCACGCTCTATATCCTCGACGAGCCCACGACGGGGCTGCACTGGGTCGACATCCAGAACCTGATGGACCTGCTCTTCAAGCTGCGCGACCAGGGCAACACCGTGATCGTGATCGAGCACAACCTCGACGTGATCAACCTCGCCGACTGGCTGATCGACCTCGGACCCGGCGGCGGCAACGCCGGCGGCGAGCTGGTCTACGCCGGTCCGCGTCCCGACATCGAGACCTGCGAACGCTCACTGACCGGCCGCGCGCTCCGGCGCTGGACCGGAAGATCAGCGCCGGGCTGACCGGAGCTTCCGGGAATAGAGTCCGGCCGCGCCGGCGCCGAACAGGAGCAGCGCCCAGGTGGCGGGCTCGGGCACGGGCGAGAAATTCGTCAGCACCAGATTGTTCGCCCCGAACGGACTGCCGGCTCCGTAGTAGACGGTGAGAGCGCCGATTCCGGAGTCGTCGACGAGGACCGAGCCGCTGCTGACGTTGGTGAAGGCGCCGGTGAGCGGGCTCGCGGCGGACAGCAGGGTGAACGAATCCGTCGGGGCCACGGCAGTTCCAAAGCCGTTTTGGAACACGAAGCCGAGGGTGCCGCCGAGGGTGGCGGCGCCACCCACCCGGAGCGTGTCGTAAGTGGTGCCGCGGGTGGTGCCACGCAGCCCGAAGTCGAGGGAGGCGAGGCTGGCAAGCGTGAGATCGCCGGTGACGGAGAGGTCACCGGGCAGGATGCGGCCCTGCGTCGTGACGGTGGCGGCGATGGTGCCGGTGCCCGTCAGGGTGCCGGCGGCGAGATTCAGGCCCTGGTCGAACTGGGCGGTGGCGCCGTTGCTGACGGCCACGGTGCCGCCGGTCTGGGTGAAGCTGTTGGTGAAGTGCAGGAGGCCGGCGGAGACGAGCACCGTGCCCTGGTTGTTGACGAACGGCACGCTGATGGTGGAGGTGCCAGCGGCGTTGCGAACGTAGGTGCCGCTGTTGGTGAAGGTGAAGGTGCCGCCGAAGGGATTGGTAATCGCATAGCCGGCGGTGCTGAGGTCGTTGAAGGTGCCGGCGTTGGTGAAGGAACCGCCGCTGCCCGAGCGGAGGTAGCCGCCGTTCCAGTTGACGGTGCCGAGGTTGATAATGGCGCGCTGGGTGAAGTCGCGGTAGGCGTCGGTGGCATCGGAGAGGTTGAGCACCGTGGTGGCGGCGAGCGTGGTGGTGGCGGCGGCGTCCCAGTTGCCGCCGGACCAGTTGAAATTGCCGAAGACGGTCTGGGTGCCGGCGACGGTGCCGCCCGTCTGGGCGAAGTTGCTGAGGGCGATGCTGCCGCTGACGTTGAAGGTGCCGCCGGTGAGCAGGTAGGAGCCGCTGCCGGTGAGGGAGGCACCGTTGGCGACGGCGTAGTCGTTGGTAAAATACACGTGAGTGCCGGCGGCGGCGAGGATGGAGCCGGTGGAGGACATGCCGCCGCCGCCGCTGAACTGGAGATCGCCCTGCTGGAGGAGCAGGGGCCCGTTGTTGTTGAAAGGGGCGTAAACGTAGGTGGTGCCGGCGGCATTGCGGATGTAGGTGCCGTTGTTGGTGAAGGTGAAGGTGCCGCCGAAGGGATTGTTCATCGAGTAGCCGGCGGCGTTGAGGTCGTTGAAGGTGCCGGCGTTGGTGAAGGCGCCGCCGCCGCCGGAACGGAGGTTGCCGCCGTTCCAGTTGACGGTGCCGAAGTTGACGATGGTGCGCAGATAGAAGTCGCGGTAGGCGTCGGTGGCGGCGGAGAGCGTGAGGACGGTGGCGGCGGCGAGGGTGGTGGTGCCGGGGTCGCTCCAGGTGCCGCCGGACCAGCTCAGCGTACCGGCGAGGGTCTGGGTGCCGGCGAAGGTGCCACCGGTCTGGCTGAAGGAGCTTAGCGTGGCGTTGCCGCCGACGGTGAAGGTGCCTCCGGTGAGCAGGTAAGAGCCGTTGCCGGTGAGGGAGGCGCCGTTGGCGACGGTGTAGTCGTTGGTAAAATACACGTGGGTGCCGGCAGCGGCGGTGAGGGAACCGGCGGAGGACATGGTGCCGCCCCCGTTGAACTGGAGATCGCCCTGCGGGAGGAGCAGGGGCCCATTGTTGTTGAAGGTGGTGTAGAGGTAGGTGGTGCCGGCGGCGTTGCGGATGTAGGTGCCGTTGTTGGTGAAGAGGAAGGTGCCACCGAAGGGATTTTCGACGGAGTACCCGCCGGCGTTAAGATCGTTGAAGGTGCCGGCGTTGGTGAAGGCGCCGCCGCTGCCGGAGCGGAGATTGCCGCCGTTCCAGTTAACGGTGCCGAGGTTGACGATGGTGCGTTGGTAGAAGTCGCGGTAGGCGTCGTTGGCGTTGGAGAGGTTGAGGACGGAGGTGGCGGCGAGCGTGGTGGTGCCGGGGTTGCTCCAGGTGCCGCCGGACCAGCTGAGGCTGCCCTTGAGCGTCTGGGTGCCGGCGAGGGTGCCTCCGGTCTGGCTGAAGGAACTGAGGGTGGCGTTGCCGCCGACGGTGAAGGTGCCACCGGTGAGCAAGTAGGAGCCGCTGCCGGTGAGCGAGGCTCCATCGGCGACGGCGTAGTCGTTGGTAAAATACACGTGGGTGCCAACGGCGGCGGCGATGGAGCCGGCGGAGGACATGGTGCCGCCCCCGTTGAACTGGAGATCGCCCTGCTGGAGGAGCAAGGGCCCATTGTTGTTGAAGGTGGTATAGAAGTAGGTGGTGCCGAGTGCGTTGCGGGTGTAGGTGCCGTTGTTGGTGAAGGTGAAGATGCCGCCGAACGGATTTTCGATGGCGTACCCGCTGGTGTTGAGGTCGTTGAAGGTGCCGGCGTTGGTGAAGGCGCCGCCGCTGCCGGAGCGGAGGTTGCCGCTGTTCCAATTGACGGTGCCGAGGTTGACGATGGTGTGCTGGTAGAAGTCGCGATAGGCATCGTTGGCGTTGGAGAGAGTGAGAACGGTGGCGGCGCCGAGGGTGGTGGTGCCGGGGTCGCTCCAGGTGCCGCCGGACCAGCTGAGGTTACCCTTGAGCGTCTGGGTGCCGGCGAGGGTGCCGCCGGTCTGGCTGAAGGAGCTGAGGGAGGTGTTGCCGCCAATGGTGAAGGTGCCTCCGGTGAGCAGGTAGGAGCCGCTGCCGGTGAGTGAGGCGCCGTCGGCGACAGCGTAGTCGTTGGTAAAATACACGTGGGTGCCGGCGGCGGCGAGGAGGGAGCCGGCGGAGGACATCGTGCCACCGCCGCCGAACTGCAGGTCACCCTGCTGGAGGAGCAGGGCCCCGTTGTTGTTGAAGGTGGCAGAGAGGTAGGTGGTGCCGGCGGCGTTGCGGGTGTAGGTGCCGTTGTTGGTGAAGATGAAGGTGCCGCCGAAGGGATTGCTGATCGAGTAGCCGCCGGGGTTGAGGTCGTTGAAGGCACCGGCATTCAAGAAGGAACCGCCGCCGCCCGAACGGAGAGAGCCGTTGGACCAATTGACGGTGCCGCTGCTGACGACCGTGAGGGCGTAGAAGTCGTGGTCGGCGGTCGTCGTGATGTTGAGGGTGTCGGGTCCGCTCACCGTGGTCACGCTGAGGGTGGCGACCAGATCGCCGCCGGTCCAGTTCAGCACCACCTGTCCCGGCATCAGAACCGTGAGAAGCAGCGCCAGCGCTCCCGCCGCCAACGGTTGCCACCGCTGGTTCGGGCACCGGGGACGCCGCAGGGGCCTGGCCGGATCAGGACTCACGCCACCCCGCTAAATCAGCTTTGAAAAAGAATGCCACTTTTTTGCAGGGAATCGTGCGGGTTTTTTGACTGGCGGGATGAGCGGGGTTGATGGATCGCCTGCCCGGAAGATTGACCCGCACCCTCGGTCCGTGTTTAACCCCGGCATGGTCGAGCATCTTACGGTCAATTTGGGCGCGCGCAGCTATCCGATTCATTTCGGGGCGGATCTGTCGCCTGACGTCGGCACCCTGACGGCCGCGGCGGCGACCGCCGGGCGCAAGGCCGCCGTAGTCACGGATGCGAATCTGGCCCGTGTCCAGTCGGACGCGCTGCGGGCGATGTTCGGTGCCGCCCCGGTGCTGGTGCTGCCGCCGGGCGAGGAGACCAAGTCGCTGGCTGAGCTGGGTCGCGGGCTGGATTTTCTCGCGGCCAACGGACTCGATCGTGGCGGTGCGGTGTGGGCGGTGGGCGGCGGGGTGATCGGCGACCTTGCTGGCTTTGCGGCGGCGAGCTACCTGCGGGGGATCGATTTTTACCAGGTGCCGACCACGCTGCTGGCAATGGTGGACAGTTCCGTGGGCGGCAAGACGGGCATCAATCTCAAGGCGGGCAAGAACCTTGTCGGCGCATTTCACCAGCCGCGCGGCGTATTCATTTCGACCAACGTGCTGGCCACCCTCCCGCCGCGGGAGTTCGCGGCCGGGCTGGCCGAGGTCATCAAATGCGGGCTGCTCGGCGACGCCGCGCTGTTCGCCCGGCTGGAGCGCACCCCGCTCACCCTCGCCAGCCCCGATCTGGCGGCGGTGATCCGCCGCTGCTGCGAGCTGAAGGCGCGAATTGTCGAGGCCGACGAATTTGAGACCGCGAAGGACGGGGGACGGGCTTTGCTCAATCTCGGTCATACCTTCGGCCACGCCATCGAGCAGGTCGCCGGTTACGGCGTCTACCTGCACGGCGAGGCGGTGGCGATCGGCCTCGTCGCGGCGGCCCGGCTGTCGCACCTGCTCGGCCTGGTGCCGGCGGGTGACGTGGCCCGCGTCGAAGCGGTCGTCGCCGCCCACGCGCTGCCCGTCCGGCTCCGCGCCCCGTTGCCGCTGGCCGCGCTGACAGCGGCGATGGCTCGTGACAAGAAGGTCCGCGCCGGCCGCCTTCGCTTCGTTGTGCTCAACGCCCCGGGTGTCGCCGCCACCCGCGGCGACATCGATCCCGCACTGGCGGAGGCCTGCTTCCGGGCGGCGGGCGCGGGGTGAGAGAACCGGGGCGAGGGCGCCCCGGCCCCATTTCAAAACCCGTGATGCTCACCGCTCCCACCAACACGTGACCGCACCCGCGTTCGGCTTCGATCCCCCAGCCTTGAAAATTTCCGTGTCTTTCGGGGCCATCCTCCGCTAGCTTCCAGCCATGTCCGCCATCGACGAAGGCATTGTCCGCGAATATTTCGAGCAGAACGGTTTTCTCGTCCGCCAGGTCCGCAAGTACCAGGTGCAGGCCCGCCGCAAGACGAGCGACGAGGAGGTTGATCTGCTCGTCTACAATCCCGCCTGGGAGGGTGGGGCGCGACGGCCGGACTTTTTCCTGTTTCCCAGCGAGCTGCCGTTCGTGCAGCGGGCGATTGTGGCGGTGAAGCCCTGGCACACGGGCGTGTTCACCCCGGTCATGCTGAAGAGCTCGCCGGAGATCTTCCGCTTCCTCGAGGACGTGGTGCTGCGGGAAGTCACCCGGTTTTTTCCCACGGCGGCGGAGGAGAACCCCGGCGGCCCGATCCTCAAGATCCTCGTGCTGCCCAGCCTGCCGACCCAGGAGCCCTACCGTTCGCAGAGCGTGCAGCTGCTCAAGGAGCGCGGGGTCGACGCCATCCTGTCGTTCCGCTCCATGCTGCTCGATCTCACCGAAAAGGTGGAGATCAACCGCAATTACCTGAAGAGCGACACCCTCGAGGTCATCCGCATCCTTAAAAACTACGACCTGCTCCGGGAGGCGCAGCTCGACCTGCTGCCGGACCGGCCCGCTCCCCGGAAACCAAAGGCGACGCCGTGAAGACCGACTCCGCCCAGATTCATCCCGCCGCCATCATCGAGGACGGCGTCACGCTCGGCGCCGGCTGCGTCATCCACGCCGGCGCGGTGCTGCGGCGTGGCACGCGGCTCGGCGACCGCGTCACGGTCCACGCCCATGCCGTGCTCGGCGGCGAGCCGCAGGACCTGCGCTTCGATCCCGCCACGGTGTCGGGCGTGCGCGTGGGCGCGGGCACGACCGTCCGCGAACACGTTACCATCAACCGGGCGACGAAGGCGGGCGCGGACACGGTGGTGGGGGACAACTGTTTTCTCATGGCAGCCTGCCATGTCGGGCACGACTGCGTGGTCGGCAACCACGTGGTCATGGCCAACGCGGCCCTGCTGGCCGGCCACGTGCAGCTGGGCGACCACGTATTTGTGGGCGGGGCGGCGGCGTTCCACCAGTTTGTGCAGGTCGGGGAGAGCGTGATGGTGGGCGGGCTGACGGTGGTGAGCCTCGACCTGCCGCCCTTCGTGCTGGCGGCGGAGCGCAACCAGGTGATCGGCCTCAACCTCGTCGGCTTGAAACGCCGCGGCTTTTCGCGCGAGGTCATCCGCGGCCTGAAGGCGGCGTTTCACGCGGTGTATTTCAATCCGGGCAACCTGCGCGAACTGGCCGCGCGGGCGCTCGCGAGTGACGCGGGCGCCCCGCCCGAAGTGCGCCGCTTTTTGGAATTCTTTGCCGGCGGCAAACGCGGTTTTGCGCGGGCGCGGCGGGCGCAGACGGAGGGCGCCGACGATGCCGGTTAGACTGGCCTTCACCTGTGGCGATCCGGCGGGGGTCGGGCCCGAGATCATCGTGGCCTGGCTGGCCGCGCATCCGGTCGAGGCCGGCGGCGTGGCGGTGATCGGTCCGACGCGCTGGCTGGCGACGCTCCCGCCCGGGGCTGGGCAACGCGTGGCGGTGGGGCCGGACGATTTTGCCGCGGTGCCGGGCCGGCCGACGGAGGCGGGCGCACGGGTGGCGCAGGCGGCGCTGGAACGGGCGGCGGCCGGCAGCTTGTCGGGAGAGTTTGCCGGCGTCGTGACCGGGCCGGTGAGCAAGGAGTGGCTCGCCCGGGTGGGGTATGCGTTTCCCGGGCAGACCGAGTTTTTTGCGGCGCGCTGGGGTGGCGAACCGACGATGGCGTTCTGCGGCGGCCGGCTGCGGGTGGCGCTGCTGACGTGGCACATTCCGCTGCGTGACGTGCCGGCGCAGCTCACGGCAGAGAACCTGACCCGCACGGTGCGCGCGGCCGACGAGCTGGCGCGGGCGGAGGGCGTGGGTACGCCGCGGATCGCGGTGTGCGGACTGAATCCTCACGCGGGCGAGGCGGGGCTGCTCGGCCATGAGGAGCGCGACATTATCGACCCGATCCTCGACAGCCTGCGCCGCGATCTTCCCGGGCTGTCGCGCACGCTGCCCGGCGACACGGTGTTCGGGCGGATGTTGCGGGGCGAGTTCGACGTGATTGTGGCGCTTTACCACGACCAGGGGCTGGCGCCGCTGAAGACGGTGGACTTTGACGAGGCGGTGAACGTCACGCTCGGGCTCCGGCACGTGCGGACGAGTCCGGACCACGGCACGGCCTTCGGCATCGCCGGCCAGGGCAAGGCGAGCCCGCGCAGCTTTGCCAACGCGGTGGAGGTGGCGAACCGCTTGCTAAACGTCCGCGGGCTGCGCTAACTTTCCTGCCATGCCCGACCACACCAGCTCCTGCCTCACCCTGCCCGAGGGCGTGCGCGTGGGCAACGAGCAGCTGGCGCGGCTCACGGCGGCGGCGGGCGACAAGGTGCGCGCCCTCATCGCCCGCGAGCAGCAGGGGGATTTTTTGCGCATCGCGATCGCCGGCGGCGGCTGCAACGGGCTCAGTTACAAGCTGCGCTTCACGCCCGAACCGCGGCGGGGCGATATCCTGGTGGAGTCGGCGGGCGTGCGGGTGCTGGTCGATCCGAAGACCGCGCTCTACCTCAAGGGCACCCAGCTGGACTACTCGGACAAGCTCATTGCGGGCGGGTTTAAGTTCTCCAACCCCAATGCGAAAGCCAGCTGCTCCTGCGGCGAGAGCTTCAGCGTCTGAGGGGCGCCGGGCCATCGCAGTCGTCGCCAACCCGCCCGTCGACTCAGGCTGCTGTGTTCGCGGATACCGGGCGATTTACATCCGGGGCTGAAACCGGGGCGAGGGCGCCCCGGCCCCATTCGGACCGGCCGGGACACGCCCAGGCGAATGCTGCCTCGGCCCAACAGGGTGGGGTGAGCACCCCTGCACTTCGTTGTTGTCAAATGCCGGCTGTTCCGCGAGAAACCCCGCCGACCCAACACCACGCAAGCAAACCTTATTGATGGCTAATTCGTTTCCCTCTGCCGGCGGCGGCAACCGCTCCGGCTATTATCAGCGTCGCAACAACGACCCGTTTGCGCATATCAAGCGCAACCAGCGCATCAAGGTCCCTGAGATTCGCGTGATTTCCCCCGAGGGCAAGCAGCTCGGCATCATGCAGACCGAGAAGGCGCTCGCGCTCGCGCTGCAGTTCAACCTCGACCTCGTTGAAATGGCGGCCACGGCAAATCCGCCGGTGTGCCGCATCATGGATTTTGGCAAGTATGTCTATGAGGAGTCGAAGAAGCACTCCCACGTGAAATCCACCGCGAGCCGGATCAAGGAGATCGAGTTCACCGCCCGCATCGCCCCGAATGATTTTCTGACCAAGATCCGCCACGCCGAGGAATTCCTCGACCATGGCAACAAGGTGAAGCTCCGCCTCAAGTTCCGCGGCCGCGAGCTCGCCCACACCGAGCTGGGCTTCGACATCATCACCAAGGCGCTCGCCGAGCTCGACGGCATGGGCCACGCCGATTCCTCGCCCAAGCTGATGGGCAAACAGATCAACGTCATGCTCACGCCGCACCCCATCAACAAACGGAAGCGCAAATATACCATGGCGGCGGACGAACAGGCGATCGACGACACCGGTTCCGACCATGACGAGGACGCCGCGTCCGCCCAGGGCTGAGCCCGTGTCCCGGGCTGTGATTCCAGGTCGGTGGGGGTGCCAGGTGGCCGTGCTCGCGGCGGCCCTGAGTTTCTGGGGTTGCTCCAACCCGCCGTCGGCGGCGCCGACGGTCCCGTCACCGTCCGCCGGTCCGGTCCGTTCCGGCATGCGGCCTTCGGTGCCCGTGCCGCCGGCACCGTCGCCCGACCGCCTCCCCGGTTTGCCCCCGCTGCCCGCGACGGCCACTCAGCGCATTGGCGGCATCGACTACACCGACGCGCGGGTTTTCTTTGCCCGCTACGGCCTCAAGGCCACGGAGCTCCAGTCCGGTCACCGGTTGCGGGTGCAGGATGGCGCCAACGTCATCGAGCTCGATGCCGACCAGCACGACGCCCTGGTCAACGGCCTGATCGTTTTTCTGGGCGAGCCGGTGGTGATGCGCGGGTCGGCGCTGTTCATCAGCAAAATTGACGCCGAGCACCTCTTCGCGCCCCTGGTGCAGCCCGGGCGCTTTGCCGCGTTCACTCCCCCAGTGCACACCATCGTGCTCGATGCCGGCCACGGGGGTATCGACCCCGGCGCGCAGAATGCCGCACTCAATGTCAACGAGAAGACTTGTGCGCTCGACGTGGTGCTGCGCCTCCGGACGCTGCTGGAGGCGCGGGGCTTCAAGGTGGTCCTCACCCGCACCAGCGACCATGAGCTTTCGACCGACAAGCCGACCGACTTGTCCATGCGGGCGGAGCTGGCGGGTCGGGTGGGTGCGGACCTGTTCATCAGCGTCCATTTCAATGCCGCCCCGCCGGCCGTGCACGGCACGGAGACCTTCATCATGACGCCGCAGTCGCAGGCTTCGACGCAGGCGGAGAAGGACAAGGCGATGATCCCGACCGCCTATCCCGGGAACCGGGTGGATCCCCTGAATGCGGTGTTGGGCTATGCGATTCACCGGCGGCTGACGTCGGAGCTGGGCTCCATGGACCGCGGGCTGAAACACGCCCGGTTTGAAGTGCTGCGGCTGGAGAATTGTCCCTCCGTGCTCATCGAGTCGGGCTATATCTCCAGCGACACCGAGGGGCGCAAGATTGCCACCCCGGCCTACCGGCAGAAAATCGCCGAGGGCATCGCCAGCGGAGTCGCCGCCTACCTTGCGCAGCTTGCCGGAACCAGAAAGTGACCAGCCACGGCGTGCGCTTGACAATCGGGCCGACCCGCCGTTTGGCTGGTGTCGGCAATGGAGTTTGCCCTCCCCTCACCCGGGAAAACCGCCCGGCTTGCGCGCCGGTGCTGATGACTCCTGAAGTCTGACCAAACTCAGGATTCACCATGTTTATCTATCTCCTTATCGCCATCGGCGGCGCGCTCGGCAGCGTGGCCCGTTTCGCCTTGTCGGGCTTGGTGGCCCAGCACTGGGGGGAGGCTTTCCCCTGGGGCACGCTCATCATCAACGTCACCGGCTCGTTCGCGATCGGGTTCTTCTTCACGCTCACCGGGCCGGAGGGGCGCGCCTTTGTGCCGACCGAATGGCGGCAGTTCTTCATGACGGGGGTGTGTGGCGGGTTTACAACCTTTTCGTCCTTCAGCCTGCAGACCCTGACGCTCGCCCGCGGGGGCGAATGGGCCCGGGCGGGCGGCAACGTTCTCGGCTCCGTCACCCTCTGTCTCGTCGCCGTCTGGCTCGGCCATGTCGCCGCGACCGCGCTCAACTCCCTGAAAGGCCCCTGACCATGGAACTCCCCCACGACTGCATCCTGCTTCGCATCTTCATCGGCGAATCCGACCGCCACCAGCACCAGCCGTTGCACGAAGCGATCGTGCTGAAGGCCCGCGAACGGCATCTCGCCGGGGCCACCGTGCTGCGCGGTGCGATGGGCTTCGGCCGTTCGAGCCGGCTGCACACCGCCAAGATCCTGCGCCTTTCGGTCGACCTGCCGATCGTGATCGAGATCGTGGACACCGAGGAGAAGATCAACGCGTTTCTGCCGGAGCTGGATGGCATGATCGGCGGCGGGCTGGTGACGCTTGAATCGGTAAGGGTGCTGCACTATCGGAGCCCGGAGACGGCCCCGGCGGCGTGAGCAGACCGGTCCCCCTGCCGGCTTGCCCTCTGGCGCGCCAGAGCCTTGGCTGGAGGGAATGAACTGGTTTTACTGGGCGCTGCTTTCGGCGGGTTTCGCGGGCGCGACGGCCGTGCTCGCCAAGCTCGGGGTGGAAAAGGTGGACTCCAACCTCGCCACTGCGATCCGCACGACCGTGGTGCTGGTGTTTGCCTGGGGCGTGGTGCTGGCGACGCGGACGGCCGGTTCACTGCCGGGGCTGTCGCGCCGCACTTGGCTGTTCCTTACTCTCTCCGGCCTCGCGACCGGCCTGTCCTGGCTGTGCTATTTCCGCGCGCTGCAGCTCGGGCCGGCTTCGAAGGTCGCACCGGTGGACAAGCTGAGCGTCGTCTTTGTCCTGGGATTCGCCGCTTGTTTCCTCGGCGAACCGCTGACGTGGAAGACCGGGGTGGGCGGAGCGCTAATCACGGCCGGGGCGGTGGTGCTGGCGTGGAAATGAGGCGTTGGGCCTTCGTTATCTGCGTGTAGGGCTCGACCTCGTGGCGAGCCTGATTGAAAGCGGAAACCGCAAGGCCTCACGCGAGATGAGGCCCTACAATGGGAGAGCATCAAGCCAACGAGGGCGCCGAGCCACCGCTCGCTTGGCGGGAGAATCGGTCGCTCCACTCGCTACCGCCGCTCTGCAAATGAAATTAAGGCGCGACGGCCGCGGCGTCGGCCTTCCGCTTGAGCAGCTGGGCGCGGAGATAGACGTCGACGGGGGCGTTGCGCCAGGCGGTGACCCACACGCTGGCGAGCATTTCCCCGCCGCGCAGGAGCTGTTCCTCGATGAAGGCGCGGCCCTCGGTGAGGTCGGTGGTGTTGGCGCCGATCTTGTGCGCCAGATCGAGCTGGTAGAGCGGCTCGACGCGGGCGTGCTGGGCCACGAGGTATTTCATCACGGAGTCGAAAAGCGGGTCGCGCTGGTCGGGGACGGGCGGGCCCGCGAGCCAGCGGGCGGGCCGGGCGCGATTGGCCAGCGCCGGATAATTGATGCCAGCCCGCGCGATGAAGCCGCCGTCAATCCAGGCGTGAAAGCCCTTCCACGTCGTGTAGCCGTGCGGGTTGTCACCCTCCCAGCCGTTGTTGTGGATCGTGGTGTGCAGCGGCTGCGCCCCGTCGCCGACATAGTGGCCCATCACCCCCATGTAGTAGATGACGTCGGCGCGGGCGTTGGCGACCTCCGCCGGGGTGCCGTTCTCCTCGAAAGCCTTCAGGTACGCGAAGGCGGACTTCAACCGGGCGTAGGATTCAGCGATGGCCCAGGGCAGAAAGCCCGGCCATTCCCGGGTGTGGTCGGTGTCCTTGGCGGGATCGAAGGACGGAAACTGTTCCGGGTGCGCGAGGCGGGCAGCGGCGAACTGGGCGGCGAATTCCAAGCGCAGCGGGCTGAGGGCGTCGGGCTTCATCCCGGCGGCGGCGAGCTGCTCGAGGTCGAGATAGTGGTCCAGGTTGCCGGATTGCCGGAGTGGGAGGTCGGGCACGCTGCGCCAGCGGTCGGGCTCGCCGGACAGGAACGCGATCCGCTCGGCCGCCTCGGGCGCGTGCACGAAGGCGGGAAACTCCGCCGGCAGTCCGGCCAGCGCGAGCTGGTTGACGATGCGGTGCCCGGCGTAGTCCCAGGCGTGAAGGCCTGGGGCGGTCAGGGTCAGGGCGGCGAGGAGCGGCAGGACACATTTCATGGGGGGAGGTCCGGTGCCGAGCGTGGCCCAATGGCGAAAAGATGCAACCGCGACTCGCCACCGGGGTCGGAGCTCCCATGCTTGCCCCGTCACCATGCATTCCCGCACCCTGATCGCACTGCTCGCGTTCGTCTTGCCAGCCGTCAGCGGCCTGCGCGCAGCCGAGGACGATCCGGCTCAGCGGGTGATCATTCTCGCCAACAGCGCGGCTGACGATTCGGTCGCGCTGGCCCGTTATTACGCGCAGCGCCGGGGCGTGCCGGCCGAGAATATCATCGCGTTCCCGTTGTCGAAGGAGGAAATCATTTCCCGCACGGAATATCAGACGACCCTCGGCCAGCCGCTGCAGGACGAACTCGTGAAACGACACTGGATCGACGGGCTCGCGACCGATGAATCGGACGCGCTGGGGCGGAAGCGTTACGTCATGCTGGGCCACCGGATCTCCTACCTGGTCATCTGCCGGGGGGTGCCGCTGCGGATCGAACACGACCCGGCGCAGCCGGTGGACCTGCATCCGCCGCTCCTCAACCAGGCCCTCCGCACCAACGGGGCGGCGGTGGACTCGGAACTCGCGCTGCTGGCCCAGAGCGGGTTTCCGCTGACGGGCTTTGTGTCCAATCCGCTGTTTCACAACGCCTCGCCGATGCGG
Organism: uncultured Opitutia bacterium; assembly: GCA_903873805.1. Taxonomy (GTDB): domain Bacteria; phylum Verrucomicrobiota; class Verrucomicrobiia; order Opitutales; family Opitutaceae; genus CAIQQB01. The sequence continues at coordinate 3,244 of CAIQQB010000015.1, read as the reverse complement.
CTCACCGAGGGCCAGGTGGTGAAGGTCAGCCGCCTGGACGGTCCGACCGGGGCGGATGCCCGGCGGCTCGTGGACCAGGCGATGGCGGCGGAAAGCACCGGATTGATCGGCCGCGCCTACATCGATCTGGGCGGGCCGCATCCGCAGGGAGACGGCTGGCTGGCGGAGGCGGGCAAGAAGCTGGAGGCCCTGGGCTTCGAGACCGACACGGACCACAAGCCGGAAACCATGACGGCGGAGGCGCGCTTTGACGCTCCCGCGGTCTATTTCGGCTGGTACATTGGCGACCTCAACGGGCCGTTCAAACGGGAGGGCTTCCGCTTTCCGCCCGGGGCGATTGCGCTGCACATCTACAGTTATTCCGCCTGGACCCTGCATTCGGCAACTGCGGGCTGGGTGGGTCCGCTCATAGCGCGCGGGGTCACGGCCACCTTTGGCAACGTCAACGAGCCCTACCTCCAGTTCACCCTGCAACCCCAACTGCTGGTGGAGGCGCTGAGTCGCGGCTGGTCCCTGGGTGACGCGGCCGCCTACGCCCAACCGGTTTACAGCTGGATGACGGTGGTCGTGGGCGATCCGCTCTACCGGCCTTTCCGGGTGCCAATCGAGGATCAGTGGCGCAACCGGGCGGCGTTGCCCGCGGAGTCACGAGCCTATGTCCTGGTGCGGCAAATGCGGCTGCTGACAGCCGCGGGTCAGGGCGCCGAGGCCATTCGCCTCGGGCGGGAGGCCCAACAGACCGGGGCCAGCCTGCCCGTGGCGCTGACCCTGGCGGAGCTCGAGGCGGCCACCGGCGACCGAGCGGGGGCGAGGCAAAGCCTGGAAGAGCTGCTGAATCCGGGTGCCTTCACCGCGGCCGAGGCTCCGCTGGCGGTGGCGGGGGCGCGGCAGCTGGAGGCCTTGGGCGAGCAGAAGGCCGCTCTGGAGGTGTGGGATAAACTGTTGGACCGCTCCCGGCTGACGCGGGAAGACCGGGTGGTTTGGCTTCCGCTCGGGCTGGCGACGGCCCGGTCGGCCAAGGACCTCCGGCTGATCAGCCATTGGGAGGCGGATCTGGAGGTGTTGGATTCGGCGCGGCCCGGCAAGTGACGGCGAAGTGGGCCGGGCCGGGGAACTGAGCGCTAGATCTGGTCGACGATGCGGTCGGCCAGGCCGTAGGCGATGGCCTCCTTGGCGTTGAGGTAAAAGTCGCGGTCCGTGTCCTTGTTGATGCGTTCGTACGGCTGACCCGAGGCTTGGGCGAGGATTTCGTTCAACTCGGCCCGCAGTTTTTCCATCTCCTGGGCCTGGATGTTGATGTCGGTCGCCGGTCCGATGAAATGGCCGGAGATGAGCGGCTGGTGGATGAGAACCCGGGCATGGGGGTAGAGCAGCCGCCGGCCCTTTTTGGCGGCGCTAAGCAGGATCGAGCCCATCGAGGCAGCCATGCCGGTGACCACGACCGTGATCGGCGAGGTGATGATCCGCATCGTGTCAAACACGGCCATGCCGGCGGTGACGGACCCGCCCGGAGTGTTCATGTAAAAGGTGATCTCCTTCCCCGGGCCGGTGGCCTCGAGGTAGAGCAGCTTCTCGGTGATGTCCTTGGCGGATTCATCCGTCACGGGTCCCCAGAGGAAAATCTTCCGCTGGGAGAGAAACTTTTTCTGGATGAGCATCGCCACCGGCGCGCCGTTTTTTTTCACCGCGGCATCGCTCTGCTCGTCGTCATCATCCTCGTCATCGAAGCGCGGAACCGGGGCGGGGCGGGTGGGCGTAAGGTGGTCGAAATGCATGGGTGGGAAACGTGGACGCGCCCGGCGGATTTGGCAAGGGCGCAGGCAGGGTCCATTGGTTGCGGGGACCGGGATCGCCGTGGGCCTGACCCTTCGTCGCGCGTTCGGTAGAAAACTGCCGGCGCGATTTGTTCCGGCCGGGGGGCGGAGCAACCCGACCGCTGGCGGCTCAGTTGAGCGGGGCGAACCGGACGTTGCGCAGCTCGAACGGGAAGCCCTCGAACTGGAAGCCGATCTTGCCGGTGTGGGGGACGCACTTGGTCACCTTGTTCTGCGCCACGCCGTTGACAGTCACCTCGATGGTGTCGCCGCGGCAGACGATGTCGCAGGCGTTCCATTCGCCGAGGGGCTTTTCGCTGTCGGCTTTCTGTTTCAGCACGGTGGGCGTCGTCTGGGGCGGAGTGGGCAGTTCGGCGCAGAGGCCGCCGGCCATCGGCAGCACGTCCCCGACCGACTTGAACTTGGTCTGAATTTGGAAGCTGAGCGGCCACTGGCGGTCCTTGGGGCCGGAGCTGATGTGCAGGAGGACGCCACCGTTGGGCGTACCAGTCTTCTGCGTGAAGCGCCATTCGACGTGCAGGCGGTAGTCTTTTTCCTGGATTGCGGCGTTGACCAAGAAGCCGACCGGTTTGCCGGTGCAGGCAATCACTCCATCCGCCGTGTAGTGGCAGACGGTGGCGATGTCGGTGGCGGGGGATGTGACCATCTCCCAGGCGGTGAAATCTTTGCCGTTGAACAGGGGTTGGTCGGTGACGGCGGGAGCGGGGGTGGCCGGCGCGGCGGCCGGGGTGGCCGGTTCGGCGGCAAACGCCATGCTGAGCAGGAGCGGAAGGCAGAGGAGGTAACGCTTCATACCCCAGCTTGGCGGACCCGCGGGGCGGAGGAAACTCCAAATTTGTCCGGCGGGGTCGGGGCGTTTCGGGCGGATTGAGGCGAGCTCGGCTTGGGAAAAACGCCCCGCTCAGGGCCGCTTCCAGGGGCTGGCCGAGTTATCCGTGAGATTTTCCGTCTGGGGCAGCGTGTCCTTGATCAGGACCTGCAGCCGCTGGGCGGAGATCCGCAGGTGCAGCAGCCCACGCAGAATTCCGTGACGCTGGTTGGTCGGGTGGTGGATGAACTCTTTCACGTCCATGCTGAAATCCCGGAGATCCTGCACGGTTTTGAGCTGCGCCGCAGCCTCGACCAGTTCGTCATCCGGGGAAAAATAATCGGCATTCAGAAGCCGGATCAGCCGCGCCAGGAGCCCGGCATGCGGATAGAGGACGCGGCGGAAAACGTTGGAAAGGTAATCTTTCCGCGCGACGCCGTGGCGGGCGCAGAACGCCTCCGCGAAGGTGGCGTTGACCGGCGCTCCGGCCGGGCCGTTCGCCGGCGTTGAAACCGGCGAAGACAGGGGCGGATTGCGGGGGTCGAGCGACGTTGCCAGGGGCGAGGTGGCGGCGGGGTGGTTCATTTGGGGTGGTAATGGA
>CAIQQB010000014.1 GCA_903873805.1 uncultured Opitutia bacterium | reverse complement strand
GATCGGATCGCGACCGGCGAGACCCATCGGGCTGGTGCGCCAGGTACCGTAGGGCGAGAAATTGAACAGGATCGCTTTGTCCCCAGTGGCATTCGGGACCGGAGCCGTCATCTCGAACTGTAGTCCGGTGCCTCCCGCGCTGTGACAGCCGACGCACTGATCGGAGGTAACGAACGCATGCGCCTGCTTCGGGCCGTGGCCGGACACCCGGGCATTGTCGTAAGTCTGCGACGGCATGTTCAGATTTTCAGCCAATGGCTGCGAACCCACCACCGGCAGATTCAGGGCCGCCATGAAGGCTGGATTGACGCCCGTCGGTGCCACCTCCCTGGCGTCGTCCTGCGGTTTGGGCGCCGGAGCCGGTGGCGGGCCGCCAAAGCTTTGCGTCTGATAGACCGAGATTCCGTCTTTAAGGGGGCGCAAATATCTGAAATATTTAAGTAAAATGCCAAAACTCCCCGCGCTACTGGCTACATTTCACTCCCAGGAGATCGAATGCCTTCTTCTGGATCGGAGTGGGTTCGGTCAGCACGGTGAGTGGGTAGAGCGGGGCAATCGCGGTGATCATGGTATTGCGTGCCAGGGTCGCCAGATCGGCCAGCAGCGTGCGGAAGCTATGCACCGGCAGCCCATCCTCGGTCAGCCCGGTGGTCTGCTTGGTGACGGCGGCCTGTGAACGCTGGGCCTTGGCGACCACGCTCCTGCGCCGGGCTTCGGCCGCCTCCCGATCCGTTTCGTCGAACAGCATCGGCGCCAGGCGCTGTCGCATATGCCATTCGACGTAATAGGCCAGCATGCAGAGAAAGACATGCGCATGCACCCGCTCGGCCAGCCAGTGATGCACCGGGCGGATATGCAGATCGACGGTCTTGATGCAGCGGAACGCCCGCTCCACCACGGCCAGGGATTTGTAGCTGCGCACCGTCGCCGCATCGTCGAGCACCGTCTCGGCCAGGCTGGTGCGCACGACGTAAATCCCGTCGGTGGCCGCCTCGGCGGCGATTGCGGCGGTCTTTCTGGCGTATGCGACGCCGGTGTCGGAAATCTCCAGGTCGAAATGCTTGCGCATTTTGTGTTCGTTGAACACCTCCCCGACCGCCAGGCCGATCTCGGCGGCACCGCGTAGCGGATTGCGTTTGCGCAGCGTGGCGGCCTTGACGCGGGTGAGGTCGGTTTCGGTTTCCACCAGCAATTCCTCGCGTTTGCGGGCGCGTTCGGCCGCGAGGTCGGGGTTGCGGCACACAATAAGCCGCTCGCCCGGGAAGTCGGGCGAGGTGATGCCGGCCATGTCGCGCTGGTCGAACAGGGTGAGCTGCAGGGCGCCGCTGTTCACCAGTTCCTTGATCGCTGAGGAGCGCAGCGCGGTGATCCAATCCAGGCCAGCCGGTCCGAGGTCCTGGTTGATGCGCGCCTGAGTGATCATGCCGCGGTCGCCGACCAGCACCACATGGTCGAGGTGAAAGCGCTGTTTCAGTTTCTCGATCTGCGCCGCCAGGGTCGTTGGATCGCCGGTGTTGCCGTCGAAGACCTCAATGGCGACCGGGCAGCCGTCGGGGGCGCACAGCAGGCCATAGACGATCTGGAGTTTACCCCGCTTGCGGTCGCGGCTGTAGCCGTATTGGGCTAGCGGGCAGCATCGCCCTTCCATGTAGCTCGACGAGACATCGTATAGCACGAGGGTGCCGTTCTTCAGATGGCGCCTGGCCAGGGCGGACTCGATGGCGGGCTGGCGCGCACGCAGCCAGTCCAGCGCGGTGTAGAGTTCGTCGTCATCGACCTCATCAAGGCCGAGCATGGCACCGAGGCTGGAGGTGGCGGTGGCCGGTGACAGCGCGCGGGCGGCGGCCAGCTTGGAGGTCGGTGTCAGGATCCGGCCGACGAGCAGGGCCAGAACCAGATCACGACAGCGATTGCCGTCGGGTCCCAGGACGCGGTCGAGGCCGATCTTGCGCGCGGTGCCGAGGGCGGCGGCGACATGGCCGTGCGGCAGGGACCGGGTGACCGTGATAGCGTCGGTCCCGGCGGGAATGACGGTGCCGCCCTTCAACACACCGCGCAGACCCTCGATGTGGGCGGCGGGCCAGTCGGAGAGGTTGCACAGGGTGCGCTTACGGACCTTGCCGTCCTGGCGGTAACTTTCGCGCAGCAGGATGGCGGGGGGCGAGTTCCGGTTCGGGACGGATTCGATATACATGGCCGGATAGGAAGCGATTCGACCGGTTGGTACAAGTAACATGGCCGTGATTACATGGCTACGTTTTCGTGAGGTTCGGGAACGGTTTTCCTGATCCTTCAATGGCTTGAAAGTAAAGGAAGGAGGGAAACTCGG
>CAIQQB010000013.1 GCA_903873805.1 uncultured Opitutia bacterium | reverse complement strand
TGCCACAGCATGAGCGGCGGCCTGTTCGACATCACTTCGGGGGTGTTGTACAAGGCGTGGCCGTTCTCGGCCGGACAGCCGCCAACCCCGCCCGACCGCGAGACCATCGCCCGCCTGCTGCCCCGCGTCGGCCTCGCCAAGGTGGAGTGGCGGGCGCCGCGCCTGAGCTTTTGCCATCCCGGCATGGCGCTGGATTTCGGCGGCATCGGCAAGGAATACGCCGCCGACCGCGCGGCTGCCATCTGCGCCGCCCTGGGTATCCACCACGGCCTGATCGACCTCGGTGGCGACATGGCCCGGCGACACGATTCGTCAATCCTTGTAGCATAGCGGATCAAAGCAGGAACGCCACTGCCGATCAGGGCTTTTCCTCGGGCGTTGAAAGGGAGTCTGGATTTAAGGAGAGCGCCTCGTAAAGGGCGGTCTTTCCCACTTTCAGGCGAGTGGCAACCTCGCGGACCTTGAGCCCTTGCGCCATCAGGACACGCGCTCGTTTTAGTTTGTCCGGCGTGATCACCGGCTTGCGGCCACCTTTCCGGCCACGTTCAGCGGCCGCGGTGAGGCCGGCGCGAGTGCGTTCACGGATCAGGTCGCGCTCAAACTGGCCGAGGGCGCCAAAAACGTGGAAGATCAGTCGCCCACCCGGCGTCGTGGTGTCGATCGCTTCCGTGAGGGAGCGCAACCCGATGCCTCGCTTCTCGAGGGCGCCGACCGTCTCGACCAGATGCGACATTGAGCGGCCGAGGCGGTCGAGTTTCCAGACCACGAGCACGTCGCCGTCCCGCACATACGACAGCGCGGCGGCGAGGCCGGACCGATCCGCCTTGGCTCCCGACACGCCACGATCTTCGAATACCTTGACGCAACCAGCCAGATGCAGGGCGTCGAGTTGAAGCGCTGGATTCTGATCATGGGTCGACACCCGCGCGTAACCGACGAGGCTCATTCGGCAGCCCCCTTTGTCCGCAAACCCGTCCGGAAATCACTTTGTCCGCATTCCCGTCATTTGTCCAGAGTTTCCGGACGCCCCCGCGGTGGCCGACAAAGGATCGATTGGCGGACGGGGCCGCGCTACCACCTGGACGCGACTTCTCACCAATACGGATCTACCATGCCCCGTCCGCTGCTGACGACCGCGCAACGCGCCGCTCTCTTCGATCACCCGACCACCGAACGCGACCTGATCCGGTACTATACCCTGACCGAGGCGGACCTTGTGCTGGTCGCCCGGCAACGGCATGACCACACCCGCCTCGGCTTCGCCCTGATGCTCTGCACCCTGCGCCATCCGGGACGGCTGCTGCGGGAAGGCGAGCGTCCCCCGGTCGCGCTCATTGGGTTCGTCGCCGAACAGGTCGGCGTCTTCCCGCAGGCGTTCGAAGAATACCTGCGTCACGACCAGACCCGGCGGCGGCATGCTGCCGAACTCCAACTGCTGCTCCATTGCCGCGTCTACTCGGCTCGCCGGGAAAAGGGGGTGGCGGCATGGCTGTTGCCGACCGCGCTCATGACCGACTGCCCAATTGCCCTGGTGGGCGCCGTGCTGGAAGAGTTGCGTCGCCGGAACATCGTGTTGCCGCCTGCGGCGGCGATCGAGCGGCTGTGCCGGAAGGTCCGGCATCAAGCCCGTCAGCAGATACATCGCACGCTTATCGAGGGACTGACCTCGCATCAACGCCAGCACCTCGAAGCCTTGCTGGAACCCGAGCCCGAGGCGCGGTTTTCCCGGCTTGCCTGGCTGTTGCAAGCCCCCACGGGGGCCAACAGTGCGGCGATGCTTGCGGTGCTCGACCGGTTGACGCACGTCCGAGGCCTGGGCCTTGCCGCGGAACGGGGCCATCGAATCCACCAAAACCGTCTCCGCCAGCTTGCGCGCGAAGGCAGCCGGACCACGGTGCAACATTTGGCGGAAACGGTGCCCGAGCGCCGTCTGGCCATGCTCACCGCCGCCGCGCTCGAGCTTGGTGAGACCCTGACCGATCTCGCCCTCGACATTTTCGACCGGCTCCTCGGCAGCCTGTTTCGTCGGGCCGAGCGCCGCCATGCCGACGCCTTCCTCCGCGAGGGCCGCGCCGTCATCGAGAAGGTCCGCCTTTATGCCCGGATCGGCGCGGCACTGGTCGCCGCCAAAGAAAACGGAACCGACGCGTTCGCGGCGATCAAGCAGGAGATCACCTGGGAACGGTTCGTGGAGACTGTCGCCGAGGCCGCCGCACTGGCGCCATCCGAAGACATCGATTCCCTGGACGAACTGGACGCCCAATACACCACGGTCCGGCGATGGGCGCCGGCCTTCCTGGCCGCTTTCGAGTTCAAAGGCGCGCCAGCAGCGGAGCCGCTTCTGCGCGCCATCGGAATTCTGCGCGACCAGAACGCCGCCGGACGTCGTACTCTGCCGTCGGAAGTGCCGCTCGATTTCGTCGGTCACCGCTGGCGCCGCTACGTCGACACCGACGACGGCGTCAACCGGCGATACTGGGAGCTCTGCGTTCTGGCCGAACTGCGCGACCGTCTGCGCGCCGGTGATGTCTGGGTGACCGGTAGTCGCCAATACCGAGCTTTCGAGGAACACCTTCTGTCGCCGGCGGCCTTCGCCGAGCTGAAGCGACAGGGGCCGCTGCCGGTCGCCGTGGAAACCGACGTGGAGAGTTATCTGGCGAAGCGTCTGGCTCTGCTGCGTGGTCGACTGGCGACGGTCGAGGCCAAGGCAGCCGCCGGCACGCTTCCTGACGTCGTCCTCAAGGACGGCGATCTGTGCATTTCTCCCGTCACGGCGTCGGTCCCGGACGCGGCAGAAGCGCTGAAGGCTCGCCTCTATGATCGGTTGCCGCGCATCCGGATCACCGAACTCCTGACCGAGGTTGACGGCTGGACGCGCTTCAGCGACGGTTTCACCCACCTGCGGTCCGGCGAGCCAGCCGCCGATCGCCGCGTCGTCCTGACGGCAGTGCTCGCCGACGGCCTCAACCTTGGCCTGACCCGCATGGCCGATGCCTGCCGCCTGGTAAGCCCACGCCAGCTGGCATGGAACGCCGACTGGCATCTGCGAGACGATACCTATTCCCTGGTGCTGGCCACCCTCAACAGCGCCCTCCATCGCCACCCCTTCGCCAGTGTTTTCGGATCAGGAGCAGTGTCTTCGTCCGATGGACAATACTTCCCACTGGGTGGGCATGGCGAGGACGCTGGCGACATCAACCCCAAGTACGGCCACACACCGGGCGTTCGTTTCTATACCCACATCTCCGGCCAATACGGGCCCTTTGCCGTCAAGGTCTTCTCGGCCGCCACCAGCGAAGTTCCCCATGTGCTTGACGGCCTATTGTATCACCAAAGCGATCTTGCGCCAACGACACACCATACAGATACCGGTGGCGTGAGCGAACATATATTCGCATTGATGCATCTCCTCGGCTTCAACTTCGTACCACGCATCCGCGGCCTGAAGGATCGCCGCCTGTACAGCCCCGGCTCCCCCGCTGACTACCCAACCCTGCAACCGCTGCTCGCCGGTCGAATCAATACTCGCCGGATTCGCGCCCACTGGGACGACATCTTGCGGCTGACAACCTCGATCCGCACCGGGACGGTGACGGCGTCCCTGATAATGCGCCGGCTCGCCGCCTATCCCCGCCAGAACAGCTTGGCCAAGGCGCTATGCGACCTTGGGCGTTTGGAACGCACGCTCTTCACCTTGGACTGGCTGGAGTCTTCCGCCCTGCGCCGCCGCGCGCATGACGAGCTGAACAAGGGCGAGGCGCGCAACAGTCTTGCCAGGGCGGTCTTCTTTCATCGCCGAGGTGAATTGCAGGACCGGGGCCGGGAGGCGCATCAGCACCGCGCCGGTGGCCTCAATGTCGTGCTCACCGCCATCGCCTTGTGGAACACGACGTACCTGTCTCGCGCCGTTGACGCCTTGCGTGCCGAGGGCGAAATCGTGCCCGACAGCCTCCTCGTGCATCTGTCACCGCTCGGCTGGGATCATATCAACATCACCGGAGATTACATCTGGGACGCCCAGACGATCACCAGCACAAAAGACCTTCGCCCACTTCGGCCAGCACCCCAGCTGATGAAAGCCGCCTGATGTTCCGTATTTGATCCGCTATGCTACAAGAATTGACGAATCGTGTCGGCAGGCCCATACGGCACCTTCTCGCCAGCTTGTTCCGCCAACTGCCAGCCGTTCTTGCGTTCCGACGGCCCCAGCAGCCCCTTCAGATACGACAGCGCACGATCCCTCGGCTCCTTGCGCAGAAAGCAGCCGCCAAGCCGCCCGTGCAACTGAGCCAGTTCCTCCATCCACGGCGTGATGTCCATCGTTCGACCAACTCCAGGCAAAGCCTGTAGCTGGGAATCCCTGCAGGATTTTCAAGTGACTCTGTCGT
>CAIQQB010000012.1 GCA_903873805.1 uncultured Opitutia bacterium | reverse complement strand
GGCCAAGCGCAAATCCCGCGGCTTCCGCTCCATCCGCAACTTCCGCGCGATCATCTTCCTGCTCGCGGGCAATCTTCATTTTGAACTGCCAGATCCATTCCCGGGGTCGGCACTAAACCCACAGTAAATGACATTGTGCCAAGATCACATAGATGGCCTGGCTGGCACTGCAGATGACCAGCAATTCGTTGCCGTCGGCGCTGATGGCCAGGTCGGTGGGCTTCAGCCCCACCGTGATGCTGCCGACATAGGTTTGCTGGATGGGATCGAAGATGACGATGGACCCCAGGTTGAGCCCAACCTGCTGGATTCCGTAGGTGCGCGAACGGGTGGGATCGTCGAGCAGGCTCACGATATTGAGGGCCGAAACCGCCGCATTGACAAACACCTGGCTGGAATGAGTCCCGTCCGACAAAGTGATGGTCGCCGTGTAGCTGGCATTCACCAGGCCCGTGGTGGCAAAGGTCAGAACCAGCGCGTTGCCCGCGGTGTCCAGGGTGGGAGTCACCCACAGGGAATCCGATTTGACCGTCACGCCAACCAGGCTCAGTCCACCGGGACCGGCCACAATCGGCACACGCAGGGGCTGATGGTTGGCGCTGGGAGTGACCGCGATCGCGATTTGGGTCTGGCTCGCCTGAAAGGTTTGCGCGAGCAGAAGCGCGGGCAGGAAAGCCATGATGAGCAATGGGCGAAGAAACGCCATCAGTCTACGGATGGGTCCCCGCCCCGCCGAAACGGGCGGCTGGCTGCGCAATGGGGTCGGCTGGAGCAGCTGCTCCGCCCGGGAGGCATGGGCCAAAACAGGCATTTTGGTAAAGGTTGGTTTAGGCCGGAAGCGGAACGCAGACAAGCATCATTGCTGCGCATATATAGTCTTAACGGAATTCGGGACTGCACCAATTGATGCAGTCCCGGATTCGCCCGTTTATTCTTGTTTTCCGGTCTCTGCGCTTCGCGCCGACCCGCCCGGATTGAGACCAAAGCCTGATCGGGCCGAACCGAAATCTCGATGGCTTTACCTCCACGTGTCCATGTGCGGTAAGCCTCCGGGTGTTCCATCGCCGCCACGCTGCAATCAGCTGATCAGCAGCAGCCTCGGCGGCTCGCCGGGCCGGGTCGCGGGCGCCCGGTGGATGCATGGGGGGACGGGGCAGCCCGGGTACTCCAAGGCGATTCGCCAGAGATGTCCCAGGCCGAACGAAAAAGGCCGCGCCGCCGGCCCGGGGAGATAATGCAGGTCATAGCAGTTGTCGTGCAGAAATTCGCGGAAGGATTCGTCGTCCGCGCCGCCATGAAGCCGCAGAAGCTCGGCACGGGTTGCGGGGATGTCCACGCGCCGCAGGGCGTCCTCATTGCGCAAACCCTCGCTGGCCGGTCCATGATAAGTGCAAAGCCAGGTGTCGGCCGGAACCGGGGCGCTGTCGGCGTGGAATGAATACACGTCCGTGGCCACCGGGCCGGGCTCCTCGTCGTGGGGATAGCCGTGGATGCAGTTGAGTTCCGGGGCCAGGCCGTGCTCGCGCAGGAGCCGCAGGTCGGTCAGCAGCACCGCGATGTCCGCCCGGCCCGCTGCGCTCACCGGCAGGGCCAGCAGGCGCGCCTCGTCGAGCGCCATGATGCCCGCGCCCGCACCCAGCTGTGCCACGACCTCGCCGAAATCACCCGGCAGCGTCCGCTCCCAGCAGAGGGCATTGACCCCGCCGGCCATGGGTGTGACGACCAGTTCCTGAAAACTATGCACCCGCCGGATGCGAGGGTTGTCCGGGCGCGGAATCAAGTCAGTCATGGGTGGGGTCGCGGACCGGAATAATGAAGGAAGGGGCGGTGCAAGCCCCGAGCGGAGCGCGAATCCGGAAGCTCCGCAACCCTTTCAGCCGGCCCAGCGGCCAAGGCTGGCCAACCGCCAACATCTTCCCAAGCTCACTCGCCGCATCATGCCCGAAGCCATCGCGATTGTCGTCATCTTCCTGATCTCCGCTGCCGTCTATGTCGGGGCGCAACTGCACGCCCGGACGGCCGTCCGGCGCGATCCGGCCGGTGAGCAGGCCCGCCTGCGGGAGCACGTGCGCTGGCTCGAACACCGCCTGGGGCAGGCCCGCCGCGAGGGCTGGGACGACGACATGCGCACGCGGATCGTCGACGAACTCGCCGCCGCCCAACGACGGCTTGCCTCGATGGGCACGACTGCCGGACGAGAAGAGAAGTCTCACACCACCCTCACTCAAACGAATCCCGATCGGCTGCATTGAGATCTATCAATCGTTTGCTGAGGGATATCTTCAGCAGAAGTAAACCTCCCCGGAACAAGCTCCGGGGCATTTCTTAAAACTGTAGCCGGGGTCGCTGACCCCGGTGCCTTAGACCGACAATTTCAAACCCCGGGGTCGGCGACCCCGGCTACAACCAAGCCGAAGCCAGCTTCGGGAAATTAACCCATAAGAGATTCAACAAACATAGGTTGCGCCTCCGGGCTCAAGTTCGCTTAAGAACAATACAACCGGAATGGGTTATAGAAACTAACGATATACTCCGGGCGTTTCCTGATCAGTGAAATCCGTGCTATCCGTGGTCGGATTGAAGACTGGACGACGGAAAGGAGCGAACCGCATATGAGGGAGAAAGAAAAGCGCAGTACCGATTTGACCGTTCTTTTGTATTGCAAAATAAATGCGTTTCACAACGGTCCCCACCGCCATGCGTCTTTCCCGCTTCTCACCCCGGAACGTGCTGCGGGCGTTCACGCTGGTTGAGATCATGATCGTGGTGGTGATCATCGGGCTGCTCGCGGCCATGGCTCTGCCGATGTTTCAACGCGTCCGCAATCGCTCGCTCGCCAGCCGCATGGCCAATGACATCCGCCAGTGCGAGGCCGCGTTCCAGCGCTATGCCCTCGAAAACGGGGGCTGGCCGCCTCCCAACGCCCCGGGGCAGGTACCAGCCGGTATGGAGAATTACATCCCGGCAGTTTACACCCAGGCCACGGTGGTGGGCGGAAACTTTTCCTGGTCCGGCCCCAACGCAAGGCTCTACATCAGCAATACGCCGACGTCCGCCGTGACCGTCATGCAGATGGTCGACGCCCTCCTCGACGACGGCGACCTCTCCACCGGCACCCTCATCAGCAACAGCAACGGCTACACCTGGCAGCTGTACTGAGCCCGCCCACCTGGGCGCGCGCTACGGTGCCGCGGTCCAATCCTCCTCGGTGCCGCTGCCGTAGTACCAGTAGCCATTCACCTTCAGGAAAGTGACCTTGGATTGGCCCTCGACGGGTGGATCCAGTACATAGGTCGCACGCTGCCCGCTGATGATGGGCGTGAGATTCTGAATCGCCCGGAATTGCGCCAGCTGCTGGGACAGCAACGCGTCGGTTTCCGGCTGCAGGCTGCGCATCGAAGCCGCCATCTCCTCCACGGTGTAGCCGAGGCCAGACTTCACCTTCTGGTTGAACATGCCCGGGGTATCGAGCGTCCGGAGGGTGTTGGCCAGATCGTTGGTCTCAAGAAAATGGATACCGGTCAGGATCGCACTCTGCAAATCCGCCTGCGGACCGGCCACAAACCCCGTCGGGGGAGCCGGGACGGCGGCCGGGGCGGGATCCGCGGCCGCCGGCACCGCCTCGGGGACAGCGGGCGGCGGTTCGGCGGTGGCCTCGGCGGCTTCAACGGGGACCGGCACGGGTGCACTGGGAAGGATCGGCGGCTCGGCCGGCGGCGGCAGCAGGCGAAGAGCCAGCGTGGTGCCGATCGTCAGAATGAAGGCAACGGTCAGGGCGGTCTTGGTCGTCAGTTTCATCAGGATGGAAAGTAGCACGGCGCCGCCGCCGGCGGCCGGGCCCGCGCCCGCGAGCGCCAGGCGGGCGGCCTGGGCCGCCAGTCCCGCCGGGGCGGCCTGGACGGAGTTATTCAACATCACCGTGGCCAGGCCGGCCGGGGACAACCCGACGCCCCGACGCGCGCAATGTCCGCGCAGTTTCTCCAGGGCGCGATCCACGCGCTTTTGGGCGGAGTTCGCCGACAGGCCGAGGGTGCGGCCGACCTCCTCGTAGCTCAGCCCCTTGAAGAAGCGCAACAGCACGGCCTCGCGGTCCCGCTCACCCAGCCGCCCCATGGCCTCGTCCATCAGCAAACGGAACTGTTCCCAGTGCGGGTCCGGGGCGGTGGGCGGGGGATGCATGATGAAAGCCTCGTGCTCGCGCTGCTGGCGGCGGTGTTCGGCCCGGACGGCGTCGAGCGCGCGGTGCCGCGCCTGCGTGTGCAGCCAGCCCAGGGGGGAGTCGAGCCGCCCCACCCGCGCGGCCTCGCGAGCCAGCCGGAGGAAGACCGTCTGGGTGACATCCTGGGCCAGCGGCGCGCTCCCGGTGACGCGCCAGGCGACCGAGTGCACGAGGTCGGTCTGCCGACGGACAACCTCGGTGAACGCGGCCTCGTCACCGTGTTCGGCGTAGCGCCGGAGGAGTTCGCAATCAGTCGGCATGGTTCGCGGATATACCCTAAATACGCCGCCCGACACCTGAAATCCGACAAATATTTCTGCCTTCCAGCCCCAGCGGGCGGCGGAATACCCCGTAAAGTAAAGATCCCCGGGGTATTTCAAGAACTGTAGCCGGGGTCGCTGACCCCGGGGCCGGAAATCGCCAATTTCGAACCCGGGGGCGGCCGCCGAGGCTGCTGCACTCGTCGCGACCCCGGTTACAATCAAGCCAGCTTTGGGGAATGAACCCATGAGAGAATCCCCTCGTTCATAAAAGCCAATATGCCATCTCCTTCGCTCCAGCCTTGCGTGGCATGGGCTGAGGGTGATTGGGTGACCAACCATGATCCTCGAACAAATCAAAGAACTCACCCAGCTCAAAGTGGCCGTTGCCAAGCTTGAAGCTCAGGTCGCCGCCGAACTCCCCGCCGCCCTGGCGGCACTGCCGGAGAAATTTGACTACCCAAGTCTGAAATCATTCATCAAGGCCCTCAAGCAGGCCGCCGGCCGCAAGCCCAAGATGCGGAAGAAAGCCAAGGTCGCAAAGGCCGCCAAAGCTCCCAAAGCTGCGAAGCGCAAACGGGCCAAGATCACCGACGAGATTCGTGCCCAGGTGAAAGCCGCGCTGGAGTCCGGGCAAAAGGCCGCGGCCGTCGCCAAAGCCGCGGGCATCTCCCTGCCCAGCGTGCAGAACATCAAGAAGCAGCTCGGACTGGTGAAAGTCCGCGGCGCCGAGCCCGCCCCGTCTCCCGCGAGCTGATTCTGACCGGGGGCCGTCCGAGCCAAGCCTCTGAACCGCCTGAACGTGACACTTGACTTCGCCGATCGGGCGGCGTGCCTCAATCCTCCACGCTGTCGGCGCCCTGCAAACCTCGCAGCAGGTCGTGCAGGGTGAGCACGCCGACCAGTTCACCGGTCGCCGGCTCGCCGAGGCAGAGAAAATGCTCCGGCGCATCGACCAGCGCCGATTCGGCCTCCCTCACGGTCGCCTTCGCCGGAATCCACCGGGCCGGCGCGACCGTGAGCGGTGCCCCGTCCTTGAGCGCCTCCTCGATCCGCCGGCGAAGTGCGACTCCGGTTACCCGGCCTTCCGCCACCACCGGAAAACTCTGGTAGGGATGCGCCGCCAGCAGCGCCTGCAGTGCCCCGGGATCCGTCGATCCGACCACCACGGGTCGAAAACTGGCGATCACCGCCACCGGGGTCTGTTTCCAACGCCGCAGGTCCTGCGCCGGCATGAGGTGCTCGAGGTGCACCCCGTCCTGCTCGAGAATCGCCTCGTAGAAATTGTGCGGCAGCATCGACCGCGCGACCGCCTGGCTGACCAGCGTCGCCAGCATCAGCCCCGGCACGACCGCGAAGTTGTGGGTCATTTCAAACAAAATCAGGATTGAAGTGAGCGGCGCCCGCACCAGGGCGCCGAGCGTGGCGCACATGCCCACGATCATCAGCATCAGGTCGTCCCCCGGGGTCAGCGGCAGCCAGTGACCGGTCACCCCGGCCACCGTCGCGCCCACGGTGGCGCCGAGAAACAGTGAGGGGGCGAAGATGCCGCCCAGCCCGCCGGTCCCGTAGGCGAACGCCGTCGCCAGGAATTTCGCCCCGAGGAGCACGAGCGCCAGCCGCCAGGGAAAGCCGCCCCGCAGCACTTCCGAGAGGTCGTGGTAGCCGAGCCCGAACACCCCGAGGCGCCCGGACCACAGCCACACCCCCACCCCGAGCACCCACACGGCCAGGCCGCCGACCGCCGGCCGCAGCCACAGCGGCACGCCGGTCCAGCCGCGGCACCCGGCGCGGAGACCGAGTGCCAACCGTTGAAACGCGATGCCGACCAGGGCCGCCAGCGCCGCCACCACCGGGACCAGCCCGTAGCCCGTCCAACCGGCATCCGCGTGGATGCTCAGCTCAAACGCCGGCTGCGGCCCGTGCAGCGCGTGCACGGCAAACGCGCCCATGATCGCCGCCAGCACCACCCCGCTCAGGATCCGGCTGTTCATGTCGCCAATGATCTCCTCCAACACAAACGTGATCGCCGCCAGCGGCGTGTTGAAGGCCGCCGCCAGTCCCGCCGCCGCCCCCGCCGCGCAGGACTCGCGACGCTCCGATTTCACCACCCCCATCAGGCCGCCGATGCCCGAGCTCACCGCCCCGCCGAGCTGCACGCTGGGTCCCTCCCGGCCGAGGCTCACTCCGCCACCGATGCTGAGCACGCCACCCACAAACTTCACGATCGCCACCCGCCATGGCACCGCGCCGAAATCCTTCCAAAACGCGACCTTGAGTTGCGGGATGCCGGAGCCGGCAGCCTCCGGGCAGACTTTTACAATCAGCCAGCCGCAGACCAGACTCGCCGTCATCACCGTTGCAAAGCTTCCCACCAGGAATACTGTCCGGCCCGCCCCGGCCAGCTGGCCCAGCGTGCCCTGAAAGAGCCGGTCCGTCAGAAAGCTGAACAGGACCGCCACCAGTCCCGCACTCAGCCCGAGCAGGCAGTCCCGGGCAATGCGCGCCGCTGTCGGCGCCTGCTGTGACCAGGCAAGACGCCAGCGTTCGGAAAGAAGGGTCGTGAACCGGCTCATGTGGTCACCGGGAGCTGCGCCGGACTGTAAGTTCTGTCCGTTGGGATCGCGCCCACCAACGGGTCCGGGTTGTCCGCGCGGCGAACCAACCCGCCCGGCCGCCGCCACAGATCGGCCTGCAGCAATCCCCATTCCCAGGTCTGCCGCCCGGCCAGCACAAACCCCTGCGCGGACAGCAGCGCGTCCGGGGGCGTGTGGCGGCGGGCAGGCAAACGGGTGGCCAGTCGGAAAAAGTCATACATCAGCTTGTGCACCATTTGCGCGCGCCATCGCGCCAGCCCGCGGGCCGGAACGGCAAAATCCACGACCAGCCAGCAGGCGGCCGGCCGTGCGGCTGCGGCCAGCGTCGCAATCACCTGCGCCAGCGGGTCCGGCGGAAAACAGTCGAGAAAGAATCCAGTGACGATCGCATCATACGAATTTACCGGCGGCTTCCATGTCGGCAGGGTCGCGGTCTGCCACGTGATGAGGCGGTCCACCCCGGCGGCCGCGGCGCGGCGTTGCGCCTGTCGCAGCATCACCGCACTGGCATCGACGCAGGTGAGCCTCGCTGCCGGATGCCGCTGGGCGCAGGCGGTGGCGAAGCGCCCGTGGCCCTCGCCCACGCTGAGGATGTCGCGGGAGCCCGCCAGCGCGTCGAGCCAGACGGTGCGGCCGCGTTGCAGGCAGGAACCGGCCAGGACGGCCTCCATCCAGTCGTAGTGGGGCGCGAGCGCGTCGAAGCTCATGCGATCAGGGGCCACCACCAACCCGCCGCCACGACGGCGCCGGCTGCGTAGCTTGAGAGATCCCACCAGTCGCGCACCTTGTGGGCGAAGACCGCCGGCGCGACCACCTCGGCCGCGACCGACCACACCACGAGGTGTAGCAGGATTTCAGCCCAGTCCGGCGGACGGTCGTGGTTCCGCAACCCGAGCCGGCGTTCGAGCCAGAGCATCGGCGGCAGGGCGGCCGGGATGAACCAAAGGTCGTCGAAATGTCCGCGCCAGAACGGCCCCGGCAGCACGCCGGCCAGCACCCAATGGTTCAACGCGTAAAGCGTGCACGTCACCAGGCAAAGCGGATCCCGCGCATACCGAAACCGGGCCATGGCCTCACAGGAGCCCGGCGATCAGCAGGCCGACCCCGAAAGCCAGCAGCAGTTTGACCACAAAATTGGTACCCGGGCGGAGATGAGACAACATCTCCGAAGGAAAAGCCGTTCGGAGATTCTCGCAACCCGGCGGTGAAAAAAGTCCTTCGGCCCCGCCGCGGTGTCAGTTAGGCCGACTGGGCTCGGATGCCAGGCGCCACGCCAGGTCGCGGCATCGGCCGGTCCAGCGCGATTTGTTTACACCAGCTTGAGTTCGCGCAGGGTGGTGCCGACGGCGCTGAGGTTTTCGGGGCGCATGGCGGCGTGGCTCGTGGAAATGACCATCCCCGCCCCGCCGGCCTTGAAGATCGCCTGCACCGCCGCGCGGACGCTCTCGGGCGTGCTGTTCTTCAGCTGCACGTCGATCCCCAGACCGGGGCAGATGCGGGTGGCGGAACCCGCCACGCCGTCCACCGCCCGCTTGGTCTCGCCGTAAACATAGTCCGCGGAGAAACGTTCGAACGCGCCCCGCGGGGTCGCGTTGACCGGGAGCGCGTTGAGCTGCGTCTCGTAGCTGGTGTTGCCGCGGCCCACGATCTCGGCGTAGGACTTTTCGTGCAGGTCCATGACGCTGTATTCAAATTCCAACAACTGCTGTCGACTCAGGTCGCCGAAGATGTTTTGGGCGAGACTGTCCACAAACGACGTCATGCGCTCGCCGGCGGGGTTGTCGTAAACCACCGGCTTGAGAAAGTCGGCGTATTCGGTGTAGGGGTGGTAATCCTGCTCGGCCCGGTAGATCGGGTTGAAGGCGATGTTGTGCCAGAGGTGGTAGCCGACTTGCACGCCCGGGCGGATCGATTTGGCCTTGGCGGAGAACTCGCGCTGCATCTCGCGCATGCTCTCGGCCCAGAAGTTCTCCCAGGCCAGCAGCTCGGGATGGCGCAGCAGAATCCGCCAGAACTCGACAAAGTAGCCGTCGCGGGGTCGCTGGCCGGCGCGGCCCGCGCGGACGTAGGGCTCGAGGGCGAGAAAGGCCTGTTTCACCCGACTGAAGTCGAGACCGAGTTTGGCGGCCTTGGCGGCGCAGTATTCGCAGAAGCAGGACGTGTGGCCGGGATCGCTCTTGGCGCCATGGTGCCAGGCCCCGAGCGCGTTGCCGAGGGGCCCCTGGCGTTCCGAACCGCGCTGGAGCCCGTCGATGTCGTAGGAACGGATCCAATCCTCGACGGCCCCGGTGATCAGGTTGCGGAAATACGGATTGTTGAGGCAGGGCCCGCCGGGGTGCCCGGCCGTGCGCCGGCCGTAGAGGTCGACCTCATACAGCCGGTCCATGCCGGTGATCTTTGGCGGCGCGCGGTTGTCCTCCTCCATCCACGGATAGATCTTAAGGCCGCGTCGGCGAGTTTCGGCGCTGATCTGGTGCATCGCGTCCGGCAGGTCGAAATCGCCGGCGGCGAGCCCCTGCGGTTTCATGCCAACGTCACGGTAGAACTCCGGGTGCGCGGTGGCGAAATTTCCGGTGGGGGCGGCGCGGTCGAGTCCGGCCCAGGACGGATCGAAGAGATTGGCATGCAGGAAGAGCGTGTTGACGTTGGCGCGGGCCTGGACGTCGTCAAGAAAGCGGGTGATGCCGTAGCTGAGCAGATAGGAGACCTCGGCCTGGAAGCCGATCATCGGCGGAGCGGCGGCCGGAGTCGCAGGTTCGGCCGCGTGGGCGAGGGACGGCGAGAGGGCCAGCCCGGTACCGACGGCGGTTGCTGCGAGGGCCGCGGTGCGGACAAAATCTCGCCGGGAAAGGGAATCGGGCGGGTCGCTTGGGGTGGACATGGGGAAACGCCGGGGTTGCGGTGCGGCTGGGGCTGCGGAGAGCAGCGCACGCCCGGCCCGGTCGGTCGAGCGGAAAAGCAACGGCGGAGGCCCGAGTGGCGCATCTCAGTTTTGCGCAAAGTCGGTCGAACGGTCGGTCGCGGAGATGGCGACATCACGTGCCAGCACATTCCCGGTTCGGATGTGGGCGGGGTTGCCCTTACCCCGCGGGATTGAGGTGGAGGACGACGTCCCGGCGCGCTTTTGGAGCGTGGGGTGAGGGCACCCCGCCCACATTGGACAAGGCAGGAGGCAATTGTTCACGGGAACCTCTCCGCGGCAGCCGGATCACACGATACGGCACAATTGAGCTGCCCGTCCGACCAAACCGGCAATCATTTCGGCTTGATTCGGCCGAGGGCGACCAACTGGATCGGCCGTGCGTCGCGCCGGGCGCGTCCCGCCAATACCCCCGATCAGGAAGCAACTGTCGCCCCGCAGTTCCGTGACAACCCCATGACCGTTTCGTGCAGACTCCTCACCGTCGTTGCCATCCTAGGCGCAACGACGATGGTCGCGATTGCCGCCTATTTGCCGGTTTGGGCGTTTCCACCGGCAGGGTCCGGCGGCAGCCGGCCCGCGACCGCCCCGGATGAAGGCGGGGCCAAGCACGTGCCCGGCAGCACCGTGACGCTCACCCGGAAGCAGCTCGCCGCCCATGGTCCGGCCGTTCCCGACTGGCATCCCGAGGACCACCCGCCAATGCCCGAGATCGTGGCAAAGGGCCGCGAACCACAGGTGTTCGCCTGTGGCTACTGCCACCTGCCGACGGGAGCCGGGCGGCCGGAGAATGCCAGCCTCGCCGGCCTCACCCCCGGCTATATCAAAATGCAGCTGCTCGCGTTCCGGAAGGGAGAACGGCCCGGCTCCGACCCCACCCGCGGACCACAGACCGCCATGATCGCGGTCGCCAAGGCCGTCACCGATGCCGAAGTCGAGCAGGCGGCGGAATATTTTGCCGGCGCCAAACCGGTCACGTTTCTCAAAGTGATTGAAACGGGCACCGTGCCGAAAACCTACTCGGTCGGCGGCATCTTCGCCAAGGATCCCGGCGGCGGCACCGAGCCAATTGGCAGCCGCATCGTCGAGGTCCCGGAGGAGCTGGATCGCTTCGAGCAGCGTGATGGCCGGACGCCGTACATCGCCTATGTCCCGGTCGGCAGTCTCCAACGGGGAGAAAGGCTCGTCACCACCGGTGGTGACGGCCGGACCGTCCTGTGCGCGACCTGCCACGGCCCGGATCTCCGGGGACTTGCCGACATCCCCCGCCTGGCCGGGCGTTCACCGAGCTATCTGATGCGCCAGCTCTTTGACCTGAAGAATGGCGCCCGGACCGGAGGAGCCACGGTCCTGATGAAAGCCACGGTCGCGAATCTCTCCGAGGAAGACATGCTCGATATCGTCGCCTATCTCGCCAGCCGCCAACCGTAGCGCGGTGCGGCCGGCCGCGAAGACTGGAGGAGCGAATCGCTCTCTCCAGCTTTCTAACGCACAAACTGCGGGTGGCGTTCAATGCGCTGCTCGAAATCCAACCGGCCCTCCGCCGGAACCGAGGAAGGAACCTTCGAGCTGCTCCGTCGCCAGCGGGTGAGCCATTCCTCGCCCAGCAGGCGCGGGGCCTGCGGGTGTGCCCGCGCTCCGTCCACCCGTGTGAAGGCGATCGTGGTGGCTGCCTTCGGACCGGTGCCGACGCCTTCGCCGACGAAGAAGCCCGCGCTGAGCAGCGCCACGCGCACCGCCGTCGCGGCCGAGTAGGTGTAGAGCTCGGCCGGTTTCGGCGCGCAGGCCTCGATGATGCGCGCGAAGGTTCCGCCGGTCCAGAGCGCGGTGTCGGTCTTGGCGGAAAACGGGTCGTAGAAGATCAGGTCGGGCGCGCGGGCCGTGCCGAAGAGCGTCAGGAAATCGCCGTGCACCAGCTCCCAGTGCATGCCGCCGGAGCTGTGGGTCCAGTGGCCCTGGTTGAGAATCGCCTCCGGCGCGCCGTGGCGGACGTGCGGGAAATAGCCCGCCTTGCGGGAGGCGAGCCGCAGCGGATCGAGGTCGCATTCGAAGCTCACCAGCCGCAGGGGGCGCAACGGGCCGGTCCCCGCCTCTGCCCGGCAGCGCTCGAAGCAGCGGAGTACCGCCATCGCGTTGGTCGCCGCGCCCAGGCCGACGTCCCACACCACCAGCTCGTCGGCCGGGCCGCCGGACGCCGCCAGCCGGGCCGCCAGAAACGACTGCCCGATGTAGAGGCGCTCCGCCTCGTCCTCGGGCCGGTTGACGGAATGCATGACCTCGCCCGAGCTGATCTGGCGGACGCTGTTGAAGCCGCCGGGCCCGGGGTGGATCTCGTAGTCGCCGAGCCGCGGGAAGCGGAAGACCCGCGCGGGCTTGGGCGTGATATTGGGATTCTCTGCGTCGGTGCGGGCGAGCTCCGTCCGCATGCGGGTGTAAAACGGCAGAAACGCGTCCTCCAGGATGCTCGCGCGCATGGCCTGCATCAGGCCGTGGTAAAACGTGAGGTTGTGAATCGCGAGGAGGTGCCAGCCAAGCAGCTCATCGGCCTTCACGAGGTGGTGCAGGTAGGCGCGCGAATGCTCCCGGCAGGCCTGGCAGCGGCAGGCGGGGTCGAGGGGTTCGGCGGAGAATTTGTAGACCGAGCGCCGGAGGTGGAGCTTGCCCTGCGAGGTGAAGACCGTGCCGCGCTGCGCGAGCTGCGAGGGGATGATGCAGTCAAACATGTCCACGCCGCGGTGCACTGACTCGAGGATGTCGAGGGGCGTGCCGACGCCCATCAGGTAGCGCGGGAGATTTTTCAGCAGGTGCTCCGTGACCACGCCGGTGAACTCGTGCCGCTGCACCGCGGTTTCGCCGACGGCCAGGCCGCCGATCGCCAGGCCGTCAAACGGCAGACCGCGCAGGAACTCCGCGCTTTTCCGGCGCAGGTCGGCGTGGCAGGCACCCTGCACGATGCCAAAGAGCGCCTGCGGGGAATCGCCGCGCGCTTCGAGCGAGCGCCGGGCCCAGCGGTGGGTGAGCTCCATGGCCGCGGCCGCCTCGGCATGCGGCGCGGTCGAGGCGATGCATTGGTCGAGCACCATCATGATGTCGCTGCCGATCGCCTTTTGCATGGCGATGCTCGTCTCGGGCGAAAGGAGATGCACGTCGCCGTCGACGTAGCTCTGGAAGGTGGCGCCCGCCTCGTCCATCTGGCGCGAGCCCGGCAGCGAGAAAATCTGGAAGCCGCCCGAGTCGGTGAGCACCGGGCCGTCCCAGTTCATGAAGCGGTGGATGCCGCCGAGACGGCGGAAGACCTCCGGGCCGGGGCGGAGGAGGAGGTGAAACGTGTTGGCGAGCAGGACGCGGGAGCCGGTGGCCTTGAGCGTGTGGATGGTCTGGCCCTTGACGGTCGCCTGCGTGCCGACGGGCATGAACACGGGCGTCTGCACCGGCCCGTGCAGGGTCTGGAAGGTGGCGGCGCGGGCGCGGGAGCCGGCGGCCTCGCGTTCGAGGGTGAAATTGAGGCGGGACATTGAGGAGCGGGACCGAGCACAGCGGGCCCGGG
Organism: uncultured Opitutia bacterium; assembly: GCA_903873805.1. GTDB lineage: Bacteria > Verrucomicrobiota > Verrucomicrobiia > Opitutales > Opitutaceae > CAIQQB01. Next base: position 42,404 of record CAIQQB010000012.1, on the reverse strand, counting down.
TGCCGCTGGCGAAGCTTCTTTCGGGCTGTCCGCCAGGCCAAGGCAGCAGTCGCCCGCGAATCACCGGGATAAACGCGAATCCCGGCGGCGAGATTGAAATCTGTAACGTTGCCCGGATGCCCGACCAGGGGGCGGGAAACACGGCGGCTCCCACAAGGCCCCATCCATCGATACCGTATTGCCTGCGGCGCTGCTCGAATCGGCCCGAATCCTATTCTTTTCGGCGAAGGGCCGGACGCCTTCTGCATCCAATCCCAAATGCCGCGCATCCCACGAACACGTCAACTATTAGTTGACATGTTAGTGGGAACGGAGACGAGTTGATACTCCGGAGTGGAGCGCGTTGTCACAATTCGACGGGTTCGTTGCATTCAATCTTAGCTCGGCCATTCAACCCAATCACGGATTACACAGATAACACGGATACAGAGGATTGAGAAATATTGATCGCGCATAATCTGTTCACCTGTGAGGTGAAGACCAGAAGATCCACAATGGATTGATCATCCGTGTGCATCCGTGCCATCCGTGTTTTCAACTACGGTTTTGAGATTCAATCCAGCGCATTGGGGTCAATGCGCTCACCGGAACGGGCTATGGACGATCAGCTGACGCCACGGGCCTTGAGCAAGGCGGCGAGCTCGGCCGGATCGGCCACGCCCTTCACCGTGTTCAAGTGGCTGAGGATGACCATGCGGTCGTCGGGCCCGCAGCTTGAAATCTCAATCATCCAGTCCTCGGCCTTGGGTGCCGAGACCACGACCTCGTCGCTCCAGGCGATCACCTCCGCGGCCTCAACGAAGCCGCGCGTGATGCCCTGGATGAAAAATTCCGCCTTGGTCCGATGGTTCATCGGGCGATTGCCTCAGATGGCGCGCCGCCTGCCAAGCGCAAACGCCCCGTGGTGGCCCTCGCCAGAGGATTAAAGCGGGATCCGCGAACAGGCGCGCACCAGGAGCAGCAGGATAAACACTCCCACCGGCACAAGCAGGCGCGGGACCGAACGCGGAATCGTCCGGTTGGACCGACGCCAGCGCTGGGGCCGGTGTATCTTCAGCGCCGCCGTTTCCTTGATCGACTCTCCGGATGGGGCGCCGGGCCCGACCCGTTTTGACCGGGCGGGTGGAACATAGGACTCCACGCCGGCATCCGCCACCGGCAGCAGTCCGAACTCATCGCCGCGCGGTCGGCGGGCCTGCCCCCAGGGGATGTAAAGGCGCCAGCTCGAGGCGCGGAGAAACTCCTCCAGCTTGGTGCGGTAGGCCGGGGTCCGGTCAGCCGCGACCGCAGGGACCAGGACGGTGAACCGGGCGATCTTCGACCAGGCACCGGCCCGCCGCGGCTCGTCGAGGGAAGCCTCGAACTCCGGACATTCCCAGCTGCGCTGCTGCCGGTTGGAGACGGCCATGCTGCGAGCGATGACGGTGATCTCATGGCGCACCTCGATGGGAAAGGGCAGGTCCCAGGGTCCGCGCCGGGGTTTGTCCTCGGGCAGCGCGAAAGACTGGAGGATGATGTTGGGCGCAACGTCGAAGATCGCCCGCTTCCCGGATTCGTCGCGGTTGAGAACATCATTGATCTCAAAGGATTCGACAAGTTCGCAGGTGTTGTGGGTCCGGTTGTCGCGCCAGTGCAGGAGCCCGGCGCGCCGGGCCTTGCCGTAGCGGCGCTGGGCCTGCTTGAGGCGTTCGGCGGCAAACTCCTCGGCCCCCTGGGCGAGGCGGGTGCGCCGGAGGTTCTCGGCCTGCCAGCCCTCGGTCCAGAGCCGGTGTTCCACCGTGGAGAACTCTCCCGGCCGGCTGTCGAGCAGAATGGTCTCTCGAATTGCATACACGCCCGGGAGCCGTTCACCCGTCTGCAATTGCAGGGCCGAGGCTGCGGCCGCCACGGGCAGGCCGCAGCCGAACCAGCCCACTGGCTGGCTGGAATAATTCCCGCCCTGCGCGCGCAACGTGAGATCAAACCAGCGGGTCTTTTCCCCCACGGTGACCTCCAGCACGGCGTGGTTGAAAAGGAGGGACATCGGCAGCATTTGGGCGACCTGCTCGCGCAAGCCGGATCCCACGAGGATCGGGCGTGCCACCACGCCCCACTGACGCAACAGCACCGCCCCCATCCAGGCGAGGTCCTTGCAATCACCGTAGCGCCGGCGCGCGACCGCCGCCGGCTCCGCCGGCACCCAGCCGCCGGATTCCAGATCGACACTCAGGTAGCGGAAGCTGTCCTGGAGGTGCTGCACCACCCGCTGGACCGCCGCCTCATCCACCACTTCGGGCCGGGCGCAACCGACCAGCGGCTCCAGCTCGGTGCCATCGTCAGTCGCGCGCCAGACCTCCTCGATGCGGCCCGCGAGCCGCTGCCAGTCCGTCAGGTCGGAAACCTGAATCCAAACGTAGTCGAGGAAGTTGCCGGGATGATTGGGCTCGGGCTCGCGCAGGGCCAGCTGGCTGCCAGCCCAGCTCCAGCGGCGAAACCCCTCCGGCAAATCCTCCTCCTGCCGGACCGGGGCGTCGGCCGACGCCCGCCACGCGATTCCCGCGCGGGACGCCGCGAAGCGCACGCTGAGACGAAACCGTCCGACCAGCAGGTTGGGTGGCACCAGAAACAGAGTTTCCGTGCCTTCGGGGCGGATCGGGTGACGCGTGGTGTAGCTGTAGGCGGCCTCAATGACATCACCCGGCCGCACATCCTCCAGCACCACCAGCAGCGTCCAGTTGCCGTCGAGGACCAGCCGCTCAAGTTGGCTCTCGCGCTGGATCAGGCGCATGTGTTCGCGGCGCAGCTGGTCAATCACCTGGGTTCCGCGGACGACCCGCAGCCAGTGGAGCGTCAGCTGCTGGGATCGCGGATCGAGATTCAGCTGCCACTGCGACTGGTGCTGAACGGCGAGGGCCGTTTCCAATCGGAGTGAGGTCTGGTGAAAAGTCTGTCCCGCCTCGGTTTCAACCTGGCGGACCCAGAGCAGACAGGTGGCGTGCGCGTCGGGCTTTGCGGCGAGTTCCGGGTCATAGGATTCAGCTTCGACCCACGCCCCGCGCGGACCGAAGGTGATGCAGGACCAGGGTGCCGGCGTCTCCTTCACGCCGGTGCCCGGTTCCGCTGCTGTGGTCTCGCCCCCGGACCTTTCCATTGTCACGTCTCCGTGTCTCCGAAAACTCAGAGCGCGGCGATGATGGCGTTGAAGGTCGGGCTCGGGCGGAGGGCGGCGAAGGCCTTGGCGTCGTCGGGCTGGTAGTACCCGCCGATGTCCACCGGCTTGCCCTGGACGGCCAGGAGCTCGGCCACGATCTTCGGCTCGTTGGCGGTAAGTTTTTCCGCGATTGGGGTGAAGATCCGCTTCAGCTCCGCGTCGGAGTTCTGGGCGGCGAGCTCCTGCGCCCAATAGAGCGCGAGGTAAAAATGGCTGCCGCGGTTGTCGGTCGTGCCGAGCTTGCGGCCGGGCGAGCGGTCGAGGTCGAGGAACTTGCCATTGGCGGCATCGAGCGTGTCGGCGAGCACCTTCGCCTTGGCGTGCTTGAAGGTTTCGCTGAGGTGCTCGAACGAGGCGGCGAGGGCGAAAAACTCCCCGAGGGAATCCCAGCGGAGATAGTTTTCCTGCAGAAACTGCTCGACATGCTTCGGGGCGGAGCCACCGGCGCCGGTCTCGAACAGGCCGCCGCCGTTCATGAGGGGGACGATGGACAGCATCTTCGCGCTGGTGCCGACCTCGAGGATCGGGAAGAGGTCGGTGAGGTAGTCGCGCAGCACGTTGCCGGTGACGGAAATGGTGTCCAGCCCGGCCTTGAGGCGCTCGAGCGTGGCGAGGCAGGCCGCGGCCGGAGGGAGAATCTTGATATCGAGGCCGGCGGTGTCGTGGTGGGCGAGATAAGTTTTCACCTTGGCGATGATCTGGGCGTCGTGGGCGCGCTTTTCATCCAGCCAGAAAATCGCGGGCGTGCGGGAGAGACGGGCGCGTTTGACGGCGAGCTTAACCCAGTCCTGGATCGGCGCGTCCTTGGCCTGGCAGGCCCGCCAGATGTCGCCGGCCCCGACCTGGTGCTCCAGCAGAACCTTGCCGGTGTCGTCGACCACCCGCACAGTGCCGTCGCCGGGAACTTGGAAGGTCTTGTTGTGCGAACCGTACTCCTCGGCCGCCTGGGCCATGAGACCGACGTTGGGCACGCTGCCCATGGTCTTCGGATCGAAGGCGCCGTGCTTCTTGCAGAAATCGATCGTGGTCTGATACACGCCGGCGTAACAGCTGTCGGGAATAACGCAGAGCGCGTCCTGCGCCTTGCCGGCGGCGTTCCACATCTGCCCGGACGTGCGGATCATCGCCGGCATGGAGGCGTCGACGATCACATCGCTGGGGACGTGCAGATTGGTGATGCCCTTGTCGGAGTTGACCATGGCGACAGCCGGGCGGGAGGCAAAGACCGCGGCGATATCGGCCTCAATGGTGGCGCGGAGCGCGTCAGGCAGCGTCTGGATCTTTTCGACGAGGTCGCCGAAGCCGTTGTTCAGGTCCACGCCAAGGGCGGCGAGAATGGCGGCGTGCTTGGTGAAGAGGTCCTTGAAGAAGACGCGGACGGCGAGGCCGAACATGATGGGGTCGGAGACCTTCATCATCGTGGCCTTGAGGTGGAGGGAAAACAGGATGTTCTCCTTCTTGGCCCGCGCCATCTGCTGGGCGTAGAAGGCACCGAGGGCCTTCCGGCTCATGAACGTGGCGTCAAAGATTTCCCCCGCTTTGAGCGGCGTCTTTTCCTTCAGCACGACGGTCAGAGCGGCCTTCGCGACCGCCTCCAGCGAGGCGCCGGCGGGGGCCGGGGCCGGCACGAACTCGATCCGCACGGTTGTGGCCGCGGGGATGGTCACGGATTTCTCGTTCGAGAAAAAGTCGTCGTGGCCCATCGTCGCAACGGCGGTCTTGGAGTCCGGCGACCATTTGCCCATCGAGTGCGGGTGCTTGCGGGCGTAATCCTTGACGGCCTTCGGCGCGCGGCGGTCGGAGTTGCCCTCGCGCAGGACCGGGTTGACGGCGGAACCCTTGACCTTGTCGTAGCGGGTGCGGGCGTCCTTTTCGGCGTCGGTCTTCGGGTCGGCGGGAAAATCGGGCAGCCGGCAGCCCTTGGCCTGGAGCTCGGCGATCGCCTCCTTGAGCTGGGGAACGGACGCACTGATGTTGGGCAGCTTGATGATGTTGGCGTCCGGCCGGAGCGTGAGGGCGCCGAGCTCGGAGAGGGCGTCGGGCACGCGCTGCGCGGGCGTGAGGGCCTCCGGAAAATGGGCGAGGATGCGCCCCGCGAGGGAAATGTCCCGGGACTCCACCGCGATCCCCGAGTGCTTGGTGAAAGCCTGGATGATCGGCAGGAGCGAATAGGTGGCGAGCGCCGGGGCCTCGTCAGTCTTGGTGTAGATGATGGTGGGAGTCGTGGACATGGGGAGGATGGGGAGCTGAACGCTCAGCGTGCCATTTAAGATGCAACCGCAGCACGGTCAAAGGGAAATTCAGGCCGCGGGGTGATCCGCGCACGGTCGTTGGCGGGGGAAGCACGAACCAAAGTGCCGCCGGCGCAGCCGGAGGTGATGACAGGCGGGGCTTCCTGACCGCCAGGCGGGCGGTCAGTTGTCCATGCCAAGGAAACGGCCGCCGGGACCGACGCTGAAGTTGAACGGCATGCCGTTCTTGCGGCCCTGCACGACGAACGGCAGAACTCCGCTCTCGCGCTCGGTCGAGCGGTCAATGCGGATGATGTGGCCGTTGCCGATCTGTTCGCGGATGGTTTTTTGCGCGCCGGGCGGAATGTTTTCCAAGAAGACCTCGCGCGTGAGCAACGTGCCGTTGTCTGAAACCGTAAAATCCTTTTCCCGGCCGCCCCGACCCACCGTGGTGATGTCAAAGGTGATGCCGTCGGGTTCAAAATTCTTGTCGATGCTCTCAATCCTGGCCGGCCCCGCCTCGCTGGTGATCGCGGCCTGGATGGCCGGGGAAGTTTCGTCGAGCGCCAGTTCCACACTGACGAGCTGCCCGGCCGGGGAGACGCTGAAATGGCGGGCAGCGCCTTCCTTGGTGGTCATTTCCACATCAAAAGTGGTGCCTTCGGGGCTGAAGGTTTTGTCGATGCTCTGCAGCTTGCCGGTTCCGATCTGGTTCTTGATGGCCGCCTGCACGAGCACGGGAGTCTCCGCCAGCGTCAGATCCAGGCTTTGCAGATTACCCAAGGCATCGACCGTGAAGCCCCTCTCCTGGCCGCTGCGGGTGATGGTCATCACCTCGTAGCTGACTTCGTCGGCGTCAAATGTCTTGTCGATGCTGTCGAGCCGGGCCGAGCCGAGCTGGGCCTTGATCGCTGCCTGCACGGCGGCGGGCACCTCTTCGAGGCCCACCTCACGGCTTTCCAGCGTCCCGTCGGGAGCAATGATCAGGCTGCGGCTCTGTCGGTCCGGCGTAGTCAGCTCGACCGCATATTTGACGATCCGTTCGTCGATGGTCTTGTCGATGCCCGCCAGCTGATTCTTGCCCATCTGTTCCCCGATAGTTTTCTGCACGGCCGCGGGTGTCTCATCGAGTGTGACCTCGATGCTTTGGAGCACCCCGTCGTCCCCAAGGGTGAAAATTTTCTCGACGCCCGCCGCATTTTTACCCTGCACGGCGTAGGTCGTCCCGTCGTCGTCGGACACCTTGTCAATCGCCGTGATCGTTCCTTTCCCGATCTGGGCCCGGATGGCCTTCTGTACGGGCGGAGGTGTGTCACCGAGCGCCAGTCCTGGCGCAGGATCGGCCGCGCGGAGGAACCAGCCGCCACCAAGAATAAATAACACCAGCAATATTCTGCTCTTCATGGGGTAAATCGATTGCCCGAGCCCGGGCAAGGCCGCCTCCCATCCCCGACCCGCGGCTCAGCCGTCGGGGGGATGGAATCAGTGCTTCAGGTGGCGCAGACGCCGGCGCAAGGCCCGGATGTGCCGCCGGAGGCGGCGCACGCGACGGCGCAGACGCGGATGGCGGTGACGAACCGGATGGATGACGCGGGCTTTCTGCACCGCAGGTTTCTTGGCGGCCGCCAGCAGGACATTCCGGGCCGGAGCGGCGGTGGTCTGCGCCAGCGCCGCCGATTCAGGGAGGACAGACGACAGGCCAACGACGGCCCATAGCACACAGAATAACTTTTTCATTTTTGGGGGGCGGGAAAACCAAGATCGCAATGCTGACTGCAGGGTGGCTGAAGCAAACGCTGGACGCGGTAAAGCTCAACCATATTTACCACGCGAATTGCCCCAGCTCCCACTGGTTCGGATCGCAGCCCAGTGCAGCGTCTTGCATCAGCGTCAGCCTGCGGCGCCCAAGATGGGCCGCCCATTCAGGGCGGCTTCGGCTTCCGGTTCGGGGATGGCGGCGATGGTAAAACTGGTTGCGTTCTCCAAGTAAGCCAGCCCGTTTGCGCCGGGAATGCCGGTGGGATCGGCTGTCGGGCGGCGGGCAAAATCAGACTGGGAAAATAATGCTGCCCGGCCAGCAGCGTGCCCGAGATCCTGTTGCAGGGAATCAGCACCGGCTGCTGGCCGGAGAGGTTGATCCGGTTGGCCAGCTGGGGGTGGGATTGCGCTGGGCATCGACCGCGAAGAGGTTGAAGCTCACCGCCCGGTTGCTGCGGAGTTGGAATAGTATGGAAGTTAACGCAGAGTTGCTGGCCGGATTCAGCCCGAATTGACCCCGCTCCAAGTACCGTTGGTGTCACGCCAGGGTGGCGGTCAGCGTGATGGTGGCGTTGAGCAGTCGGGAAATCGGACAATTGGCCTTCGCCTTGGTCGCGAGCTCGTCAAATTTCACCCCGTCGAGGCCCGGGATCGTCGCCGTGAGCACCAGATGGGATGCCGTCACGGTCCAGCCCTGGGGCGGAACATTGTCCAAGCTCACTTCGGCCGTGACCTCAAGGCGCTCCGGCTTGAAGCCGGCCTCGCCGAGCGCTGCGGACAACGCCATGGCAAAACAGCCGGAGTGGGCGGCGGCGATCAGCTCCTCGGGATTGGTACCGGGCCCGGTGGCGAAGCGGGAGGCGAACGAATAGGGCGTGCTGTGGAGGGCGCCGCCGGGGGCGGTCAGCGTCCCGTGGCCTTCCTTGAGCGAGCCGTTCCAGACGGCAGTGGCGGTGCGTTTCATGGGCGATGGATTGGGTTGACGGGACGGGGTGTATGGAACCGCCGCAAGGAAACCAGCCGGCGTCCGGCCGCAAGTCCAAGAACGCAAAAGCGACGCAAGCGCGGGACCTCAGCGGGCCCAGCTGTAGCCGAGGCCGACCAGAAAGATATCGGAGTCCCGATTGTACCCGGTTGTAACGCGATCCCAGACCGCGCGGACAAACCAGTCGTCGTTGAGGCGCACGGAAACACCCAGCGACAGCAGCGGCGCGACAGCCGCAGGAATCTTCTGGGCGGGACTGACCGGGTGCTTTTTGTCGATGTAAAAGTAAGGGCCGATGCCGAGGCCAACTGCGACGCGGTCGCTGAAGAACGTGTTCACCGGCCAGACCTGGGTGGCGACGCCACTGCGCCGGATGATTTGAGGAGCACCCTCGTAGATGCCGGAAAGGGTCCAGTCGAGATGAGGCATGAGCCCGCGGCGATACTCGATGGCGTAAGCGCGCGCCTGCTGGCTGAGGAAGGTGTTCACCACGCTCTGGCCGCCAAAGACGGTGAGCTGGTTTTCGGTCACATAACCATGTTCGTCCGGGGCGTCACCGAGGTTGCCCCGGGTGGGCTTCCCGCCCTTGCCGAACCAATAGCCGACACCCACGGCGACGGTGTTGACCTTGATGTCGTTGGCCGGGTTGATGCGGTTGACCATGATCCGGTAGAACCAGCGGTCGGAAAGGTAGCCGGTGCCGGAAAGGCTGAAGATGGGTGCGGTGCCATGAATGTTGGCGGAGTCACCGCCCGGCAGCAGCTGCGTGTCGTAAAAGTAATAGGCGCCGACCCCGAGCGAAAGGGCGAAGCTGTCCTGGTCAAAGGGCAGTCGGCCCCACAGTTCGAACGCCGTGCCGTCGCGATGATGCCCCGGCACATGCCCCTCGTTGAGGTAGGCGGCCGAGGCGGCGAGATACTCGTACAGATCCTGCCGGTAGTCGACCTGCCAGGTGTAGCTGGACTGGCGTGGGTTGCTCTCGTTCATCAGGCCACCGAGAAAGCTCAGCTCCTGCGCGGGTAAGTTGATTCCGGCGACCAGCAACACAAGGACTGAGACTTTCCGGAGGAGCGCAAAACGGGTCATGGGTTGGGGAGATTGGCAGGGTCAGCCGGAGTGTTGTTCGCGAGCGAATCAAAACGCCCGAAAGCCGAGAAGAAAAATCCCCGGCAAGTCAGACTAACAGGAACCGTCGCACGCGGGCATGGGGTGATGCCCTACCCCGCCGGCCCGCTCAAGCCACGCGGAGGCAGCACTGCTTGAATTTCTTGCCGCTGCCGCAGGGGCACGGATCGTTGCGACCGACTTTCGGATGGGCGGACTTGACGGGAGCCGGACCGATGCGGACCGCGCGGGTGTAATACCACACGCCCTCGATCCGCTGGAACTCCGCCTTTTCGTGCAGGACCCGTTCGCCGCTCTCGTGCTGAAAATAGGCCGAGAAATCCACGAAGGCCTGGTCGGGCCGGGGTCCGTCCTCATGCGCATGGACCACGAGCCGCGTCCAGTCCAGTTCCTCGTTCTCTTCCTCCGCCTGAAAGGGCAGCTTGGCGGTGGGCAGATAGGTCCGGTGCAGGTAGGCGAAGTTGCCCACCACATGGGCGGTGAACCGCGAACGCATCAGAGCCTCGGCGGTCGGGGCGGTGGCCCGGCCCAGCAGGAACGGCTCGCAGCAGGCGGCGAAGGTCTGGCCGCTGCCGCAGGGACAGGGAGAGCCGGGCAGGATCGGGTTGGAAGCGGACGGTTTGGTCATGGGGCCAGTGCTAGCGGAACCGACGGCGGCAAGGCGAGGATGATTCCCGGGGGGCCCGCGCGCTTTGCCTTGCCTGCGGCGGGCAAATCCATTCAAGGCTGCGCGGCAGATGAAGAAGCCCACCGCCGACGAAAAACGGCACCGCTGCACGCGCAAGCGCCGCTATCGCAGCGAAGGCGCCGCCCTTGACGCCGCACTCGTGGCCGGGGTGGCGCGCCAGCGCAAGGCTTACCGCTGCCCGCTCTGCGGACACTGGCACCTAGCCTCGTTCTGACCGACTGCGGGATTATTTCACCGGCTGGGCAGACGCGGGCGCGGGCGCAGGCGCAGCCGATGCCGCCGGCGCAGCGGCCGGCTTGCCGACGGTAGCAGCGGGCTTGGCCGCTTCAGCCGCCGGCACCGCCGGTCCGGTTGGAAGGGTGTCCGGACCGGCTTTGAAGGCGGCCACGACATCGCCGGCAGCGAGCGCCGTGTCATAGACCCGGAGTTCGTCGATCTGGCCGCTGAAGGCCGCATCGTTGGCGAAGGAGGATTTGCCGAGCCAGCTCTCGACCGACTTGACCTTATCGAGGGTGTTGTCGCCCAGCTCGATGGCGGGATTGGGCTCCTTGCCGTCGACGAAAACGTGCAGCTTCTTTTCCGCTCCATCGATCACGATCGCGACCATGTGCGGCTTGCCGTCGTCCGAAGCCTCGGAGTCGAGGAAAGTCTTGCCGCTGGCATCCGTGGCGGTGATGGCCACGCGGGTGGAGCCGTCGCCGGTGTGCGGGCTGAAGTAGATGAACTCCTTGCCCTCACCGGCCTCGCTGTTGCCAAAGTTGATCACGCGGGCGAACCCACCGAGATCCTTCGCGGAGAACCACACGACGAGACTGGTGCTCGTTCCGCCCTTGGGCAGCAGCGACGCCGAGAACGCCAGGTAGGAGAACTGGTCGCGGTCGGTCACACCGTCATTCTTCAGCACCAGCTTGCCGTCGGCAATCGTGGCGCCGGACCCCATCAGCTTGCCTTCGACCGTGCCAACCAAGTCCCTGGTCACCCCGTCCTTGGCGGGCTCAGTGAAGCTGAAGCGGTGCGTCAGCGCGGCCTGGGCGGCAGAGGCACCGGCCGCAAGGGCAAGCGCCAGGACGATGAGAGGCGTGGTTCGGAGGTTTGTTTTCATGGGAAGAAAGGGGTGGCCGGATTATTTCGCAGCCGGGGCGGCGTCCGATTTCGCCGGTGCGGGATGGTACTCGAAGGCGCCGAGGTCCGGGCGGGCGCCCTTGAACGGAAACTTGGCGTCGATCCCGGCATCAATCAGCGGGCTGCCCCTCACGAGGTGCATGAAGGTGATGTCGGGCAGGCTGCCATCGGGCTTGCGCGAGGCGGTGAGCTGCGCCTCATCGAGGCTCACGAAATCAGCCGCCGTCACGTTGACCGCGGGTGTGAGGTCGAAATAGTTGTGGTTGGCGTCGCACTTGGCGGCGTCGAAATTGGCCAGCTCGCTGCGGCCCAGGAAGCCGAGGTTGTTGCGCATGAAGTGGCCGTAGCCGGGGACGTTGGTCCGGTTGTCCGCGAGCACGCAGAGCATGTTGAAATTCGTGGCGTTGCCGAAGGCGGAGTTGCTGATCCAGTCGCTGCCGCCGGCGTGATGGTTGGAGTAGAAGCCGCTGGCCTTGTTGCGGACCGAGAGGCAGAATTCAACCACATGGCGCGGGATCGGATTGGGGGTGGCCCGGCCCGCCGCGCCGTAGCCGCCGGCCTTGAAGCCGTTGCCGTCGCCGAGGCTGCGAAAGTCGGTCGAGAAGCCGTTGTACATCGACCAGCAATGGTCAAAGGTCACGGCCTCGCCCGCGTTGATGCAGTCATAGCCGTCGTCGCTGTTGAACCAGGAGCGGTCGCCCCGAAAAACATTGCCCGCGTCGCCCTTCCGGGGATGGCCGCCAAAGCCGTCGGTGTTGCCGCCCTTGCCGTTCTCGGACAGGTTGTCCCAGTTGCGGTAGGCGTCGCAATTGAGGATGAGATTGTTGCCACCACGGATGAGGTACAGCCCGATCGCCATCGAGTCGTGCATCGCAAGGCGCTCGTAGATATTGTGGTTGCCCTGGTTCTCGAAGCTCTCCGACTGCGTGTGGTTGGTCAACGTGACCTTGACACCGGTGACCTCGAAGCCGCGAAGATGGAGCCAGTCGCCGCCAACGAAAAACGCCACGACCCGCAGCCCGGATGGCTTCACGTCGGAAAAGTCGAAGACCGGTTTCTCATCCTTGTAAGCCCAGTATTTGATCGGCGACGACTCGGTGCCGCTTTTGCTGAGGTCAAAGATGTAGGCGTAGATGCCCGAGACGCGGGCGAGTTCCGTGGGCTTCACCTTGTAGGTGCCGCCGCGGATGAAAAGGGTATCGCCGGGATTGACGGACTCCTGGGCGCGCTGGATGGTGGCAAACGGCGCCGCAAGCGTACCGGGATTGGTGTTCTTGCCGTCGGGGGCGACAAAATATTCTGCCGCGGCGAGTCGGGAAAACAGCAGCAAGCTGACGAAGGCGGAGAACAAGAGGCGGGGCGGGTTTTTCATCCAGGAGGGGGTGCAGGATTGCCCGGCCATTGGAAACCATTGGCCTGCCGAGCGCAAGCCGAAGGACTGGGGCCCGCTGGGTGGATAACTTGTCGTTTGAGTCGCGGGATCAAGCTTGGTGTAGCCTGGGTCGCAGCCCCCGGTGCATTGGTTTTTCAGCCCGATCCCCGGGGTCGGAGACCCCGGCTACATTTCCAATCCGCTGCCGACCCAATTCCGCCCTCCTCTACGATTGCGCCCGAATGAAAATCCCTTTGCGATGGGCCATCCCCCACCCCGCATGAACCGTCGCAAGTTTCTGATCCAGACCGGAGCCGTCACGGCCGGCTGCCTCGTCGGCAATGTATTCTCCGGCTGCGCCAGCCTCGCGGCGTCCGCCGGGTCCGGGTTCGGCAAGGGCGTCACCCTTGTCCGCGACCCCGCCGACCCGATCGCCAGTTCAGCGCCAGCAGGCTGGGCGGTAGAACAACTCCGCCTCACCCTCGTCAAGCAGGGCTTCGATGTGCGCGTCGTCGCCCGCCTCGACGAGGCGCGCCCCACCGATCTCTGCATCGTCGCCACCGGCCGCGCCTCTGCCCTCGTGCGTGACGCGGGCATGGCCGTGCCCGACGCCCCCGAGGCGCTCGCCCTCGCGCCCGCCCGCCTCGGCTCGCGCGATGTGCTGCTTGCCGTCGGTAGCGACGCTCGTGGACTAACCTATGCGCTGACCGAGATCGCCGATGCCGTCGCGCTCGCCGCGGATCCGGCGGCTGCCTTCACCGCGCTGCAACCTGCGAATGGAGTCGTCGAAACCCCCGCCAACAAAATCCGCAGCGTCATGCGGATGTTCGTCAGCGACGTCGAGGACAAGGGCTGGTATAACGACCGCGAGTTCTGGCGCAGCTACCTCACGATGCTCGCGACGCAGCGGTTCAACCGCTTCAACCTCGCCTTCGGGCTGGGCTACGACGCGCCGTCCGGTCTCCGCGACACCTACCTTTACTTCGCCTACCCCTTCCTGCTGTCCGTGCCCGGCTACGACGTCCGCGCGACCAACCTCCCCGACGCCGAACGCGACCGCAACCTGGAGATGCTTCGTTTCATCAGCGACGAGGCTGCGCTGCGCGGGTTGCAGTTCCAGCTCGGCCTCTGGACGCACGCCTACCAGTGGACCAACAGCCCCAACGCCAACCACGTCATCACCGGCCTCACGCCACAGACGCAGGCGCCCTACTCGCGCGATGCCCTCGCGATCATCCTCAAGGAATGCCCCGGCATCACCGGCGTCACCTTCCGCATCCACGGTGAGAGCGGCGTGCCCGAGGGCAGCTACGACCTCTGGAAAACCATCTTCGACGGCTGCGTGCGGAGCGGTCGGAAGATCGAAATCGACATGCACGCGAAAGGCATGGACCAGCCGACGATCGATGCCGCGCTCGGCACCGGCCTGCATGTCAACATCTCGCCGAAATTCTGGGCCGAGCACATGGGCCTGCCCTACCACCAGGCGGCGATCCGTCCGACCGAGCTGCCGACCCGGCCGCGGGGCACCGGCCTGTTCGCGCAGAGCTCCGGCGCCCGCAGCTTCCTCCGCTACGGCTACGGCGACCTGCTGACCGAGGACCGCAAATACGGCATCCTCCACCGCATCTGGCCCGGCACGCAGCGCGTGCTGCTCTGGGGCGACCCGAAGTTTGCCGCCGCCTATTCGCGCGCCGGCAGCTTCTGCGGCAGCCTCGGCCACGAGATTTTCGATCCGCTTTCCTTCAAGGGCCGCAAAGGCTCCGGCCTCCCCGGCGGCCGCGACGGCTACGCCGACCTCTCGCTGCGCGCCCCCGGCGGTGACTTCGAAAAATACCGCTACACCTACCGCCTCTGGGGCCGCATGCTCTACAACCCCGACACCCAGCCGGAAGTCTGGCAGCGACAGCTGCGCAACGACTACAAGACTGCCGGTAATGCCGCCGAGAGAGCGCTCGCAAGCGCCAGTCGTATCCTTCCTTTGATTACTTCCGCTCATCTTCCCTCAGCGGCGAATAACAATTTCTGGGCCGAGATGCCGGCGAACATGTCCATCGTGGACGCCTCCCATCCCGACCCCTACACCGACACGCCCAATCCCAAACGCTTCGGCGGCGTGAGCCCGCTCGACCCGCAGCTTTTCTACCGGGTCGAGGACTACGCCGACGACCTGCTCAAGGGCACCGTCAGCGGCAAATACACGCCGGTTGAGGTCGCGCAGTGGCTTAAGCAACTTGGATTCGATGCAGTTTATTCGCTTCATCCGTTAGCCGATGTCGCCCGTCGTCAAATTCTGCGGTTGGCGGGTGAAAGCGACCCGGAACCAGCTTGGTCCCGACTCGAACTCGATGTGATGATACAAGCTGGGTTGGGAGGATACTTTGAGCGAAAATATCGTGCGGCTGTTCTATTCGCGTTATTCGAGCGCACCGGCAGTCCGGTGGCACTCTCCTCTGCGACCACATGTTACTACCAAGCAAGAGCGTCTTGGGACTGGCTCACCGACATGACAAAAAAAACCTACGTCACCGACATGACCTACGGCGACGGCTGGTTCCAGCGCGGCAACTGGGGTGACCGGCTCGTCGCCATCGACCGCGACATCGCCGCAATGGAGCAGAAAAAATCCACGCCCGCCCCGCAACTGACCATGCCCGGCATCCCGCCGGAAAAACTCGCCGCGCTCGTCGCCAGCGTGCTCGCCGACCCACCCGAACGCCCCGCGCCCGGCGTCACGCACACCGCGCCCGCCGCCTTCCACCGCCGCGAGCCTGTCGCGCTCACGCTCGCGCCCTTGCCCGGCCCGCCGCTTCTCAAGGCCGCACTCCTGCACTACCGCCACGCCAACCAGGCCGAGCCATGGCTCTCGCTCCCGATGACCGCCGACGCCGGCGGCTTCCGCGCCACCATCCCCGCCGACTACGCCGACTCGCATTTCGCGCTGACGTATTATTTCGAGCTCACGCACACCACGGGCACGCCGACGCTCTACCCCGGCCTCGCCCCCACCCTCGACAACCAGCCCTACTTCCTCCTCCGCGCCGCCACGGCTTGAGCACGAAATCGCAGAAAGGAGAACCGCTAATCTTCGCTGATCTGTGCTAATTAATACCCGTTACAAATTCAGGATTAGCGCTAATTAGCGAAGATTAGCGGTTTATCTTCTCAGCCGTTTTTCCAGCACGCCGCGCCCCGCACTTTGCGCATTGCCGCCACCTCGTCCGCCCCTCGTATGAAATTTCCCGCCCTCTCGCATTGGTTACCTTGCCTGCTCAGCGGAATCCTCGCAACCACCCTCGTCCGCGCCGCCGAACCGCCCGCTCCCAACACCCTCATGCCCGACGAGGTCCGGGTCGGCTGGCGGCTGCTGTGGGACGGCAAAACTTCCGCCGGCTGGCGCGGAGCCAATCTCGACACCTTTCCCGACCAAGGCTGGCTCATGAAAGACGGCGTGCTCACCATCCCGGCCGCCGGCGGCGTCCAGGGCGCGAGCGGCGGCGACATCGTCACCGTCGAGACGTTCGCCAACTTCGAGCTGACGGTGGACTTCCGGCTCGCCCCCAATGCCAAGAGCGGGATCAAGTATTTCGTGGACCCTGCTGCGCCGAAGGGACCGGCCACCTCCCTCGGCCTGCAATATCACCTCGTCGACGACGCCACCAACCCCGACGCCAAGCTCGGCACCAACGGCAACCGGACCCTCGGCTCGGTCTACGACCTGTATCCAGCCGCCAACAACAAGAAATTCAATCCGCCCGGCGCCTGGAATACCGCCCGCATCGTCGTCCGCGGCAACCACGTCGAGCACTGGCTGAACGGCGCCCTGGTCCTCGCGTTTGACCGCGGCAGCGACGAATTCCGCCATCATGTGCAGGAGAGCAAATACAAAGCCGTGGCGGGTTTCGGCCTGGCGCCGGCGGGCCGCATCCTGCTGCAGGACCATGGCTACGAGGCCTCGTTTCGCAATCTCAAGATCCGCCTCCTGCCGCTGGCGACTGAGGCGAAGACCAAAGTTTGAGGCCGGTCGTTCGCTCAACTTCGACAACCAGCCCTGCTGCCTCCACCGCGCCGGAACGGCTTGATCACGAAATTGCAGAAAGGTGAACCGCTAATCTTCGCTGATCTGCGCTCATTCAATCCCATCACCAATTTAAGATTAGCGCTGATTAGCGAAGATAAGCGGTTCATCTTTTCTGGCTTCTTCCGTTAACCCGGGCACGACTTGCTTGGCGCTCGCCGCTACGGTAAAGTTAAAGGGCGCAGCAAGACTGCGCCCCTACATTCCAGCTGTCCGTGGCCCGCCTCAGGCGGCGTCCTGGGCGGACTCGCCCTTGCCGGCACGGCGGAGCCGGGGCTTGTGGCGGCCCGCCACCACGCCCTCGTCAATCACCACCTCGACCACATCGTCGCGCTGCGGCAACTCGTACATGACCTCCAGCATGAGATTTTCCATGATCGCGCGCAGCGCCCGGGCGCCCGTCTTGAGCTCGATCGCCTTCTGCGCGATGGCCCGCACGGCGTCGGACGTGAGCCGCAGCCGCGCTCCGTCCATGGCGAACAGCTTGGAATACTGCTTCACCATCGCGTTCTTGGTCTTGAGCAAAATCTTTTCGAGGTCGGCAACCTGTAACTGGTCGAGCACCGAGATGACCGGCAGGCGGCCGATGAACTCCGGGATCATGCCGTAGCGGATAAGGTCCTCCGGCGCGATGGACTTCATCATCGCCTCGGGCCGGAGTTCCTTGGCGTGCTGGGCCTGGATGGAGACGAAGCCGACGCTGCGGTGGCCGAGCCGCCGCTGGATGATGGCATCGAGACCGACAAACGCCCCGCCGCAAATGAAGAGGATGTTCGAGGTGTTGACCTGAACGTATTCCTGATTCGGGTGCTTGCGCCCGCCCTGGGGCGGCACATTGCAGGTGGTGCCCTCCAGAATCTTGAGCAGGGCCTGCTGCACGCCCTCGCCCGAGACGTCGCGGGTGATGGAAACGTTCTCGGTCTTGCGGCCGATCTTGTCGATTTCGTCGATATAGATGATGCCGCACTCGGCCTTCTTTACGTCGTAGTTGGCGGCTTGGAGGAGCCGCAGGACCACGTTTTCCACATCCTCGCCGACATAACCGGCCTCGGTGAGCGTCGTGGCGTCGGAGATCGCGAACGGCACGTCGAGGATCCGTGCGAGGGTGCGGGCGAGCAGGGTCTTGCCGGAGCCGGTGGGGCCGGCGAGCAGGATGTTGCTCTTCTCGACCTCGACGTCGTTGAACTCGGGCGCGAGCTCGGCGCCGCCGGTCGGCGTCTGGCCGGCGTCGAACATCAGCCGCTTGTAATGGTTGTAGACCGCGACCGACAGCACCTTCTTTGCGTGGTCCTGGCCGATGACGAAGTCGTCGAGCGACTTGCGGAGCGCGGCGGGTTTGACGATGCGGAAAGCCAGCTTGGTCTCGACGGCGGGGACCTTGATTTCCCGGTCAATGATGTTTTTGCACACGCTCACGCAGGCGTCACAGATGTAGACGCCTGGACCGGCGATGATCTTCTTCACCTCTGTCTGCGACTTGCCGCAGAAGGAGCAAAGGGTCATGCGTGACGATTTGGCCATAGCGTCAACATCGACTCAAACCGGTCCGGAGTCGAGGGCGATTTGCATATAGCAATCTCGCGCTGAACGGAACGGCTTGACCGACAGCCACTCTCCGCGCGTTGGGGGCACGCGCGCGGCCCGGGAATCAGCCCGCCCCGCCCACAGTCAGTCCTTCAACTCCAGGATGACCTGAACCTCCGTGGTGGAGTTTCTCGGCAGGCCGGCGACGGCGACGGCGGCGCGAGCGTGTTTGCCGGCCTCGCCGAAAACCGCGACCAGCAGGTCGCTGGCGCCATTGATCACCGCCGGGCTGTCGGCGAAACCAGCGAGGGCGTTGACGAACCCGTTGAGCATCACAATGCGTTCCACCCGATCGAGTGAGCCGGTGGCGGCGCGGATGTTGGCCAGCGCATTCAAAACGCAGATGCGCGCCGACTCGTAGCCGGACTGCACGGTCTGTTCGCGGCCGACCTGACCCGTGTGGGTCATCTGGCCGTCGAGCGCGCAGATGGTGCCGGCGCAAAAGAGCAGCCGGCCGGTACGCACCACCGGGAGGTAGTTGCCGGCGGCGGCGGGGGCGGCGGGGAGTTTGAGGCCGAGTTCGGCGAGGCGGGTTTCCGGATTCATGGGGCGTCCTTCATGCGGCGGCGCGGCGGGCAGGCCAAGCGAATATTGCCGCCGCTCGGTCGCCGGCCGCTGCAACGTGTGCCCATCGGCCTGGGCCCGCGCGCAATCGCCCGCTCAGTCTCGGGCAGGTCGGTGCCACCCTGCCCGCCTCGTCCCCGGTCAACCATCTCACCGACGAAACCATCCGAGCGTGCCTGACTTAACCCGTCCCGCCCCCACTAACATGTCAACTAATAGTTGACATGTTAGTGGGAAACGAGGCTGGCGGGGCGAACCAATCGGGCGCGCAATCCTAGTGGGAGCTCTCGGGGCCGGCGGGCGGCGCCGTCCTCACGGCCAGCCGAGCAGTCTCTGGATGTTACCCGCATACAGGGCGGCGCGCACGTCAGCGTTGGGCACCTCGACCCGCGCCTCCTCCACCAGCGGACCCAACCCGGCCCCGGGCTGCGTCCGCGCGTAAAGCTCGAGCGGGTAGTCCGAACCGAACAACACGCGATCCGCCGGCACCTCCCGGCCAATTCGCGACCAGACTTCCGTCCCGTAAAGCAGCGGCGAGGCCGCCGTATCCACCAGCACGTTGGGCAGCTCCGCCAGCGGCAGCCCGCCGCCCCAGTGGGCAAGAATGAACGTCACGCGCGGGTGCGCCCGCGCGAGCCGGGCGAAGTCCGCCAGCGGCGTTTCGACCCGGCCCGGATACGGCCGCGACGACGGGTCGGTGACGTGGAGGTTGACGGGCAGGCGGAGGTCCGCCGCCAGCGCGAGCACCGCGCCCCACCCCGGATCGTCGGGTGCGAAGTGCTGGGAGTGCGGCGAGAGTTCGCCGAGACCGCGCAGGCCCTCGCCGTGCGCCCGCCGCACCTCGTCCAGCGCCGCGGCCCCGGCCGCGGGATGCAGCGTGGCAAACGCCGCCAGCCGGTCGGGGTGGGCCCGCACGCATTCGGCATAAAACCGGTTCTGGCGGACGCAGTTGTCGTGGTTTTCCCAATACCAGCCCTGCAGCACCGCCCGCTCGATCCCGGCGGCGTCGAGGGTGCGCAGCAGTTCGGCCAGCGAGGGGAAGCCCTGCACCGGCCGGCCGTCGCGCCGGCGGCGGGCGCTGAGCGCCGCCCAGTGCGGCTCCCGGTGCGCCGCCGCCCAGCCGGCCGGATCGGCGTTCACTTCCGGCGGGTAGAGGTGGACGTGGGCGTCGATGATGCGCACGGCGCGGAATCTCGGGCGCCGGCCGGGGCCGGCGGAGCAGTCAGTTGTAACCCTCCTCGATGGACTTGCCCTTGAGGGGAAACAGGGCGCGGCCGAGGCGCTTGGTGGTAATGTCCTCAAACTGCAACCCGATGAGGAAATCGTGGGCCATGAACTGGAGAAACTCCCGTTTCACAATGGCGAGGCAGCGGCTAGGACGGCGGGCGACGATGCCGGCCGTGGCCACGCTGTTCTGCAGGAGACTGATTTCGCCGAAGAATTCGCCGGGGCCGAGCCGGGCGACCTCGCGCTCCCCCTTCAGCACCGCCAGTTCCCCCTCGTAGATCAGGTAGAAGAAGCTGTTGTCCGAGCCATCGCGCACCACGATCTCGTCCGCCTTGAAGTTCTGAAAACTGGAACGCTCCGCAAAGGACGCCAGCGCGTATGGGCTCCAAGTGCGCGCGAGGGGAATGCGATGGAGAAAACCGACCTTCTGCACGGCGTCGGCGATGAACTCCCGGGACAGACGGGACAGTACCAAGCTGGTGAAGTCCTCCTTGGTCAGCGCCAGCAGCACGGCCGGTGTGGCGCAGCGCACCGTGCGCGTGCGCGGGACGCCGTGGAGCAGGGAGATCTCCCCGAAGACGTCACCCGGCTGAAGCACGGCGACCGGTTCGGGCCGGCCGACGGTCAGCTCCTGCACGACCTCGACCCGGCCGGAAAAGACCACATAGAGACGGTCGCCGGGGTCGCCCTCGCGGATCACGGTGGCGCCCGCCGGGTGCGACTCGGGCCGGATGACGGCGACCAACGCCGCGAGTTCCGCCGGCGGGAGCCGGCTGAAGAGAAAGGTCCCGGCGAGTTGCGCGGAAATTGTGGCGGGCGAGATCTCGGCCGGGTCGGGGCGCCGGCGGCGTTCGGCGCGATCCCGCAGCCAGCCCCGGAGGTGGCGGAAGCCGATCCAGCCCAGCACCCCGGCGGTGGACAGCACCATGGCACCAAAGGTCACGAGCAGGGTCAGGGCGGTGAAATGCAGGCCCCGGGCCGCCTGGAAACGGTGCACCAGCGTGAAGGCGTTCACATGCAGTAGGGCGCCCCCGGCCAGACAGACGAGGAACAACCAGACCAGGGTGTAGCCGGCGCAGACGAGCAGGAACTTGCGGTCGGCAAACCGGAGCCGGGAGCGCAGCAGCACGGAAAACAGACGGTTCTGGGCGAAAAGAAAATCATAGGTGGTCGTCAGCTGCGGATCCCGGTAGAGCGCCCGGAGCAGGCTGAGCATGGGGGACGGCCAGAGCGGCGAGATGTGATACAGCACCCCGCAGAGCAGCGGAAACAGCAGCCCCGGGCTGTGCAGGGCAGCCACGGCGGCGAAGACAAACTGTGGTGCGAGGCGCATCAGCGCGGTGTCGATCTCGGCCTCCCGGCCGCCCATGGCCACATCCTCGAGATCGGCCCGGAAATGCGGGGCGAGGGTGCGCCAGGCGAAGGTCGGGGCGTAGATCTCGGCATCGGCCCCGCGCACCAGGCAGGCCGCGAGTGCATAGCCCGCGCTGGTGGCGGCGCAGGTCAGCAGCCAACCGAGCACCAGCTGCCCGGCGTTCTCCGGCATCTCCAGCGGCCGGATGAGCAGGGTCACAATTGCGGCGGCCATGGCGAGGAGGGCGAGCCAGCGGGCGGCGCGGCCCCGGGCGCGGGCGCGCCATTGAACCGGCGGATCGGGTTCCGGCAGCGGCAGGCCGTCGGCTTGCAGGATACCGTGGCGACAGGCCTTGAGCACCAGCTCGTAAAATTCCCGGAGGGGGGGACTGCGGCGCTCGGAGATGAGCTGCGTCAGCACATCGGGCACGGTGCGGCCCTCGGCGAACGTCACGAGCGCCTTCCATTGGGGCGCAGTGGCCACCAGATAACGGCGGCCGGGGAGATATTTCACCATCAGCCGGTCGGGCCGGACCTGCACCACCAGCAGCTCGGGCGCCAGCCGCAGCTTCGCCGACATCAGCAGCGTGGTCTGGTCGATGGGCGCGCGGTCGGCGGGCGGCTCGGAAGCGGCGGACATGCGGATGGTTCAGCCGGAGCCAAAGGGTCCCCGGGGTTGTTTGTCAACCGGCCCGGTCACGGCCGGGCCGGAGATGCTTGGCAAAGGCCTCGAGTGTCTCGCGGCTGACGTGGTGCTCCATGCCCTCGGCGTCCGCATAGGCGACGGCGGCGGGCACACCGAGGGACTTGAGAAAATCCGCCACCACCTGATGCCGGAAGCGGGACTCCTCCGAGAGCTGGCGCCCGGCATCGGTGAGAAAAATCGACCGGTAGGGCAGCGCCGTGACCAGCCCCCGGCGGCGGAGGCGCTGGATGGTGCGGTTGACCGTGACATGCGTGACGCCGAGGCGGCGGGCCAGGTCGGTGACCCGCGCCTCGCCCGTGGTGGCGATGAGTTCGCCAATCATCTCGACATAATCCTGGGCGGTCTCCTGCGCATGCTCCTTCCTGGTGCGCAGCAGGCTGACCCTGGGCGGGGCGGGACGGGGCTTGGCCGGCGCAGACGCGGTTGAACTCATGCCCGATCAGCTAAAAAGGGATTCGCCGGTTGACAAGCCGGCAATATATTGTAGCCATTGCTACAACATGGAGACGAGGCAAAATAATCCGGGGCCTCCGCCGGCGGAGCGCCGCCGGTCGCTGGAAGGCGTGCACGGCACGGTGCCGGTGCCGCCCGCGCAGGCGGGTTTCTGGCGGCAGTGGCGGGCCTTCGCCGGTCCGGCCCTCCTCGTGAGCGTCGGCTACATGGATCCGGGCAACTGGGGCACGGATCTCGCCGGGGGGGCCCAATTCAAATACGGTCTGCTCTGGGTCGTGGCGGCGGCCAGTGCCATGGCCCTCGTGCTCCAGGTGATCGCCGCCCGCCTCGGCCTGGTCACCGGTCGGGACCTCGCCCAGTGCTGCCGCGACTTCTACCCCCGCTGGACGCGCTGGCCGAATTGGATCGCGATGGAGATTGCCATCGCCGCGACCGACCTCGCCGAGTCGCTCGGCAGCGCCGTCGCGCTCAACCTGCTTTTCCACATTCCGATGACCTGGGCGGTCCTCATCACCGCCCTGGACGTGCTCTTGCTCCTCGCCCTGATGGGCTTCGGCATGCGGATCATCGAGGCGCTGGTCGCGGTGCTGGTCGTCACCATCGGGGTTTGTTACGCCATTGAGATCTTCGTCCTGCCGCAGTTGCAGCCCGATTTGTTCGACATGGGCCGGGCGCTGGCGCAGCCCAACCTCCGCGCCGAGGGAATGATCGTGGTGGCCATTGGCATGATCGGGGCCACGGTCATGCCCCACAACCTGTTCCTCCACTCCGCCCTCGTGCAGACACGACAGCTCAAGACCGACGAGGCCTCCGTCCGCACCGCCATCCGCTACAACACTTTCGACTCCACCGTCGCGCTGACCGTCGCCTTCTTCGTCAACGCCGCGATCCTCGTGCTGGCGGCGTTGGTGTTCTATGGGAAGCAAAGTGTGACGGTCGCGGGTGGCCAGGTCGTGCCGTTCAGCCCCGACAGTGACTGGATCCGCATCGCGCACCTCACCCTCGCCCCGCTGCTTGGCACCACGCTGGCGAGCACGCTCTTCGCCATCGCGCTGCTCGCCAGCGGGCAGAGCAGCACCATCACCGGCACCCTGGCCGGTCAGGTGGTGATGGAAGGATTCATGAGCTGGCGCATCCGCCCCTGGGTCCGCCGGATGATCTCCCGCACCCTCGCGGTCGTCCCGGCCATCTGGATCATCAGCATCCGCGGCAACGGCGGCGTCACCGACCTCGTCAACCTCAGCCAGGTCATCCTCTGCCTCCTGCTGCCGTTCGCCATGTTTCCCCTGCTCCATTTCACCTCTTCGCGCCGGCTCATGGGGCGGTGGGCCAACGGCTGGTTCCTGACCGTTTTCGGCTGGGGCAGCGCGGTATTGATCACCGCCATGGCCCTCTACAGTCTGCCGGAGTCCCTGCGTGACGCCTGGCGCATCATCCGCGGCGGCTAACCCTGCAAGTCATCCCATGTACCACGACATCCTCGTCACCCTCGACGGCACCCCGACCGACCGCGCCATCATCGACCACATCAAGGAGCTGGCGGCGCTACGGCAGAGCCGCGTCGTGCTGCTCCATGTCGTCACCAGTGCCTCGGCCAAATATTACGGCCCCAATGCCTCGGACCGGCAGGTGACCGACAGCCGCCGGTACTTGGAAAGTGTGCAGGCCGAGTATGCCGCGGCGGGGATCGCGGCGGAGGTCGAGCTGGCCTATGGCGAGCCGGTCCACGAAATCGTCGCCTGGGTGAACCGGCACGGCTGCGACCTGGTGGCGATGAGCACCCACGGCCACACCTTCATGGCCGACCTCGTCTTCGGCACGACGGCCATCCGCGTCCAGCACAGCATCAGCGTCCCGGTGCTGCTGCTGCGGGCCAAATGAGTCCGGGCGCCGGCGGTTCCGACTTGTCTCCGCCGCCGGCCGGCGACCACACTGCGCCCGATGTCGCGCCCGTTTGCCCGGCTGGTGTTTCTGATCACGGCGGCCTGCTTCGCCGTTTTTTTTCTCTGGCCCGTCCTGCAGATCCTGCGGGGCGGTTTCCTTGATGCCGACGGCCGGTTCACCTTCGCCTATGTGGCCGCTCTGCTGGCCGACCCGCTCTACCGTGGCGGGCTGGAGAACTCGCTGCTGCTGGCCGGCACCACGACAGGGCTCGCCCTGCTGATCGGGGTGCCGCTGGCGTTTGTCACCGACCGGTTTGTTTTTCCGGGCAAGGGACTGCTGGGCGCGCTGGTGCTCGTGCCGATGGTGCTGCCGCCGTTTGTCGGGGCCATCGGCCTCAAGCAGATCTTTGGTCAGACCGGCGCCTTCAACGCCGCCGTCGTCGCGCTCGGGTTGCGGCCGGCGGGCTGGACCCACGACTGGTTCGCCGTCCACCCCTTCGCCGGCATCGCGATCGTCCAGGCGCTCGCGCTCTATCCCATCATCTATCTCAACACCGCCGCGGCGCTCGGCAACCTCGACCCGGCGATGGAGGAGGCCGCGCAGAACTTGGGCTGCACCCCGGGCCGACGCTTCTTCCGGATCACCCTGCCGCTCATCCGCCCCGGCCTCTTCGCCGGCGGCACGATCGTGTTCATCTGGGCGTTCACCGAGCTGGGGGTGCCGCTGATCTTCGACTATCCGCGGGTCGCCTCCGTCCAGATCTACGACCGGCTGAAGGAAATCGGCGGTAACCCCGCGCCGTTCGCCCTCGTCGCCGTCATGCTGGCCTTCACCGTCCTGCTCTACGCCGTCGGCCGCGGCGTCTTCGGCCGCCCGCCGCCGGTGCTCTCCGGCAAGTCCGCCGCCACCGGGGGGGCGCGGACGCTGCCGCCGGCCCGCGCCTGGCTCTGCACGCTGCTGCTGGCCGGCGTGACCGGTTGTGCGATATTGCCGCACCTCGGCGTGATCCTGGTGGCCTTTTCCGGCGACTGGTATGGAACCGTCCTCCCCGCCAGCTACACCCTCGGCAATTTCTCGGCGGCCCTCGGCCACGACCTGACCGTGCCCGCCATCGCGAACAGCCTGAAATTTGCCAGCCTCTCGACCGTCGCCGATCTGGTGTTTGGCGTCGCCATCGCGCACGTCATCGTCCGTTCCCGGCTGCCCGGCCGCCAGGTCCTCGACTTCCTGACCATGCTCCCGCTGGCGGTGCCGGGCTTGGTGCTGGCCTTCGGCTATCTGGCGATGAGCCAGGAAGGACGGACCTTTTCGTTTCTGAACCCGGTGCAAAACCCCACCATCCTGCTCGTCATCGCCTACGCCGTGCGCCGGCTGCCCTATGTGGTGCGGACGGCGGTGGCCGGCTTCCAGCAGACAAGCGTCACCCTCGAGGAGGCGGCCCAGAACCTGGGCTGCCCGCCCTTCCGCTCCCTGATCAAAATTACGCTGCCGCTCATCGCGGCCAACCTCATTGCCGGCGGCTTGCTCGCCTTTGCTTTCGCGATGCTCGAAGTCTCCGATTCGCTTATCCTCGCGCAGAAGCAGGCCTACTACCCGATCACCAAGGCGATCTTGGAGCTGTTCGGCCTCCTCGGCGACGGCAAGTTCATCGCCAGCGCCCTCGGGGTCTGGGCAATGGTGTTTCTTGCCCTGACCCTCGGGGGTATGTCGGTGCTGCTCGGGAAAAAACTCGGGACCGCCTTCCGGGTCTAGCTGCCATCCCCCTCCGCTCACCCATGCTCGACCTTCTCGCCGTCTCTGTTGTCTGGGCGTTTTCCTTCGGGATCATCAAGCACGAACTGCCGAATCTGGCGCCCGCAGCGGTCGGCGTCGTACGTCTGGTCCTGGCTGCGGCTGTGCTGCTGCCCGCCTGGCGGCCCCGCGCCCTGCCGCGCACCGGGGCCCTCTGGCTGGTGGCCGTCGGCGCCCTCCAGTTTGGCGTGATGTATGTGCTCTACCTCCGGGCCTTCGCCTACCTCCAGGCCTACGAGATAGCTTTGGCCACCATCCTCACGCCCGTATACGTGGTGCTGCTGGACTCCGCCATCGACAACCGGTTCCGTCCGCGGCACGTCCTGGCTGCCGTGATGGCCGTGCTCGGTGCCGGCGTACTCGTCTGGCGCCGGGCCAGCAGCGAGGGTGATGCCATCATGGTTGGATTTCTGCTGATGCAGCTGTCCAATCTCTGCTTTGCGGCCGGACAGGTGGCCTACCGGCGGACCCGGCCTGGACTGCCCCCGGGGATGACGGACGCCGCGGTGTTTGCCTGGCTCTATCTCGGCGGGATCGCGGTGACCGCCGCGGTATCCAGCTTTGGCACCGACTGGGGCGGCTTTCATCCCACCGACCGGCAGATGCTCTGGCTGCTGGTGCTTGGCACCGTGGCCTCGGGTCTCGGTTTTTACGGTTGGAACCTCGGGGCCACCCGTGTCAACGCGGGCACCCTAGCGGTGTTTAACAATGCCAAGGTGCCGCTGGGGGTGGCCGCCTCCCTGCTGTGCTTCGGGGAAAAGGCCAACCTGACGCGGCTCGGCCTCAGTTTTGCGTTGCTCGGCGCCGCCGTGTGGGTGGCCGGCCGCGAACGGCCGGTGCCACCCGATCCCGCGCCGGCGGATCAGCCGGCGTAGAAGGCGTTGATCTTGTCCGACACGTCGCGGTAGCCGATGTCATCGGCATAGATGATCTTGTACTCCGCGATGGCCTCTTCCTTCTTGCCCATCTTCTCGAAGCAGTCCGCCAGCTCGTAGATAACCTCTTTCTTGTTGTCGTCCATGGCGGTGATTTCGCTCTTGGCGCTCTGAAACTGGGCCACGGCCAGATCGAACATCTTGCGGGCCTTGAGCGCGCGCCCCATGCCGGAGAGGGCAGCGACCCGCACCTTCGGATTCTTCTGGGCGTACTGGAAGTTGGCGATCGCGTTCTGGTAGTCGTGCAAATCGAAATAGAGCTGGGCGAGCGTAAAGCGCGCGCCAAAATCATTGGGATAGCGCTCCACATAGCCCTTGGCGTCAGTGATGCGGAACTTCGCGAGTTCGGCCCGGGCGGTGTCGAGGTTGGTCTTGGCCTCGGCATCGCCGGGGGCCGCTGCCAGCGCGGTCTCCAGATCCTTGATCCGCTTCTCCAGCAGCTGGATGTGAAGGTCGGTTTCGAGTTTTTCGAAGGTCGTGTCCGCGGCGCCCGTGGGCAACTGGCGGACTTTCTTCACCCAGATGATCGCGTCCTCGAGCTTGTTGAGCTTCTTGTAGCCGTCGATGATCGTGCGAAAATGATTCAGGTTGTCGGGCTGCTTCTCATGGCGCTCCTGGGCCTCCTTGATCAGGCGCTCAGTCATGTCCTCGGAGGTGACCATCTTGGAAGCCTGTTCGAGCGAGACGGCCTGGGCTTCGTCGCGCAGCTTGTCGCGGAAGGAGCCCTGGTCCTCCCAGTTGCCCTTGTTCATGGTCTGCGCGATGGAGGCTTTGCGCATGAGGTTGAGCGCATCGCCGTCCTGCGGACGAATCTTGAGGAGCAGATCGGCCGCGCGCAGGGCGTCCTTGGGCCGCTTGGCCGTGAGGTAGGCCTCGCCCATGGAGAGAAGGGAGTCGCGGTCATTGGGATGCAGTTCGTGGATGCATTCCCAGGCCCAACCCACGGTCTCCAACAGGTCCATCCCGGCGGCGGCCTCGGCGAGGAGCTTGAGCGCGGGAATGCTGGTGGGATCCGAGGCGAGCAGCTTCTCGGCGTTCTCCAGGGTCTTGCCGGGTTCCTTTTTGGAACCGCTGAACAGGAATCCGGCCTGGGTCACGCCGCCAAAGAGCTTGGTCGAAAGCTTGTTTTTGGACTGGAAGAGCTTCATCTGGGCGGCCCGCTGCAGCCGGCGCACCGGCAGGCAGGCCGGCGAGGCTTTCAGCACCTGGGTGGTAACCTCGATCACATAGTCGAAGTTGCCGCGATGGAGCGCAGTTTGCGCGTTCTCAAGCTGTTTCTGAACGCGGGGGTCTAACGAGGAAACGGAGATTTCTGGCATAGGGGAGCAACATGAAAATCACCCGACAAGCGCCGGTCAACGCTAGAAGCAGCACTTTTTGCAGTTGTTGCCGGGTTCAGCCGTCCCGCTCCGGCTGCTCCGGCAGGTCCTGCCGCGCCGCCGCCACCAGCCGGGCCAGCCCTTCCTTCACCACTTGGGCATCGGGTCCCTCCACCAGCAACCGCAGCTTCGGCTCGGTGCCGGACCAGCGCGCCAGCACGCGCCCGCGAGACCCCAACTCCGCCTCCAGCCCGGCAATCGCCGCGGTCAGCGCGGGCAGCGTTTCCAGCGGCGGTTTCACCCGCGCCATGACGGTGGCCGTCGCCTGCGGAAATTTCACGAGGGCCCGCCGCAACTCCGACAACGGCCGACCCGTCGCCAACATCACCCGGATCACGCGCAACGCGGCCACCAGTCCGTCGCCCGTCGGCGACACGTCGGAACAGATGATGTGCCCGCTCGACTCGCCGCCGAGCGTCGCGCCCTCCGCCCGCATCCGCTCGGCCACATGCCGGTCGCCCACCGGCGTCCGCACCACCCGGCCGCCCGCCGCCGCCACCGCGGCATCGACCCCGAGATTGCTCTGCACGGTCACCACCAGCGTGTCCGCCGCCAACCGCCCCTCGCGCAGCGCATGCAACGCAAGCAGGGTCAGGATCTCATCGCCATCGAGCACCTCGCCCAGCTCATCGCACAGCACACAGCGGTCTCCGTCGCCGTCATGCGCGATGCCCAGCCGGGCACCCGTCGAGCGCACACGCGCCACCATTCGTTGGGGATGCTCGCTGCCGCAGCCAAGGTTGATATTCTCTCCGCCCGGATTGTTGCCCAGCTCGACGACCTCCGCGCCCAGCTCGCTCAACACCGTCAGACTCGTCAGCCACGTCGCGCCGTTGGCCGCGTCGAGGACCAGGTGCCAGCCGCGCAACACGCCGGTCGGCAGCAGTCGCGCCATCGCCGCAATGTAACTCTGTCTCGCCGCTGAGGTGTCGGCGAGCGCGTCCCGGATTGGGCCCATCAGCTTCTCGTCCTCCCACGCCTTGGCCAAGGCTTGCTCACTTGGCGGCACGACATCCAGCGCCTTGGCGGGCTCCTTCTTGGAGCCGCTGAAAAGGAATCCGGCCTGGGTCTCCGAGCCAAAGACCTTGGTGAAAGGCTTGTTCTTGGATTGATCGAACAGCGCCTCAATCCGCGCCTCCTCCTCGTCCGACAGCTTCAGCCCGCCGCGCTTGAAAAACTTGATGCCGTTGTCGCCCGCCGGATTGTGCGACGCCGTGATCACCACGCCGAGCGGGGCTCCGTCCACTTTCACCGCGCGCGCCACTGCCGGTGTCGGCAGCACGCCCAGGTCAACCGGCTCCAGCCCCGCCACGCGCAACCCCGCGATCACCGCCTGCGTCAGCCGCCCCCCCGAGGACCGCGTGTCGCGACCGATGAGCACCCGCTTGCCCGCAGCACTTAAGCCGGGCGCAGCCGGACTGCCCGTCCCCCGCGTCCCGTCTCTTTGCGCTTTCACCCATTCTCCGGCCGCGCACGCCAGGCGCGCAAAAAACGCCTCGTTCACCAGCGGGCCGCCATAGGGGCCGCGCACGCCGTCCGTGCCGAAAAATTGCCGCTCCGCGCTCATGGCCGGGCATAGAACTCCCGTGTCGCCGCGATCTTCGCCCGCACGGCGCCGCCGAGCAGGAGCTCGCGCGCGGGGTCCAGGCCCGTGCGCACATCGGGCGTCTGACCGACGATCCACAGCGCGACCGCCGCGTTGAGCACAATGGTGTCCACCAGCCCCGCCGGGGCTTTGCCCGCAAGGATGGCCTCGAGAATGCCGAGGTTGGTCGCGAGGTCGCCGCCCTTCAGCTCGTCAAACGCCGCCGGTCGCAGCCCGAAATCCTCCGCCCGCCACTGGCCGTCCACGGCCCCGAGCCGCCCGAAGCCGCGCACGCGGTTGGGCGTCGCGGTCGTCAGCTCGTCGATTCCCCGCCCCGGCTCGATCACGCCGTGACCGACGAGCCCGGCCGGCGCGCCCAGCACGTCAAACGCCGCTGCAATCCGCGGAACCCAGTCCGCCGCAAACACGCCGACCAGCGCGTGGGCCGGCCGGCCGGGGTTGATGAGCGGACCAAGCAGGTTGAACACCGTGCGGCGTCCCTGCGCCGCCAGGGCCTTGCGCACCGGACCGATGTGCTTGAAGGCCGGATGATAGTTCGGCGCGAAAAAGAACACGTAGCCCAGCTCCGCCAGCGCCCGCTGCAGCTTTTCCGGCGGCGCGGAGAAATCGACCCCGAGCGCGGTGAACAGGTCCGCGCTGCCGCACAGCGAGGTAATCCCGCGGTTGCCGTGCTTCATCACCGGCACGCCCGCGCACGCGAGCGTGAGGGTCACCAGACTCGAGATGTTGAAGCCGCCCGCATGGTCGCCCCCCGTGCCGACGAGGTCGATCGCCCGGGCCGACCATTCCCCCACCCCGGGATCCACCGCCCGCGCCCGGAACGCCCGGGCGAACTCCGCCACTTCCGCCGCGGTCTCGCCTTTGTCGGCCAGCGCGAGCAGAAATTCCGCCTTCGCCGCGTCGGCCACCTCGGGCGCGGCCAGCGCCGCGGCGGCGGACGCCACCTCGGACGCGGCCAGCTCCTGGCGCGCGACCAACAGGGCGGTGAGGGGAGTGAGTGCGGTCATGGGCCACTCAGTCAGCCGCCGGATTCGTGCACCGCAAATAAATTTGCCTCCAGGGGCGCCGGCTCACAGCCCGCCCGCGGCCAGGATGAAGATCACGGCGGCGGCACCCAGGCAGTAGAAACCGAAATGTTGCCAGCGGCCCCGCTCCAGCCAGCTCGACAGCCAGCGCAGCGCCAGCAATCCGGCGGCGAAGCTGCACACCATGCCAACCAGACCCGGTCCGGCGAGATGGAGCAGGTTGCCCGGAGTGGCGGACTCGGGATGGGACCGGTGCAACCGCAGCAGCTCCTGCGCGATCGCCGCCGGGGTGAGTACCACGGCCAGCGCAAAACTGAACTCCTCCGCCTGCAGCTTGGCCACCCCGCGCAACAATCCGGTCGAAATGGTCGCTCCCGACCGGGAGAAGCCGCGGAAAGGCAGACAAAGTCCCTGCACGGCCCCGATCCAGCCCGCGTCGCCCAGCGTCAGGTCGGTCCGCGCATCGGAACGATTCTGCCGCGGGGCCGAAATCAGGATGATCAGCCCCGCCGCCACCAGCGCGCCCCCGATCAGCCAGAGGTTGGAAAAGAGCTGCTCGACCTCGGCCTTGTCGCTGCCGCGCATGAAGCCCCTTTCAATCACTTCCTTCAGCCCGAGATAAATCACCCCCGTGAGCACCGTGGCCGCGGTGACCCGCAGCGCCGCCCACTTGAACTGCACCGCATCCGCAAAAAAACTCCGCCGCCAGGCCCGCCAGAAATACACGATTACCGCAAACATCGTCCCGGTGTGCAGCATCACCAGCAGGAAGGTCATCTCCGGGCTCGACGGATCGAGGTGCAGGAGTTTCTCGGCGACAATGACGTGGGCCGAACTGGAAACGGGCAGCAGCTCGGCTGCGCCCTGAATTAGGCCAAGCAGAATGATTTGCAGAAGGGTTGGTGGCACGCGTGGGGATGGGTTGGGTCGGCTGGAACGAGGCTTGACGGACTTTCCGCGCGCCGTCCAGCTTCCGTTGCCCCGCCGCACCGGGGCAAGTTCCATGAGCAACCCGCCGCATCATCCGCTGGAGCCGATCATTGCGGGAGCCCTTTCATTCTGGGGCCGGACGGTTTCCTTTCTGCTGGTTGTCCTGGCCGGCAGCTGCCTCGGATTCTCCCTCGCGACCAAGAGTCTCGTCTTTCCGATCCGACTCTTTCATCTTTTTTGGGAGGAGGGTTTCTTCGTCAGTTCACTGGCCAGTCCGCCATCAGCCTTGTCGCTGTTGGCCTTGGGAGTCGGCTTTATTGTCTATGTCAGGTTCAACCTCAGGCCGCGAGTGCTGGCATTCGCTTTGGTCGTGGCCGCATTGCAGTCCTATTGTGCCGGCCACTGGGTTTGGGTCAGGGGCAGTGGCGGCTTGTCTTGAAGTCCGATCTCCCGTCCGGCTTCCGGATTGAACTCGGCTTGGCCGTAGATGCTGGCCCCATGGGATTGAAGTTCGCACCCGGTCGCGGAGGGGCATTTCTCAATCCTGAATTGCGCAAAACAGACCGGCCTTGCAAGACGCCGATATGGCGCTTGACGCTCCCCGGCGCGGGTCTTTAGTTCGTCACCCTTTAATCCAGCCGCAACTGTCCGCCCGCCGGACCTCCCGCACACCCAACCCGCCCTTCCATGGCCAATCCAAAACGCAAGCAGTCCAAGCGCCGCAGCGCCAACCGTCGCGCCGGCAACGCCTTCATCGCCCCCGAGTTCGCCAAGGATCCGACCGACGGCAGCCTCTTCCGCCCGCACCGCGTCAATCCCAAGACCGGCATGTACCGCGGCCGCCAGGTGCTCAACGTCGAGGTCTGAGCCCCGCCCGCGCTGTTCCACCGAACACCCCGGCGATGGGCACCCCCACCGGCGATTCCCGGCGCATTGCGGTCGACGCGATGGGCGGAGACCTGGGGCCGGCCGAGGTCGTCGCCGCCGTCCGGCTCGCGCTGGACGAATTTCCCGGACTCAACCCGGTCACCCTTGTCGGGGACCAGGCACAGCTCCAGCCGCTGGTTGACCAGGCCGGTCTCGGCGGACTTGAGACGGTGCAGATCCTGCACGCCTCCGAAGTCGTCACGATGGACGACAAGCCCCTGGCCGCGCTCCGCCGGAAAAAGGACTCCTCGATGCTCCGGGCTATCGAGCTGGTGAAGGACGGCCGGGCCGCTGCCGCCGTCAGCTGCGGCAACACCGGTTGCCTCGTCGCCGCCGGCATCGTCAAACTCCGCACCCTGGCCGGCATCGACCGGGCCGCCCTCGCCCCGGTCATCCCCCGCGCCAACGGCCACTTCATCCTGATCGACGCCGGCGCCAACCCCGCCGCCGAAGCCGGCCACCTCGTCCACAACGCCATCCTCGGCACCCATTACTGCCGCCTGGAGCTCGGGATCGCCCGCCCTCGCGTGGGCCTGCTCACCATCGGCACCGAGGAGGGCAAGGGCAACACGCTCGTCGCCGAAACCCACGAGCAGCTCAAGCAGCTCGGCGACCTCATCAACTACCGCGGCCCGGTCGAGGGCTTTCAGGTGTTCACCGACGAGATCGACGTCCTCGTGTGCGATGGCTTCGTCGGCAACATCTGCCTCAAGAGCTGGGAGTCGCTCGCCAAATTCTTCAAGACGGAGATGAAGACGTTCCTCACCGCCAACCCGCTCCGCCAGCTCGGTGCCGCCCTTTCCCAGGGCGCCTTCCGGCAGCTGAAGGGCCGCATCGAGCCGGAACGCTACGGCGGCGCCCCCCTCCTCGGCCTGCGCGGAAACCTGATCAAGGCCCACGGCTCGGCCAACCGTCAGGCGCTGAAAAACGCCCTGCATGACGCCAGCGAGATGATCAAGACCGACCTGAACGCCCTGATCGAGGCCGATGTCGCCCGGGCCCGGGAGCTGCTCTGCGCCGCACCGGCCGCCGGCTGACCGCACCCGCGCCCATGTCCTCCCCCGCCATCGCCATCCTCGGGACCGGCGCCTACGCGCCCGCGAAGGTGCTCACCAATGCGGAACTCGCCCAGCGCGTCGACACCTCCGACGAGTGGATCTTCACCCGCACCGGCATCCGCGAACGCCGCATTGCCGCGGCGCACGAGACCACCTCGGAGATGGCCGCCGCCGCCGCCCGCACGGCCCTGGCCGATGCGGGCGTCAGCGCGGACGAGATCGACCTGATCATCGTCGCCACCGCCACGCCCGACATGCTCATGCCGGCCACCGCCTGCCTCGTGCAGAGCAAGATCGGCGCGACCACCCGCTCGGCCTGCTTCGACCTCAACGCCGCCTGCTCCGGCTTCATCTACGCCCTCGACACCGCTTGGGCCATGCTCGGCTCGGGCCGTTACCGGCATGCGCTCGTGATCGGGGCGGAGAAGTTTTCCGGCATCGTTGACTGGCAGGACCGCTCGACCTGCGTGCTCTTCGGCGACGGCGCCGGGGCCGTCGTACTCGGCCCGGCGCGCGGCACCGCCCGGCTGCTGGGCGCCCGACTCTATGCGGAGGGCGGCAACACCGACCTGCTCTGCGTGCGGCCCGGCGCCAAGCCGGTGATCGAGATGAAGGGCCGCGAGGTGTTCAAGGTCGCCGTCCGCGAAATGGAGGACGCCGTGCGCGATATTTTGGAACAACACCACCTGTCCGCGCATCAGATTGCCTGCGTGATCCCCCATCAGGCCAACCGCCGCATCATCGAGGCGATCGCGCAGTATCTCGAACTCCCGCTCGACCGCTTTTTCGTGAACCTCGAACGCTACGGCAACACGTCCGCCGCCTCCATCCCGCTCGCCCTCGACGAGGCGCGCCGCGCCGGGCGCATCCGCGCGGGCGACACCACGCTGCTGGTCGCCTTCGGGGCAGGCTTGACCTACGGGGCGGCGCTGGTTCGCTGGTAAATCTCTTCCGCCATGCCCACCATCCTCGCCCGCGTGCCCGCCGTGCTCCGCGTCTGCCTCGCCGTTCTCCTCCTTGCCAGCACCACGCTCCGGGCCGACCTCGTCTGGTCCCAGCAGACGGGCTGGATCATCCAGGGCGGCGCGCTCTCCACCCTCGCGGAGCCCGAAGCCCGCAACGCCCTCGACGCCATGAACCGCGCCCGCTCCGCCGAGGAAAAGGGCGACCGCGGGACCGCGCTGTCCCTTTACCTCGGCGTCGTGAAGAAGTACCCCCGCTCCGATTACGCCCCCGAGGCCTGCTTCCGGGCCGCCAAGCTCTACCAGTCCCGCCAGCAGTATTTCGCCGCCTTCGACACCTACCAGCAGGTCATCACGCTCTACCCCAACTCGGCTCATTTCAACGAGATCATCGGCGAACAGTATACCATCGCCAACCAGCTCGTTGACGGCGCCAGGAACCATTACTGGGGCCTGATCCCCGGCTTCACCAACCGTTCCAAGGGCCTCGAGTACTTTGAAACCCTCATCACCGAGGCGCCCCAGAGCGACTACGCCCCGCTCGCCCTGATGAACATCGTCCGCGGCCAGCAGAAGTACGGCACCAGCGATAGCGCCATCGACGCCCTTGATCGCCTGATCGACAGCTACCCGCAGAGCATGCTGGCCCCCGACGCCTACCTTGGCCGCGCCCAGGCCCTCGCCGGTCTGGTCGAGGGGCCGTATTACGACCAGGCCTCCACCCTCAAGGCCATCACCGACTTCGAGGACTTCTCCATCCTGTTTCCCCAGAATCCCGCCCAGGCCGACGCCGAGAAGGGACTCGCCAGCATGAAGGAGGTCCTGGCCGAAAGCAAAATGCTGATCGCCGACTTCTATTTCTACAAGCGCGACAATTTCAAGGCCGCCCGCGTGTTCTATAACGAGGCCATCACCGTCTACCCCGATTCCAAGGTCGCCGCGAAGGCCCGCCAGCAGCTCGCCGCCGTCGACGCCGCCGAGGCCAAGGCTACGGCCAAAGCAACTGGCCGGAATTCGGCATCTCCCGGGACCACCGCACCTGCAGGCTCACCAGCCTCTCCTGATACCAGTCCGCCGCGCAAAAAGTGGTTCTTCGGGCTGTTTTGAACGCGCCCCCGTGAGCGCGTTTCCCCGCATGTTCCGAAACTTGCTTCTCTTGGTCACCGGGCTGGCCGCCGGTCTGCTCGCGGGCGGCTGCGCCCATTACCGGCTCGGCACCGGCGCCGCCCCCGATTTCCATACGCTCTATATTTCGCCCGTGCGGAACGACAGCAACCTGCCCCAAGCCGCCGCCACCGTCAGCGCGCAACTGCGCGACGAATTCCTCCGCGACGGCCGCGTGACCCTCGTCAGCTCGCCCGCGGAGGCCGACGCCACCCTCACCGTCGTCCTGACCGCCTACGGGCGCAGCGTCCTCACGACCCAGCCCGGCGACAGCGGGCTGGCCCGCAAATTCGGCCTCGCCCTCGACGCCACCGCCACCCTCCAGGACAACACCGCCGGCCGGAAATTGTTTGAGCAGCGCCCGCTGCACGCGGAGCGCGAGAGCTTCACCGACAGCGGCCAGCTGCAGTCTGAATACCAGGCCGTCCCGCTGCTCGCCGGCGATCTGGCCAAGGCTGCCGCCCCCGCGGTGCTGGACCGGTGGTGAGGGTTGGCGCGGAGCCGCGCGGCTCCGGCGGATTCCAGCATTGAGCCCGGCCCGGGTTCCCCCCTAGTCTGCGGGCTCCATGCCGCTTCCGTCCATCCTCGCGCCGTCCATCCTCGCCAGTGACCACGCCAACCTCGCGGCCGGGGTGAAGTTCGCCGCCTCGCTTGGTCTGACGTGGGTGCACATCGACATCATGGACGGACATTTTGCGCCCAACCTCACCTTCGGCCCGCAAACCGTCGCCGCCCTCCGCAAAAACTCCGCGCTGTTCTTCGACGTGCATCTTATGCTCGACGAGCCGCAGCGCTACATCGAGGCCTTCGCCCGGGCCGGGGCCAGCCAGATCAGCATCCATCTCGAGCCCGCCTACGACCACGCGGCCACCCTCGCGCGCATCCGCGCCCTCGGCTGCCGGTGCGGTCTCGTGCTCAACCCCGCCACGCCCGCCGCCGCCGCCCGGCCGCTGCTCGACCAGGTCGACCTCGTGCTGGTGATGACCGTCCAACCCGGATTCGGCGGCCAGTCCTTCCGCCGCGACATGCTGCCGAAAATTGCGGAGATCGACCGTGAGCGCACCGCCCGGGGCCTCGGCTTCAGACTCGAGGTCGACGGCGGCATCGATCTCGCCACCGGTCCCGAATGCCGGGCGGCCGGCGCCGACACCTTCGTGGTCGGCACCGCGTTCTACGGCGCCCCCGACCCCGCCGCCGTCGCCCGTGCCGCCGCGGCTTGGTGAAGGCAGGCGGACAAACCTCTGATCGATCCAGTCCAAGTCAGTTTGACCACGGATGACACGGATGAACACGGATTTTCCAGCCACAATCTGCGGTCATTTTCGCCGGCGGCTTCCTGCTTCAGGCCCAAGCGTGTTTGGACGTGCGACAACTTCCGTCCCTCCCATCCCATCCGTGTCCATCCGTGAAATCCGTGGTAAATAACACCTGCCTCCTGGTGTTCATGCTAGCTGGCACCGGCATCGTTCACGCCGCGGACGCGCCGCGAGACCGCCCGTCGGACTGGGCCCAACCAGTCATCGCGACCTCGCTCGACCACGCCTTCAGAGTCGATGCCGGTGTCTTCCGCAGCAAACAGTCCGGCACGCCTTGTCTGATGCCCGGAACCTCCGCTCCATGAACCTGACCTCGGAAACCCCCAACCGACTGCAGACGCTTGCCGTCGGCGAACGCCCGCAGGAACGCCTCCAGCGCCTCGGCCCCGCGATGCTCAGCGACACCGAACTGCTCGCGATGCTGCTGCGCAGCGGCACCCGCGGCCACGACGTGCTCTCGCTCGCCACCCGCCTGATCGCCGACGCCGGTTCGCTCGCCGGCCTGACCCGCTGGCGCGAGGAGGACTTTCGCAAACTCAAGGGCATCGGCCGCGTCAAGGCCCTCCAGCTTCTCGCCGTGATGGAAATCGCGCGGCGTGTCCTGCGCGAGGAGCGCGGCACCGCGCCGATTCTCGAGCGCGCCGACACCGTCGCCGACTACATGGTCCCGCTGGCCCAGGGCCTCGAGGTCGAAAAATTCTGGGTGCTCTGCCTCAACCGCAAGAACCGCCTGCTCAAATGCGTCGAGGTCACCTCCGGCACCGCGAGCAACTCGCTCGTGCACCCGCGCGAAGTTTTCCGCGAGGCCATCCGCGAGGCGGCGTCCGCCGTCATCTGCGTCCACAACCATCCCTCGGGCGATCCCGCGCCGAGCAGCGCGGATGTCCGCGTGACGCGGCAGCTCCGCGAGGCCGCGCGGGCCGTGGAAATCGATCTGCTCGACCATGTGATCCTCGGCGCCGCGTCCGCGGACCCCGCCGGCGTGGGTCACTTCAGTTTCCGCCGCGGCGGACTGCTGTAGCCCCGGGGCGGGCTGGGCGGCAGCCCCCAGAGCGGCTGCGGATACACCCCAGCGGACTGGGGCCTCCTCCCCAGGGCGGCTGGGCGGTGCCCGGTTTCCGAATGGGCAGACGGCGACCGGCAAGTTGAGGAGAGCACTCAATACCGGAAAACAGCGCGGTGAACTATGCTGGTCCCATGAAGACCAACACCCGCCGCCTGCTCCTCGCGCTCGCCGCCCTCAGCCTCCTGCCCGCCGGTTTCGGGGCGAACGCCAATCCCAGCACGAGCATCTCGCTCGACACCGCGCTGGCCGACGCCCACCGGCTCGCCGACACCAAGACCGGCCTCCAGGTCGTCCGGGTCGAGGGCGAGTCAATGCTCCCCTACTTCGGCGACGGCGCGGTGCTGGTGGTCAAGATGCTTCCCGCGTCCAAGCTCCAAGCCGGCATGGTGGTGCTTTATCGGAACAACTTTGGCGAAACGATCGCCCATCGGCTCGTCGCCGCCACCGCCGGCGGCTGGCAGGCTCAGGGCTACAACAACACCGCAGCCGACAGCACCCCGGTCAGCGACGCGAATCTGCTCGGCGTGGTTTACGCCACCTTTCACTCCGACGGCCGCACCGGCTCGCAGCTCGCCAACGCCGCCCTGGCCGGCACCCCCGTCGCCCTGGCCGCCCCCGCCCGCTGAGTCCGCCGCGTTGGGCGTTCTCGCCCCTTTTGCCTGAACCTGACATGGATAAGTGGCCCATGCCACGTCACCCTTCGTGGCGACTGGCATGGGCACCTTAACCGTGGGAGAAAGTGGGTTTACCGAGGCTCACGCTTTAGTCTGACGTGGCTGGTGCCTCCAGTCCCGCCGCTCACGCGGCGGGCGACCTCCGGAATGTAGCCCTACGCGTGAGCGCAGGGAGTTTGGGTTTTCGCAGGCTATGATGCGAGCCTCCATAGACCGCCAACCCAGCGCCAAATTCTGGCTTCCCCTCCGGCCAGCCGGGAGCCAAGCTGAGGGTTTATGTCCAAAACCCTCATCATCCTGAAACCCGACTGCATGGAAAAACGCCTTGCCGGCAGTGTGCTGGATCGCTTCGACCGGGCCGGCTTTGACGTGATCGGCTGCAAGATGATCCGGCTCTCGCCCGAACTGCTCCGCGCGCACTACGCCCATGTCGCCAGCAAGCCGTTCTACCCCGAGATCGAGGAGTTCATGCACTCCCGCCCAGTCATCGTGCTCGCTCTCAGCGGCGACAACGCCGTCGCCCGCGTCCGCGACCTGCTCGGCCCGACCGACTCCCGCAAAGCCGCCAAGGGCACCATCCGCGGCGATTTCGGCACCGACATGATGAAGAACGTCGTGCATGCGTCCGACAGCGACGAGAACGCCCAGCTCGAACTCGCCCGCTTCTTCCAGCCCAACGAGCTCTTCGGCTGATTCCGCCGGCGCCGACTGTGCCCGGGAACTGCTCCAGTTGCGTCTGGGCCTTATGATTGAGGCTCGCGCGTTAGCCTGACGCAGCGGTGCCTCAAGTCCCGCCGCTCATGCGACGGGCTACCTCGGGAATGTAGCCCTGTGCCTAAGCGCAGGGAGCTTGGGTTTTCGTCAGTCTGACAGGCGAGCCGCAGTCAGCATCCCCGGGGCTAGCCCCGGGGTATTGAGGACCCACTGTAGCCGGGGTCGCGACGAGTACGGCAGCCTCGGCGGCTGACCCCGGTGCCTTGGAATTCCGACCTTCAATCCCCGGGGTCAGTGACCCCGGCTACAACCAAGCCGAAGCCAGCTTCGGAGTATCAGTCCCATTGCGAATGAACAGCGCGTGAAGCTTCTCCGCGTTGCGGGCGGCGTCGAAATTCTCCTCGACCCACCGCCGGGCCGCAGTGCGCACCGGCTCGATGAGCGCGTCGTCGCGGCCCACGGTTTGGAGCGCCGCCACCCATTGCGCCGGCTCCTCCACGGCGGCGACAAAACCGGTTACGCCGTCCGTCACCGCCTCGGTGGTGGCCGCCGCCGGTGACGTCACCACGACCACCCCCGCGCTCATGGCCTCCGGAATCACGTTTGGGAGACCGTCGCGGTCGCCATCCGCCGCCACCACCCCGGTGTGCAGCAGCGCGTCCGCCCAGGTCAGCAGTTCCCAGATTTCCTTCTGCGGCCGGTGGCCCAGCAGCGTCACCCGGTCCTGCAAACCCAGGTCGGCAATCTGGGCCGCCAGTGCGCCTCGCAGAGGTCCCTCGCCCGCGATGCGCGCCTCGAACGCCACTCCGGCCGCCTGCAGCGCCGCGTAGATCTGCAGCTGGCGGTCGAGCCCTTTCTTGGGCACGAGTCTCGCCACACAGAGCAGCCGCAACGGCGAACGCTCGGTACGCAGCGGTTTCAGCGGCGGCAGCGTGGTGAGGCTGCGGCGGATGACGTGGATCTTGTCCGCCGCCACGCCGCGCTCCCGCAGCGTCCGCCGGCCCATCTCGGTCGAGGTGTGGACGAACACGGCCGCCGCGAGCTTTTCGCGCAGCCACCAGTCGCCGCCGTGCCCGTAGATGTCGTAGGCATGCGCCCCGGCGCTGAAGCACTGGCCGTTGAGACGCCAGAGAAGCCAGGCCGCGGTCGCCGGCCCACCGCTCCAGGCGGCATGAATGTGCGCCGGCGGATTGCGCCGGAACTCACCGGCATACAGGCAGGCGAAACCGGCCCCGAGCATGTTCTCCCAGAAGTTGATCCACGAAGGCGCCCGCCGGGTGACGAGGCCGCCCATCAGTTCGCCGAATAGCCGGGGATGCCGGAGCGCTGTGAACGGAATCATCCAGAGCAGCGCGATGAGCTTCCATTTGGGGAAAAGCACCACCGGCTGCCCGTTGAAATCATTGCGGCCCCCCCAGAGCGAGTAGAGGCGCAACGGCACGCCCCGCGCCTGCATTCCCGTGATCTCCCGCTGCAGGAAGGTCTCCGTGGACTGGGGAAAGGTCGTGAACAGGTAGGCGATGGCGCGAGGATCGTCAGGCAAGATCGCACTAGCATGTCCCCCGCCGCCCCCGCCGCAATGCCGGAGGTGCCGGCCGAACCCGCGATCATGCTGGGGCCGGACCCTTTCCCTCTCCTCGAACTTGGGGCATCCCCGGGCCAATTGGCTCGACTTCAGGGGCATATTCGGGTGGGATGGGGGAAGATCAAAGCTGATCGGCTGCGAAAGATGATGGCGATTCCTCCCACGGTGAAGAATGAGGCTCTATGGCGCTCCCGCTGCCGCAAGATGAGAGTGCTCGCCCAGCAGATTGTCGCTGGAAAAGTCGATCCCGTCATCGGCGCACAACAGATGCAGGTCTATCAAGTTTGGCTGGAAATTAAGGCGGACGAAGATTTCCGTCTGTTCGCCACCGTTGCAGATGATGCGCACAATCTCACCGGCGCAGCGGAGATGGCTGAGCTAGCCGATTTTTATCGGGCGCAGGTCATCGAAAGTGCAGCGCGCTTAAACGAAAAATACCGGGGCTCGTGAATTAGCGCCGGACCAGCGGCATTGAAGTGGTGCCGGTGCGCGACCCAACCAAGATGGCGGTCCGGGCCAACCGGCCCGACTTTGGGGCGGATTCCGGCGGGATTGGCGGCATTCTGCTGGACCGCGGCAGGACGTTGTCGGGGGGGGGGCGGACAGCTTGCGATCGGGTTGCGAATCCGATGGCCGAGAGCAAGCCGCTTTACCCCAACCATGAAACCTGTCACGATGCCGCTCTAAGTCATGCTATGTGACATGAACGCCACCATTCCGGGTTGCCCACTCACAGATTAGGCCTCATCGGAAACATGCGAACGTGCCGATCCCTTCGCCCCTTGATATTTCCCGCCGCGGGCATTTGGGCTGAGGTGGTCCCCGTCCGTTGGACAGCGGATCGGGTAAAATAAGTTAATATGGGAGGGGGTGCAGGGGGAGGGGCGAAGCCCAATGCTGTCCCACGAATCCGGGGTTACGATTTCATAACTTACGGGCGATAGGATGTTAG
>CAIQQB010000011.1 GCA_903873805.1 uncultured Opitutia bacterium | reverse complement strand
CTTCGCTTCGCTCCGCCCAGCTCGGGGTCCTGCCACCGTCCCTCCTCCGCAACAACTCCAACAGGGGGTGGGTCAGTTCTAAACGAGCGTTAGTGGGTCAGTTTTACGCGAGCGTTGATACGCGGGGACCATCGGGACCATGCCCGCCGACCTGCCGCTGCTGCTCTGCGACCTGGGGGAAACCCGCACAGATCTCTTTGTGATCACGGCCGCGGGCTTGGCCGGATTCGCGACCGTCGCCGCGGGGCTGGGCGCCGTGGTGGACAACCTGCAGGCGGCGCTTGATCTCCGGATGCGGGGCACCGCCCTCCGTCTGCTCTTCGGCCAGGGCTACGATTTTGCCGAACTGGCCGCCAAGCTGGTCCAGCCCCTCGCCAACCAGCTCAAGCCGGCTCTCGCCGGATTGCCCAAGCGGCCTGTTCGGCTGGTCTGCAGCGGGCTCGGCGACGGACAGTCCTGGGCTGTCACCGCCCTCGGCGAAGCGCTCGGCCTGAAGGTGCTCGCGCTGGACACCGGTGCCTGGGCGGCGGCACGGGGCCTGGACTTTGCCGAACACGTCCGCGTGGAAAATCTGCCGCCGGCCTGGCTCGGTCTGCTCAGCGCCGTGGCGGCGTTTGATCCGGATGATC
The DNA here is from genome assembly GCA_903873805.1 of uncultured Opitutia bacterium. GTDB lineage: Bacteria > Verrucomicrobiota > Verrucomicrobiia > Opitutales > Opitutaceae > CAIQQB01. The sequence continues at coordinate 25,925 of CAIQQB010000011.1, read as the reverse complement.
CGACCGCCACCGTGCCGTGGCAGCCGGAATTCCAAGACACCCCCGCCCGGCAGACGCTCGGATCATTGCCGCCGGCAGGATGAGGCGATCTGCCGGCATCCGCCGGCGAACGCCACCGGCCCGTCAGCTCTGCGAACCGTAGTATTTTTTGTAACTGCGGTAGTAGCGGTAATTCGAGTAATACTCGATCCGCCGCGGGGACAGGCCGTTGAGCACGAGCCCCAGCACCTCGTTTTTGCCGCTGCGCAGCGCCTTGATGTACAGGCGGATGTGCTTGCGGTAAGCGCGGTTGAAACGGCAGACGTAAATGACCTCGTCCACCCGCTCGGCGATCAGCAGCGCATCGGTGACCGCACCCATCGGCGGCGAGTCGATGACGACGAGTTCGAAGTGCTGCTTGAAGCGCTCCAGCAGCTGGGCAAAGGCCGGACTCTCGAGCAGCTTGGTGGGACTCTTGGACCGGCCGCCGGAGGTGAGAAGAAACAGGTTTTCGCCGACCGAGGTGATGCCGAGGTGCGGATTGGCGAGCAGGTCGCCCTCGGTGGAGGCGCCGTTTTCAAACCACTTGATGAGGCCGGTTTCGTTGTCCTTGTTGTAGTGCCGGTGGAGCATCGGCCGGCGCAGATCGCAATCGATCAGAAGCGAGGCGCGGCCATGGCGGGCAAAGCTGCCCGCCAGATTGCAGGAAACGAGGGTCTTGCCCTCGCCGGGAATCGTGCTGGTGATGAGGATCGACTTGGGGAAATCCAGCTTGGAGTGGATCTTCACCGCGCTGTAAATCGCGAGAAAGGGCTCGACGCCCGCCCCCTGCTGGTCGCCCAGCACCAGGCGGTATTTCTCTTCATCCTTGATCCCCGAGAGGTCCGGGATGATGCCGAGCAGGTTGGCCCCGATGAAGGTCTCGACGTCCCAAGCGCTCTTGATGCGGTCGTCGACGAAGCTGAGGCCGACGGCCACCCCGAAGAAGACCAGCACGCCGATGCCGACGGCGGTCTTGACGATGCTGCTGAGATTGGGCGAGTAGGGCTCGGGACTGGGATGGGCGGAGTCCAGCCGGCTGACGGGCACGCTCTCCAGATACTTGTCGTTCACGATCTGGGCGAGGCGGTCGTTGATCTCGACGAAGTTCTTGTGGTCGGCTTCCTTTTTGTCGGCGAGCACCTTGTACGGAACGGAGAGATCGCGCAGGTGGAGCAGTTCCTTCTCCTGGGCGTCATACTCCGCCTGCTGCTTCTGCTCGATGGTGGCGGACCGCTCGAGGGAGGTCTTGAGGTCGGCGATGGCGAGGTTGATCGCGGTATCGAGCTGCTCCTGCACCACCGCGATGGCGCTGGCGCTCTTGATCATCAGGGGATGGCGTTCCAGATAGCGCTCGGCCAGCAGCGTCTGGTCCCGTTGCAGGCCCTCCAGCTGCTTGCGCAGATCGGGAATGGAGCCGTATCCGGCAATGAAATTGATCTCGAGCAGATTGCGTTTCTCGCCCTGGTAACGCTCGATCAGCGCGAGCTGGTCCTGAATTGTCCGGTGCTCCATCCGCGCCCGCTGCAGGTCGGTGTTGGCGGACATGAGCCGGGCGGACACCACATTGGTGCTGGTGTCATAGGTGATCATGTCGTTATTGCGCACGAAGTCCGCCAGGTTCTTGTCCGAATCCTGCGCCTGCTGCTGCAGATCCGCCGCGCGCTTCTTCAGGAACACGAGGGCCTCGTCGTTGGACGTGCCGACCTTGTTCAACAGCATCTGGATGAACTGGTCCACGTACCGGTTGGTCAGCAGCGCGGCGGCGTCTCGATCCCGGTGGGCGACGGAGATTTCAATGATGAAGTTGTTGCGCGTCGACTGCACGCTGGGCGAGGCCATCGCGACGTCGACGGATGGCGGCGTCGCCCCGGGAGGCAGGTCCTTGACGAAGGGCTTGAGCAGCGTCTTCTGCTCCTCCGGCGTGAGGCTGGCCCGCACCTGGTTGCGCAGCGTTTCGCTGCCGATCATCTTGATATAGGTGTTGAGCATGACCTCATTTTCCACATCCGGATTGTAGACCTTGCTGTCCTGCCGGAGCACCGTCACCGACTTGTCAAAATGCATCGTCGCCGTGCTGCGGTACATCGGCGTCTCCCGCGACTGGTAGTAGACGAGGCCGAGGGCCACCGTGAGCGCCAGCGGCAGGGCGATCCACAGCCGCTCCCGCAGGATGATGTAATAGTCGCGGAGCGTGCGACGCTCGATGATCTCATCGTCCTTGCCGGGCGCTTTGGCGCCCGGTGGCAGGGAAGTCGGCTGTTTGGCAAAGGAGTCGGACATGGCGGGATTAAAACCAGTTTTGGTCGACGTAGACGTTGTCGCCCGGGCGCAGCTTCAGCGAGTTATCCGTGGCCTTGCCATCCCGGCCCTGGATGATGGCCTTCACGTTGATCTCGATGATCTCCTGCTTGCCCTCGCGGTTGAAGCGGATGACCTTGGCGATGCCCTTGGCCAGGTCGGTCAGGCCGCCGGCCTTGGTGACCAGCTCGACGACCGTGAGGGTCGATTCGATCGGCAGGTCATAGCGGCCCGGGGCCTTGACCTCGCCCTGGATCGAGACCTGGCGGGGGGCGTACTGCTCAATGTTGATCGTGACCTGGGGGCTGCGCAGGTATCGGCCAACCTGATACGCCTTTTCGATCGCTTTCTGGGCCTCGTCCACCGGCATGCCGGCGACGATGACCTCGCCCACCAGCGGCAGGTTGACGCTGCCCTTGGAGGTCACGCGGGCGGTGCTCTTGAGGTCGTCCTCCTGGAAAACGTCGATCCGCAACAGGTCGGTGATGGTGATGTTGTAGGCGATCGCCTCGTTGGCCGGCGGGGCGATGGGGGCGGCCGGGGCCGGCACCGGAGCCGGTTTCGCCACCGGAGCCGAAGCCGCGGGCGCGGGCGCAACCGCCTTCGGCGCGGAGGTCGCGGATGCGGGCGTCGCGGGCGCAGCCGCAAAGAGCCGGAACGCGGTGGCCAGCAGGCCCAGCCCGAGCAGCAGCACGGACGGGCGGAGGAACGGGGGGAGGGAACGTGTTTTCATGGGGGCTTACCAGCGGGACGAAACGGTCACATTGACGCCATGGCGGGCGAAGCTGGAGGCGGCGAGCGTCGACCAGTTGATGAAATAGTCGTAGTTCAATGACACCTTGAAGTGGTCGTTGTAGGAGTAGTTCACCCCCGCGTTCCAGGACAGGCTCTGGTCCTGACGGCCGCCACCGAGCGGGCCGAGAAATTTGTTCAGCCCGTAGCCCACGCCGGCGACAAAGGAGAGCCGTGCGTCGTGCGCATACTGGCCCTGGATGCCGGCCGTGAGGGAATCGGTGCTGATGTTGGTGGCGGTCGTGGTGAAGTCCTTGCCGAGGTGGCCCAGCAGCTTGGCGTGCTTGGTGATGTCCCAGCTGGTGTCGGCCGACGCCGTCAGCGCCTGAAAGGTCTCATTGGGGCCGCCGACGGTCGTGGACTGGCGGATCTGCCAGCCGACCCGCACACTGCCGTTGATCTTGTCAATGACCCGGCCGGACACGCCGACGCTGATCGACTGGTCCACGTCCTTGGTGCTGGCCGTGGTGTCGCTGAGCCGCAGGCGGTAGCCCCCCAGCAGATCGCGCTCGTTGTTGTAGACGTAAAACATGTCCACATTGGCCGTGTAGGTGGTCAGGTTGGTCAGCGAGCCGTTGCCGATATACTCCAGCAGTCCGTAGGCGAAGCCGCCGGAGAGGGTGTAGCGCTCGATCACGGGGTACTTCCAGTTGAGGCCCGCGTTGTAACTCCAGGAGACGGTGCGTACATTGGCGGCGGCGTCGGCGCTGCTCTGGCGGGCGGCGTTCAAGGTCAGCGAGCCGGTGGTGCGGCCGATGTCCTTCGTCAGTTCCACCGCCATGTGCGGGTCGGCGAAGTTCTCCGAGGTGAACTTGCTAAACCGGCCAAAGTCCCAGCCGATGCTGGAATTGACACCGATATAACCCGCCCGACGCGTGTATTCCACCAGGAGGCTGGTGGTCGTGGTGCTGTCGCCCTGCCCTCCCTGCCGGGCAAAGATGTTGGAGTTGTAGCCGTATTCCACCGTACCGGTGACGTAAATCTGGTCGCGACCGTCGTTGAAGCGCACCAGCGCCAGCCCGGGGGTCGCAGTAAGCACCAGCGCCGCGAGCAGGCCCGTCAATCGGCGCCCGTTGATAAAATGCTCCATGATGCAAGATCGCCGCGCCGGCTTACTTCGCCTGCGCGCTGACGGTGATCGACGGGCTGACCGATGGCGGCAGCACTTGATGGGGCTTCAGCTCCTGCGGCGGATCGTCCTCCTTGGTGAAGACGCTGTCGACGGTATTGACCTTGTTTTCCGGGGCGAAGTACACGCTGTTGCGGGCCATGCACGCCATCGTCACTTTGTCGTTCAACGCGGCCATCTGGGCGGCAGGGATGGGTTGGATCGTGATGACCGGCGGAGAATTCGGCGACTTGCGGGTGATGATCGCCTGCTGGCCGGGCTTGAGGGATTCGCCGCCGCTGACCTGGTCGCCGCGCACCGTGACATCGCCCTCGAGCAGGGAAACCGTGGTCTGGCCGTCATTGGTCTCGACGACCACCTTGCGGCCGCGGATTGCGATGCTGGCCTGCGGGGTGTTGTAAACCATGTTGCTGCCCGCAACCAGCTTGGACGTGCAGAGGCCGACCGAGCCGCGCGGCAACGACGCCTGGGTCTGCGAAATTGATGGCTCGACCTCGGGGTCGTTGCGATTGGGCGTGAACGGCTCCTGCATGAACTTCTGCACCTCAAGGCGGGTGTCCTTCTCGAAGAACACACCGGTGCCGTTGGAGAGCACGACAGCGTTCGTGGCGTCCGGCTTGGTCTCGATGGCCGTGCCCTCGGCATTGTAGACCGATTTGGAATTCAGATCATCAATCTTGTCGCCCTCCTCGATGGTGGAAACCCCCGTGAGATCGGCGACGTAAATTTTGCTGGTTGGATTCTTCTTGTTGCCCGCCGCCCGCGCCTCGCCGACAATGCCGAGCATCAGCAACGCAACAGCCAGCCCGGTTGCGGACGGAAGGAGTGATCGCATGTTGGCATTCATAGATGGTTATTCACACCCCGCCAAGACGGAGGCAGGCAGAAGTGACACCGGTTGTCGACGTCTTGTCCAACTCCGTCTATCTAGGGTGAACACCCTACCAAAATGCGTTTCCTAGCATTACTCAACAACAATATTTAGGATTTTTCCCGGCACGAAAATGCTGCGTCGAACCGTCTTCCCCGCGAGAAAAGCCGCCACCTTCTCCAAGCCATAAGCCTTTTCGCAGACAGCATCTTGGGTGGCACCGACCGGGACCATCAGCTCGCCCCGGTGCTTGCCATTTATTTGCACTATCACCTTTTGTTCCGTTGCCACCAGCAGCCTGGCATCGTAGACTGGCCAAGCGGCCTTTTGGATGGAGCCGGACTGACCCAGGCGGGCCCACAGTTCCTCGGCCAGATGCGGGGCAAATGGCGCGAGCACCTGCAGAAAGGCAAGGACGGTGCTCCGGCTGACGGCCGGTGCCTTCTGGAGGGCATTCGCAAAAATCATCATCTGCGAGATGGCGGTGTTGAACCGCAGCGCCTCGATGTCGTCGCCCACCTTCTTGATCGTCTCGTGCAACAGCTTCGTCAGCGCCGGCGCTTCGGCGGCATCCGCGGCGATCTTCGGATTCACGGCCCCGTCGGCCCCGAGGCACTCGTGCCAGACCTTGTGCAGAAAGCGGTGGACGCCCTCGATCTGCTGCATGCTCCAGGGCTTCATCGCCTCGAGCGGCCCGAGAAACATCAGGTAGAGCCGCAGCGTGTCGGTGCCGTGCGACGCGATGATCGTGTCGGGACTGACCACGTTGCCCCGGCTCTTGGACATCTTTTCGCCGTCCTCGCCGAGGATGATGCCCTGGTGGAAGAGCTTGGTGAACGGCTCCGCCTGCGGGACAACGCCGAGGTCGAACAGCACTTTGTGCCAGAACCGGGCGTAGAGCAGGTGCAACACCGCGTGCTCCGCGCCGCCGACGTAAAGGTCGGGCACGCCCCAATAGCGCAGCGCCTCCGGCGAGGCGAACGCGGTGGCGTTGTGCGGGTCGAGAAAGCGCAGGTAATACCAGCAAGAACCCGCCCACTGCGGCATCGTGTTGGTTTCGCGACGGCCGCGCATCCAGCGGTCGCCGGCCGGCCGGGGCTGCGTGGCGGGCACGGCTTCGCCCGTGGCAAAATTGAACCAGATCTCCAGCCATTCCGGCACGTTGGCCAGCGGACTCTCGCCATTGCCGCTCGGCAGATAGGATTGCACCTCGGGCAGCGTAAGCGGCAGCGCGCCCGCCGGCACCGGCAGCGCGTAGTGCGTGACGCCCGCCTGCACGAACGTGACCGGGGAGGCGGGCAAGGGGAACGCGACGCCCCCGTCGCATTGGCTGGCCTTCGCCTTGGCATAGTCGGCCTCGCTCACCCACACGATCGGAAACGGCTCGCCCCAGTACCGCTGCCGCGAGAACAGCCAGTCGCGGAGCTTTTAGTTGATGGTTTTCTTGCCGAGGCCTTTCGCTTCGAGCCAATCAGAGATCTTTTGTTTTGCCTCGGCCGTGGGAAGGCCATCGAGAAAACCTGAATTTACGGCGATACCTTCGCCCGAAACACAATGTTTGTGATAGCAATTAACCGACCTTAGTTTGCCATCGACAGTGATGTGAAATGTCTCAAGCCCGTGATCGGGAGGAGTCATTGAAGGCACAATGTCGAATGCCAATAGTTGAGTCCTTCCTACGACAGCTCGAATTCCCAAATTGAACTGCTGCGCAAACTCGAAGTCGCGCTCGTCATGCGCCGGCACGGCCATGATCGCGCCGGTGCCGTAGCCCATCACCACGTAGTCGGCGATCCACACCGGGACCCGCGCCCCGTTGACCGGATTGACCGCGTAGGCGCCGCTGAACACGCCGGATTTCACCTTGGCGAGATCGGTGCGCTCCAGATCGCTCTTGGCGGCGGCCTTCCGCTGGTAGGCCTCGACCTCCGCCTTTTGCGCGGGCGTGGTCAGCGCTGCGACCAGCGGATGCTCCGGCGCGAGCACCATGTAGGTGCAGCCGAACAGCGTGTCCGGCCGCGTGGTGAAAACTTTCAGCGGGCCGCGCGCCTGGGCGTCGCCCTCCAGTTCAAACAAGACCTCCGCGCCCTCGCTGCGGCCGATCCAGGCCTCCTGCATCCGCTTCGTCGACTCGGGCCAGTCGACGTCTTTGAGGTCGGCCAGCAGTCGCTCCGCGTACGCGGTGATGCGCAGCACCCATTGCCGCAGGTTACGACGCTCGACCGGAAATCCGCCGACTTCGCTTTTGCCATCCACCACCTCCTCGTTGGCCAGCACGGTGCGCAGTTCCGGGCACCACCACACCGGACGCTCGTCCACATAGGCGAGCCCGCGCTGGAACAACTGCAGAAAAATCCACTGCGTCCACCGGAAATACTCCGGATCGGTCGTCGCGAGCTCGCGCTCCCAGTCGTAGGAGAAGCCCAGGGCCTTGATCTGCCGCTTGAAGTTGGTGATGTTCGCAGCGGTGTTGGCGGCCGGGTGCGTGCCGGTCTTCACCGCGTGCTGCTCCGCGGGCAGGCCGAACGCGTCCCAGCCGATCGGATGGAGCACGTTGAATCCCTTCGCCCGCTTGTAGCGCGCCACGATGTCCGTCGCGGTGTAACCCTCGGGATGGCCGATGTGCAGTCCCGCGCCCGAAGGATACGGGAACATGTCGAGCACGTAGTATTTGGGCTTGGCGGAGGCGTTGTCCGCGCGGAATGGCCGCAACTGCTCCCACTGGGCCTGCCAGTGCGGCTCAATCTGGAGAAAGTCGTAGTCGTTGCAGGAGGTGGGCATCGGGAGAAACCCGCCACTGTGAAGGGTTCGCCCGGGGCGTCAATGGCGCGCCGCACCCTCTCTGGGCGGAGGGTCCGCCGGTTGCCGCCCCACCCCGCCGCGAATTTTGGCTGGTTTCTTCGCCTCCCTTGCGCCGTCATGTCCGTATGCGACCTGTTCCCTTCCCCGCGGCCCGCCGGGCCGCCGCCTGCCTGGGCCTGCTCTGGGTTCTGCTCCTCGTCCCCGCCGCCGCCCGGGCGTCCGTCTCCCGCGGTTTCACCCGGCTCCTCGACGCCGTGGTGCGCATCGATGTCCGGGAAACGTCCTTCGAGTCGGGAGGCCAGCGTTTCTCCGCCGCGATCGGGTCCGGCGTCATCCTCTCGGACGACGGTCTCATTCTGACCAACGCCCACGTCGTCAACCCCCACGCCGTCCAGGTCTCCGTCACCCTGGCCAACCTGGAACGCGTCAGCGCCACGCTCGTCGGCTGGGATCACTGGACCGACCTCGCCCTGCTGCGCCTCGACCTCGCCGAGCTCAAGCGCCGCGGCCTCACCTTCACCCACGCCGATCTCGGCGACTCCGACGCCCTCTCGCCCGGCGATCCGGTCTATGCGGTCGGCACACCGTACGGCCTGACGCGCACAGTCACCCGCGGGATCATCTCCAACAACCGCCGCTTTTTCTCCAATGACGACGGCGTCGATGGCTACGAAACCGGGGCGTTCAACAACTGGCTGCAAACCGACGCCGCGATCAATCCCGGCAACTCCGGCGGGCCCCTGGTGACCGAGGACGGCCGGGTCGTCGGCATCAACTCCCGGGGCTACCTCGGCGCGGACAACCTCGCGTTCGCCATCCCGGCCAACGTCGCCAAGCGCGTCGCGGCCGGCCTCGCCCGCGATGGCGCCATCATCCGCAGTTATCTTGGCCTGGTGTTCGGCCCGCTCCAGGACCTCGAGGGTTTCTACTCGCTGAAGCAGAATACCGGCGTGCTCGTCAACAGCATTGACCCGGGTTCGCCGGCGGCCAAGGCCGGCCTGCATGGCGGCGACATCCTGCTCGCGATCAATGGCTCCGCCGTCGACGGCCGCTTCCCCGAACAGCTGCCGCCCATCCAGAATGTGATCGCGAGCGAACCGGTCGGCGCCACGGTCAAGCTCACGGTCAAGCGCGGCGATCAGAAGACCGATTATTCCCTGGTGACCGAGAAGCTCGAAAGCCACCAGGGCGAGCTGTGGGCGTTTGAAAAATGGGGCCTCACCGTCCGCAAGGTCTCCCGCGCCTACGCGCGCGAAAACCAGCTCGACAGCGACACCGGCATGATCGTCATCGGCGTGCAGCCAGGATTTCCGGCTGCCGCCGCCGGTCTGTCCCGCGGTGACATCATCACCAAGATCAACCAGGAGGCCGTCACCTCGCTGGAGATCCCGAAACTGCTGCATGAAGCCTATGCGAAGCACCCGGCCCCCACCCTGGTCGAGGCCAGCCGCAACCGCCTCGTTTCCCTCTACGTCCTGAAACCATGAACTTCCTCCTCGCCCGCCGCCGCCTTCCGGGCCGCGGCCTTGTCCTGTTCGCCGTCGCCCTCGCCCTGGCCGGGCTCGCCCCGCTGGCCGCCCCGCTGCGCGCCGCGGACGACCTGCCCTCCCTCTGGAAGGAACGGGTGAAATCCGTCGTCGCCGTCGAGTTCTACACTGAGACCGAGCTCGACCGCCGGCCATCCGTGGTCTTCGGCCTCGTTGTGGACAACGCCGGCACCATCATCCTCCAGCCCGGTGTCATCAACCCCCGCGCCCAACCGTCGCAGCTGAAGGACTTCCGCGTGCACCTCCCCGGCCGGCCCTCCACCGAGTTCGGCCAGGCCGAGTACCTCGGGCAGGATGCCCTCAGCAACTGGCAATTCATCCGGGTCGAGGAGAAGCTGCGGCCGCAGCTCACCCCCATCACCGCCTTTGCCGCCGGGACCCCCGTCGAGCCGGCGATGGCCGAGAACGTCTGGGGCATCGGCCTGCGGGACAAGGATGAGGATTTCCAACCCTATCTGCTCTCCTCCACCGTGGCGCTGGTGCAGTCACTGCCCGAGCGCACCGCCGTCGCCCTCTCCGAGGTCGCGGGACCCGGCCTGCCGGTCTTCAACCACAGCGGCACCTTCCTCGGCCTGGCCATCGCCGGCTTCGGCTCGAGCTATGTGGAATACTCCCGCACCGAACAGCGCGGCAATCCCGTCATGCTGATGAACGTCGACGAGAGCCGGGTGTTCACGCTCGCGGGCGACATCACGCCCTGGTTCACCCGCGTGCCCGCCAGCGTCAACGGCCGACCCATCACGTCGCTCGGCATCTATGGCGTCCAGCCGATGGACCCGGAGGTCGCCGCCTTCCTCAAGCTCGACAACCAGTCCGGCTGCGTCGTGAGCGAGGTCCTCGAGGGCGGCCCGGCCGAGGCCGCCGGCCTCAAGCCCCGGGACATCATCGTCGCCATCAACAACCAGCCGCTGCCCCGCCTCAAGCCCGACCGGGTCGCCGTCGACTTCCTTGATCGCGAGATCTCCCGCCGGCTACCGGGCGACAAGCTCGCCCTCACCGTCCTCCGCGGCAACGACCGCGTCGAACTCACCGCCACCCTCGCCGAGGAACCCCGCCTCGCCCGCGAGGCCGACCGGAAATACTTCGAGAAACTCGGCTTTACCGTGCGGGAATTTGTCTTTGAGGACGCCGTCGTCCGCCACATCAAGCGCGCCGAGCAGCGCGGTGTCATCGCCAACTTCGTCAAGGCCAACAGCCCCGTCAGCGCCGCCGGTCTCCGACCCGACGACTGGATTCTCGAGGTCGACGGCACGGCGGTGGCGACCTACGCCGAGGCCCTGGCCAAGCTCGCCGCCATCGAGGCCGACACCGGCCGGTCCGAGTTTGTCATGCTGGTGAGCCGCAACGGCGAGACCGCCGTCGAGCGCGTGAAGCTCAAGTAGACCGGCTTTCCCCGGCCGGACTTGCAGCCGGCGACCGGCACGCTCGCGTCCCTGCCTTTCTAGCTTCAGCCCGCCGCCAGTCCCGGTCCGTCCCGGCTGCATCCGTCCCCCCCACTAACATGTCAACTATTAGTTGACGTGTTAATGGGGGTCGGAGCCGACCCGGAATATCTTTTTAACTCCGGCCGACAGCGGGCCCCGCCGCCGGACCCTTGCGCTCGCCGCTTGCACCGCGCGCCGGCTTCCCCATCCTGCCGGCATGCAGAACGAAGTCGTCCCGGTCACCGTCAAGGGCGTCATGCCCACCGCCAACGGCTGCGCCGTGTTCCTCGGGAACGACGACAAAACGTTTGTCATCTACGTCGACCACTCCGTCGGCAACGCCATCCAGATGACGCTCGACGGGGTCAAGAAGGAGCGCCCGCTCACCCATGACCTCATCGGCAGCCTTCTGCTGGGCCTCGGCGTGCGCCTCGATCACATTGTCATCAACGACGTCACCAACGGCACGTTCTTCGCCCGCATCCTCCTCCAGATGGAGAACGAGCTCGGCAAAAAGATCATCGAAATCGACGCCCGCCCGAGCGACTCCACCGTGCTCGCCCTCCAGCAAAAGCGCCCCATCTTCGTCGCCCGCAAGGTCCTCGACGCCGTCGAGGATATGACCGAGATCCTCGAGCGCGTGCTCAAGCAGCAATCCGACGAGGCCGCCAAGTCCGAGGAAGAGGACGAAGACGAGGCCAACGACGAGGATGAGGACAAGACCTGAGTCAGGTTCCGTTTGCCCGATCCGAAGTGGCCTGGGCATCTTGCCCATGATTCCGGCACCCGATCCGGCATCCGTCCAAACCCCATGAGTGCCAGTCTCCCCGCCCCGGCCGTCACCGGCCTGCCGCTCTCTGCGCTGGCGCCCATGCAGGATGTCACCGACCTGGCGTTCATGGGGGTCATCGCCCACTACGGCGCGCCGGATTATTTTTTCACCGAGTTCTTCCGGGTCCATGCCCAATCGCGGCCGGAAAAGCACATCCTGCGGTCGATTGACGAAAACGCCACCGGCCGACCGGTCTTCGCCCAGCTCATTGGCGAGGATCTGATCCATCTCACCCGCACCGTCACCGAGCTCCTCAAGCACAACGTCGCCGGCATCGATCTCAACCTCGGCTGCCCCGCCCCCAAGGTCTACAAGAAGAACGTCGGCGGCGGCCTGCTCCGTGACCCGGCGCGTGTCGGCGAAATCCTCGCCACGCTCCGCGCCGCTGTGCCCGGACTCTTCACCGTCAAGATGCGCATTGGCTTCGAGGATACCCGCCACTTCGACGTGCTGCTCGACCTCGTGAACGCGCACCGCGTCGACCTGCTCAGCGTTCACGGCCGCACCGTGAAGGAGATGTATCGCAGCGAGGTTCACTACGACTTCATCGCGCGCGCTGTCGCCCGCGTGCGCTGTCCCGTGCTTGCCAACGGCAACCTCACCTCGTCCGCCGTCGCCGCCCGCGTCCGGGCCGAGACCGGTGCCGCCGGCGTGATGATCGGCCGCCATGCCATCCGCAACCCGTGGATCTTCCGCCAGTGCCGCGAGCAGTTCGCCGGCCACCCACTCTTCCGCCCGACCCTCGCCGACGTCCGCGGCTACATCGAGCACCTCTATCGCGCCACCCTGACGCCCGGCATTCCCGAGCTGGCCCACGTGAACAAGCTGAAGAAGTACCTCAATTTCGTCGGCCAGGGTGTGGACGCCCAGGGCGCGTTCCTGCACGACATGCGCCGCACGGACAGCGCGGCCGGGCTCTTTGCCGTCTGCGACCGCCACCTCCTGACCGAGCCGGCGAAGGCGTTCGCCTTGGAGCCCTACCCCGGCGTCATCGCCCGCCCGAACTGCGAAACCCCCGGCGCCGCCGACGGCTGCTCGCTGGAATCCGTGACGGCCTGAATGGTAGCTCGCCTTTCGTAGGGCCTCACCTCGCGTGAGGCCTGTCCGGTTATCGGCGCAGCCAAGGCTCGACACAAGGTCGAGCCCTACGTGACTGCACCGCCTGAGGTGGAGCGCGTTGCCCCCAACGCGCTGGTTTGGATTGATGCGCGACGCCCCCCAAGCGCGTTATGCGCTTCGCCAATCCGAATGGGGCCGCGACGCCCTCGTCGCGGTTTGGAAGCGGGACGCAACGCGGCGAGGGCACCGCGTCCCCAGGTTTGTCCCGCCTGATTGGCGTGAGTTGTCGCAAGGCTGTCAGCCAGTCCTCCCTAAATGTAGCACAGGCATCCTTGCCTGCTCCGGGCTTCGAAGAGTTGCTCGGCACCAGAATACATTCGGAGCAGGCACGGAGGCCTGCGCTACTCCAACCCCAGAATCTTCCGGCCCTCAGGCGAGATCATGTGCGGGGTCCAGACGGGGTCCCAGACGATGTGCACCTTGGCCGACTTTACGCCGGGCAGCGCGGCGATTTTCTGCCGCGCATCCTCCGCGATCACCGGACCCATCCCGCAACCCGGCGCAGTCAGCGTCATCTTCACCTCGACCACATGGCCATCCGGCCCCGGCTCGACTGCGAGGTCGTACACCAGCCCCAGATCCACAATGTTCACCGGAATCTCCGGATCGAAACAGCTCTTGAGCACCGTCCAGACCAGCGGTTCGCCAAACTCCGCCGGCTCCGCCCCGTCCGCCGGTCCCGCCGCCTCGGCGTCGAGCCGCGCCAGGTCAAAGCCCTCGAGCGCACCCGCGTCCTCGCGCGCGATGCGGAACAGACCACGGTCCGTCCGCACCGTCACGTTGCCGCCCAAGGTCTGCATGACGTGGACGCGCGTACCCGCCGGAAGCACCAGCTTGTCGCCGGCGGGGATGACGGTCGCCGCCGTGTCGCTGACCAGAGTATATTCTTTGTGCATCGGAATTCTTCAGCGCACTGTCAGCTCAAACGGCAGGCGCGCGTAGACGCCGAGCGGATCGTTGAATTGCTCCAGCGCGGCCGCCTCGGCCTTGAGCTGCGCGGTGAGCTTGGAGACCAGCCCGGGCAGCCGGCTCTCGGGCGCATTGTGATCGGCCAGCGCGTCGGCTACCACGTCCGAAAGATCGCGGGACTGCGGAAACTCGGTCACCGCATAATTCCCGTCCAGCTTCGCCTCCTTCGCCGCGTAGGCGAGCGCCTGGTTCAGGCCGCCGATTTCATCCACCAGTCCGAGCTTCAGCGCCGCCGTGCCGGACCACACGCGGCCCTGCGCGTTGGCGCTCACCACCTCGGGGGCGAGCTTGCGCCCCTCCGCCACCTTCCGGATGAACTCGCCGTAAATCCAGTCCACCAACCGCTGGTACACCGCCAGTTCCTCATCCGTCTTCGGCCGCGACGCCGTCGCGAGGTCGGCAAACCGCCCCGTCTTCACGCCGTCAAAGGTGAGGCCGAAATCATTCGCCAGTTTCTGCACATTGAAATGGAGGCCGACCACGCCGATCGAGCCCGTGATGGTGGTGGGCTCCGCAAAGACGCGCTTGGCGTAAGCTGAAATCCAATACCCGCCCGACGCCGCGTAGCTGCCCATCGAGACGACCAGCGGCTTCGCCGCCAGCGCCAGCCGCAGTTCGCGCTGGATGTGCTCTGAGGCGGCGGCCGAGCCACCCGGGCTGTTCACCCGCAGCACGATCGCCTTTACATTTTCATCCTGCCGCAAGTCGCGCAGCTCGCGGGCAAACTTCGCATCGCCCACCTCGCCATTCCCACCCTCGCCGTCGACAATCGCCCCTTCCGCGTAAAGGATCGCAATGGTCGGCCCGCTGGTTCCGGCGCCTTTCTTGGCGCTGCCGTCCTCCTTGGGCAGGCCGTCAATGTAATCTGAGATGCTGACCTGCTTGAAGGTGTCGTCATGCCCTTCCCGACCGGTTTTCTTCTTCAGTTCGGCGATGACCTCGTCGCGGTAGGCGATCCCGGTGATGAGCCCCGCCGCCTTGGCCGCCTCGGGCCGGATGATGCCCTCGGTGTCGATCAGCTTCTGCAGGTCCGCCGGCTGGACGCCGCGGTCTTTGGTCACGTCGGCCAGCAGGTCGGTCCAGAGGTCGCCCAACAGGGCCGTCAGCTGCTCCCGGTTCTCCGGGCTCAGATTGTCGCGCAGGAACGGCTCGGCGTAGGACTTGTAGGGACCGGTCCGGGTGACCTGCACGCCCACGCCGTATTTCTTCATGGCGTCGAAATAGAACATGGGCTCCGTCGCCAGCCCCGGCATGAAGACCACCCCGTAGGGATCCAGCAGCACTTCGTCGGCCCCGGCCGCGATATAGAAGTCCCGGGTGTCCGCATCGTCCAGATAAGCGATCACCGGTTTGTGTGCAGCCTTGAATTCCAGGATGGCCGCCCGCACCTCCTTGAGCGCGGCAAAACCCGTGCCGTAGCCGTCGGGCTGCAGGTTGCCCATGAGCACGAGGCCAGCCACCCGCTCATCGCTGGCCGCTTCGTGCAGCGCCCGCGTGATCGCGCGCACCTGCAGCGTCGCCGGCTGGCCGCCGCCGCCCGTCAGCTTGCGGATCAGCAGACCGCTGGCATTCAGAGCCGGCGGCGTGTCGGTGAGGTTGGCATCGAGGTTGAAGACCAGATAGGAACCGGTTTCAATTTTCGTCACCTTCGACGCGCTGGAAGCCGCCGCCACGAAGATGAGGACGATCACCCCCACCAAGGCCGCCGCCACCAAAAACAAGCCGGCAATCGTGCCAAACAGGGAGGCAAAAAAGGTCTTCATGGGCGCCAACGTACTGAAACCCCGCCCTCCCGCCAGCGCATTTGTGCTTTCGGGCCGACGAGAGGCATACCCGTTTGGTGCACCTTCGGCCCGTCGGTCAGTCGCCGGCTGGCAACCGGGCTTACCGTTTTGCCGCCTATTCTGGATGTAGGAGCGGTGCCCTCACCCCGCGGGAACGATTGGAAAGCGCGCCGGGGACGTCACACCCCAACCGTAAAACTGCGGGGTGAGGGCACCCCGCCTACAGGGTCAGCAGCACCGTTTGCAGGAGGATGCAATTTGACGGCGGGCTGTCACCACCGATTGCGAACCATGGATTCCGGCGGGACCTGAGCCGCCCGCCCCGGTTTCCCTCGCCCCGGACCGGAGGTCCGTACCGCTTGTCCCGGCTTTCCCGCTCCGCGCCGCACAAAAATCACACGGTTTCCCTTTGCGAGCATCAGATTTGCTCTTCAGCCTGCCTTCCTCCATCTGTTTCCACCCATGAGCGAGCAAAAGGACCTCCTGACCACCAACCGCAAGGCGCTGACGATCAATCTCGACGACGCCAAGTATGGCACGCTGGCCGAAATCGGTGCCGGCCAGGAGGTTGCCCGTGTCTTCTTTCAGGCGGGCGGTGCCGCCGGCACCATCGCCAAGTCGATTTCGGCCTACGACATGACGTTCAGCGACGCCATCTATGGCAAGGCCCCCCGCTACGTCTCCCGCGAACGCCTCACCCTGATGCTCAACCACGAGTTCGCCCTCCTCAAGGAGCGGCTCGACGAGAAGCGCGGCGACCGGTCCACCTTCTTCGTGTTCGCCGACACCGTCGCGGCCAAGAACTTCAAGGGCACCAACGAATGCCACGGCTGGCTCGGCATCCGCTTCCAAACCGCCCCCCACAGCGAGACGAGCGATATCTTCATCCACGTCCGCATGTGGGACAAGGACAACGTTCTCCAGCAGGAGGCCCTCGGCATCGTCGGCGTCAACCTCATCTACGGCGCGTTCTACCTCCGCGACCAGCCGGAACAGTTCATCCCGTCGCTCGCCGACCATCTCGGCACCGACCGCATCGAGGTGGACATGCTCCAGTTCACCGGCCCGGCCTTCGCGCACATCGACAACCGCCTGATGTCGCTCCTCCTCGTCAAGCACGGCCTGACCAACGCCGTGATGTTCGGGGCCGACGGCAGCGTGCTCCAGCCCTCCGAGATCCTCTACAAGAAGGCGATCCTCGTCGAACGCGGCAGCTTCCGCCCGGTCACCCACGTCAACGTCGACATGCTCAACTGCGCCTGCGCCCAGTTCATGCAGGAGCCCGTGGTCAAGGGGAAGGACATCGTCGTCCTGATGGAGATCACGATGAACAATCTCCTCGTCGCCGGTGAACTCGACGCCAAGGACTTCCTCGCGCGCGTCGACCTGCTCGGCGACATTGGGCACACCGTGCTCATTTCCAACTACTCGGAGTATTACCGGCTCACGCAGTATTTCCGCCGCTACACCTCCGAGATGATCGGCGTGGCGATGGGCGTGAACAACCTCCTCGAGGTCTTCAACGAGAAATACTACGAAAGCCTGCCCGGTGGGATTCTGGAATCATTCGGCCGGCTCTTCCGCAACGCCGTCAAGCTCTATATCTACCCGATGCAGCAGGCTGCCTATGACCGCTACCTCGCGAGCGGTCATCCCGCGTCCGACCACCCGGTCGCCACCGGCTACGCCGCCCAGGTCCTCATCACGGCCAAGAACCTCCAGGTGCCCGAAAACCTGCGCAACCTCTACGCCCACCTGATGGAGAACCACTATCTCGATTGCATCGTGGGCTTCGACTCGGCGTTCCTGAACATCTTCTCCCGCGACGTCCTTCAGCGCATCAAGGCCTCTGATCCGACTTGGGAAAAGCTGGTTCCCGCCCCGATTGCCGCCGCGATCAAACAGCGCGGCCTCTTCGGCTATGCCGCTCCCGTCGCCAAGCCCGCCCCAGTCCCGGTTCCCGCGGCGAAATAGGCCGGGGCAAGTTCGCCCACGAAACACACGAAAGGGCACGAAATCGGAAGCCGGAGTTGAAGCAGGAAGCCAAGAATCGAGCTCTTGAGCACCTGCCTGATCGGGTCTGTCTCTTCGTCTGATTCCCTGTTCTCAACTGTCGTGTCCTTTCGTGAATTTCGGGCAACTCTCCGTTCTTCTTTTTCCTGGTTTCCTGGCTTCCTGCTTAACCTAAACCCTCCGTTTTCCTGTTTCCCCATCCGCGTCCCTCCGCGTGATTAGCGGGCCAAATTTTCCGTGTCATCCGTGTGTTCCGTGGGCAACCTCCGTCTTTCCGGCTTCATCCTTCATCTTTCTTCCTTCCGACTTTCCCGCCCATGCGCTTCCACAAATACCACGCTCTCGGCAACGACTACATCGTCCTCGACCCGCGCGACTTTCCCGCCTGGGCCCCCGCCCCTTCCGTGGACCAGATCCGCGTCGTCTGCCACCGCAACTTCGGCGTCGGCTCCGATGGGATCCTCTGGGGCCCGCTCCCGTCCGCCCAAAGCCAGTTCGGCCTCCGCATTTTCAACCCCGACGGCTCCGAGGCCGAGAAGTCCGGCAACGGTCTCCGCATCTTTTCCCGCTACCTCTGGGACCAGCAGCTGGTCACCTCCCCCACTTTCACTGTGGAAACTCCGGGCGGTCACGTCCAGTCGGTCATCAAGGACAACGGCCGCCTGATCACCGTGGACATGGGCCGCGTGACCTTTGTGAGCACGCGCATTCCGGTGGCCGGACCCGAGCGCGAGGTGCTCAACGAAAAGATCACCGTGCAGGGCCGGGAGTTCACTTTCAACGCCGCGAGCATTGGCAACCCGCACTGCGTCATCCCGCTCTCCGCGATCACGCCCGAGCTGGCCCGGCAGTATGGCCCCGACCTGGAAACGCACGCCAACTTTCCGCGCAAGACCAACGTCCAGTTTCTCCAGGTCCTCGACCGGGCGAACATCCGCATCGAGATCTGGGAACGCGGCGCCGGCTACACCCTGGCCTCGGGCAGCAGCTCGAGCGCCTCGGCGGCGGTCGCACACAAGCTTGGTCTGGTGGACCGCGCCGTGACCGTCCACATGCCCGGCGGAGAGATCGGCATCGAGATCGGGGACAATTTCGCCATCCGGATGACCGGCACCGTCAATAAAGTCGCCGAAGGCACCATGCACCCCGAGCTCTTTGCCGTGAAGGTGTGAGGCTGCAGGTCGCCTCTACTGCGAGCCAGCTTTGCCTACGGCGCGAGCCCCCAGCGGTGGGTGAACGGGTAGTAGATGAACAGCGGACGGCCGACCACCTCCGCGGCCGGCACAAAACCCCAGTAGCGGCTGTCCGCGCTGTTGCCCGAATTGTCCCCCATCGCAAAGAAGGACTGCGACGGCACCGTGACCGTCTGCCCGCCGGCCAGCGACATGAGCGCAAAATAGCCGCCGTAGTTTCCCTCCTGCCGGGCGTTGTGTTCGAACGCCGGCGCCCCGGTGATCGGCTGGCCGTTGCGGTAGAGCACCGGCTCATTCACCGCCAGCTTGTCCCCGGGCGTGCCGACCAGCCGCTTGACATAGAACGAGTCGATCTGCCGCCCCTGCAGGTCGAGCATAAACGGGCTGTGAATGTTGCCTGTGCGGAAAACGAAGCCATCGCCCACCTTCGGCCGGATGAAATGGTAGCTGATGCGGTCCACAAACAGCTGGTCGCCCGTCAGGATGTCGAAGGCCAGGAGGCGCTCTCCCGCCTGCACCGTCCGGCCGGTCTTGAGAAACTGCACCCGCAGTTTACCCCCGTTGCCATCGTCCATGATCCGCTCCTCCGTGTGCCCCAACGCAAACTCGCGCGCGAAGGTGGCCGCCGGACTCAGCTTGCCGCTGGGAAAAAACGTGTCCCGCACGGCCCAGTCGAAAGGAAAATCCGCGGGCACCGTAACCCGGACCAGCTGCCCGCCGACCAGCAGCCGGTATTCCTGCAACTGGGCGGGAAACACCAGCCAGCTGCGTCCGGCAACGGTGCCGGAGAGAAGCGACACCGCATTGGGTCCGGTCTGGACGACCGGCAGCAGCACCTCGCCGGACACCGGGGCATCCACCCGGACGGGCCGGGCCCCGAGGGTCAGGAAACGCAGGGCCTCGCTTGGGAGCGACGGCTCGGACGAACGCGTCGAAAACACCTCGGGCGTCATGCCGTTGTAGCTCGGCCACATCGAGTTGGTCGGGATCTTGAACGGCTGCACGAAATAGGCGCGCACCCCAAGAATTACGATGGCTGCGACAAGGAAGAACTCGACGTTCTCCGTCCAGGATGACTGCGGATAATGGGTTCCGCCGGCGCGGCGCAGGACCGCATCCAGGGCCTCGCTGGCTGGATTGAGGTGCGCGGCATCGGCCTTTTCGCGCACCAGCGCCCGCAGCGTTTCCATGCTCGAGTTCAGTTCCGCGAGCAGATCGGCGGCCAGCACATCGCGCCGGTAATTGAAAACACGACCCGCCGCTTCGAGCAGCCGGGCGGCCACGGTGCGCGCCTTTTTATCCGGGGAATCGAAGAAGCCGAACATGGTTGGTCCTTGAGAGTGGTCGCGAGCAGAACGGTTCCCTCCCATCGGTTCCACCTTATTATTCCCCCCACCCGGCCGGCAGTCTGGGCCAACAGTCGGGGTTAAATTCAGAAGCCAGGAAACTAAGAATCATTCCAATCGCCCGACGGATTTAATCTTTTGCAGGGCCTCACCTCGCGTGAGGCCTTGCTGTTTTCTCTTGCTGCCAAGGCTCGACGCAAGGTCGAGCCCTACAATGTAAAAGCAAAGCGCAAATTGTATCAGGCATTGGAATCGGTTACGGAATAACTTTCCGCGCCTTTCCAGGCTTCCTGGCTTCCTGGCTTCCTGCTTAAACCCCCAGTTTTCCCGCTCCCCATTCGCGGGCCCAAATCACCTTCCGATCATAACGAAATTTAATGGGGCCTGTAACTCCGGCTTATACTTCCGGGCGACGGCGGTTCGGACATTGCGCGACGAAGGGTGCGGGACAACTGGTGTGGTTGGCCGGAATGAACTCCGGTGTCGGCGCAACGAAAGGAAACCCCCATGCCCTCCATCCATGTCTTCGTCGGATTGGGCGCAGCCAGCGATCACCGCCTGGCCGAAACCGCCGCCTCGGTCGTCGACGGCCTCAGCGGCAACGCCGCCTTTCCCGCGCCGCCCGTCTCCCTGGTCAGCCTTCTGGCCGTGCGGACGGCCTTCATGCGGGCCATTGCGGATACCTCCGCCGGCGTCCCGGGCGCCGCCGCGGTGAAAAAGGAACAGCGGGCAGCGTTGATTGAGATGCTGCACCAACTCTCCCGCTACATCGAAAAGGAATGCAACAACGACACCGGGGTGCTGCTTGGCAGCGTCTTCACCGGGCAGACCTCCAGCCCGGTCCTGGCCCAGCCGCCCATCGCCGCAACACCGGTCACACACAACGGAGCCGGCGAGCCTTGACCCGTCACCGGGAGAGGTTGCTGGGAACGCGGTGCCCGCCATAGTCCGGATTCAGATGCGCCATGCGGGTCGATTCCAGCCCAACCGCGGATAACAGCCGTCCTCCTGTCGATGAAACTCCTCATGCGGTTGCAGCTGCATTCCGGCTGTAGGCCAGGTCGCTGACCTAGCTTTATCAACAGAACTAGCTCAGCAAGCTGGCCGACAGAAGAATAATCCCCGGGGATTGAAGATCCACTGTAGCCGGGGTCGCCGACCCCGGGGCCTTAAAACCCGAACTTCGATCCCCGGGGTCACCGACCCCGGCCACAACCAAACGGAAGCAAGCTTCGAGGAATCAGACAAAAGAGATTGGTCCGACTTGGTAATCCGGTTCCAACGGTAGTTCAAATGAACGGACGGCGGTCGAGGATGAGCTTGAGCGGGCGATCGGTGCGGAGAAGGCCGGGGACGGATTGCTGCAATTCGGCAAAGGCCGCGATCGTGCCGTTCATCGCGTGCAGGTCCTCGAAGGGCACCGGATGCGAGGCCACGTAAGCGAGCAGGTTGGTGGCGTATTCGCGGGCGAACATCCGGACCTCCGCCAGCACCTCGTCGGCGCGGTGCCCGCACTGGCGCAGCGGACGCGTGAGACAGTAAACCCAGTCGATCTCAGAAAAGCCGGGGCCCTTGGCCAGCGCGTAGAGGTTTTCCCGGCGGACGCGCAGGGCGGAGTCGATCATCTGCTCCGGATAGCGCAGCGGGCGGCGGGCGATGACGTGGTTGAAAGTGTAGTGGAAGCTGCTGGCGAGGTGGTCGAAGAACGGGGCGCTGCCCGCCACGCCGTTGTGGGGCTGGCAGCCCTTTCGCCAGAGTCCGCTGACGGGATCCATTTCCGCCCAAAGCCAGTTAAAGTAGCGGTCCTGCCAGGCGGGCGTCGCATCCCCGCTGAGGTAGAGCGCGGCAAAGGAGCCCGCGCCGAGATGCGCCTGGCCCCAGGGCTTCGTGACCCAGTCGAGTCCGTTGAGAAGCTGCTCGATGCCACCCTCGGCGAGCAACGGCAGGAGATCGTGCAGGGGGTGCAGCGGCGCGGCGTCGAAGAGCTCGAGCGCGGCCGGCACATAGGCGGTCGAGTGGTAGGCGTTGTGGCTGGGCTCGGAGAACATACCCGTCGTGGGGGACTGGTTGGCCTGGAGCGTGGCGACCGAGGCGGTGCGCTCGGCTGCGTCGCGCGGGAAATGTCCGGTTGCGTAAAGTACGCAGGCGGCGGCCGCGCAGCCGTAAGGGTTGAGCTCGGCCCCCTTGGGCCGGGAGGTGCGCTGGCTGCCGAGAAAGCGGGTATATTGGCCGGGACCGAGGCGGGCGGCGGCGACTGCCGCGAGCGCGGCCTCGATGATCGGCTGGATGTCGATGGATTCGGGCGGGGTGGAAGGAACGGCGGAGGGCGGCATGGAAGGAGGGACGGCCTCGGCGGCGCTCACGCGCACGAGCGGGCCGGGCAGGAGCGCCCCGGCGAGGCCAGTGGCGGCGGTGGAGGCGAGAAACTGGCGGCGGGAAAGGGGCATGAGGTTTGGAGGGAGCTTGAGCCCGACCGACGTGGGAATCAAACGGCAAGTGGGTGGCCAGAAGCGGTGCGCAGCCAGGCCGGTCGGCCGGTCGAATGACGCCGATTTGCTTCACCCAGGGCCAAGCCTTGATGTTCCCCGGTGAAGGCGGTCCGACCGTATCCGGGATCGGCGACCCCGGAGTTTGGAGAAAAAAGTCACCGCTCCGGAGTCACCGACCCCAGCTTCAGCCAGAACCAACGCAAGCTGAACCGCGGGCGCTTACTTGGCGGCGGCGGCGGCGCGAATCAGTTCGACGAAGCTCCGGGACTCCAGCGAGGCACCGCCGATGAGACCGCCATCGATGTCCGCCTGCGCGAGCAACTCGGGGGCATTGGCGGGCTTCATCGAGCCGCCGTAGAGGATGCGAAGCTTCTGCGCGACGGGCTCGCCGAAGAGCTTCACGAGCAGGCTGCGGATGAAGGCGTGGACCTCCTGCGCCTGCGCGGTCGTGGCGACCTTGCCGGTGCCGATCGCCCAGACGGGCTCGTAGGCGATGACGAGGCTCGGGGCGAGATCCTTGCCGACGCCCTCAAGGCCGGCCTCCAGCTGGGTCTGCACGACCTTGAGCGTGGCGCCGGACTCGCGCTCGGCGAGGGTTTCGCCGACGCAGAGGATGGGACGGAGCTGATTCTTGAGCGCGGCGATCACCTTCTGGTTGATGAAGGCGTCGGACTCGGCGAAGTAGCTGCGGCGCTCGCTGTGGCCGAGGATGACATAGCCGGCGTAAAGCGCGCGGAGCATCTCGGCGGAGATCTCGCCGGTGAAGGCGCCGTTCTTCTCGGGGTGCATGTTCTGCGCGCCGAGCTTGACGAGGGTGCCGTTGAGCAGCTTGCCCACGGACTCGAGGGCGGTGAAGGGCGGGCAGACGACGATGTCAACGTCGGTGGTTTTGCCGACCTCGAGGAGGAGGTCCTTGACCAAGGTCACGGCGTCGGCCGAGGTCTTGTTCATCTTCCAGTTGCCGGCGATGAGTTTTTTGCGGGAGGTCATGGTGAAGAAAGTAGCGAGCAGTGGGTAGCGAGAAGCGAGTAGAATCCTAGCTGGCGTGAGCCTGATGCTTGCTGCCCGCTACTCACTACTCGCTACGGTAGATTGATCAGCTTTCGAGAAAGGCGACGCCGGGAAGGATTTTTCCCTCGAGGAATTCGAGGCTGGCACCGCCGCCGGTGGAGCAGTGCGTGACCTTGTCGGCCACCTTGAACTTCTTCGCGGCCGTGGCGGTGTCACCGCCGCCGACAACGGTGGTGGCGCCCTTGGCGGTGGCCTCGGCGATGGCCGCGGCCATGGCCTTGGTGGAACCGGCGAACTTCTCGAACTCGAACACGCCTGAGGGGCCGTTCCAGATGATCGTCTTCGCGCTGAGGATGGCTTCGCGGTAGAGCTCGATGGACTTCGGGCCGCAGTCGAGACCTTGCCAGCCGGACGGAATGCCGGTGGCGTCGGTCGCGGGCTGGGTGTTGGCGTCGGCGGCAAACTTGTCGGCGCAAACATAGTCCACGGGGAAGATGAGCTTCACCCCGCGGGCCTTGGCATCGTCGGCCAGCTGCTGGACGATCTTCGCGCCCTCGGCGTCGAAGAGACTGTTGCCGATGCCCATGCCGTTGATGACCTTCTTGAAGGTGTAAGCCATGCCACCGCCGATGATGATGATGTCTGCCTTGGCGAGCAGGTTTTTGATGAGCGGAATTTTGTCGGCGATCTTGGCTCCGCCGAGGATGGCGAGTAGCGGGCGCTGCGGGTGGTCGAGGACGGCGGCAAACGCCTTGAGCTCGGCTTCCATCAGGAAGCCGGCGGCCTTTTCCGGCAGCGCGACGCCGACCATCGACGAATGCGCGCGGTGGGCGGTGCCGAAGGCGTCGTTGACAAACACGTCGCCGAGCTTGGTCAGCGAGGCGCGGAAGGCGGCGACAGCGACGGGGTCGGCCTTCTTGGAGGTGCCGTCCTCGAGCTTCACCTTGCCCTCCTCCTCGATGTGGAAGCGGAGATTTTCCAGCAGCACGACGCTGCCGGGGGCGAGCCGGCCGGGGGCGCAGGCGGTCTCCACGGCGGGTCCGACGCAGTCGTCGAGAAACGTGACAGGCCGGCCGAGGAGCTTCTCGAGCTCAGTCGCGACGGGCCGGAGGGAGAACTTGGCGATCTTCTGACCGTCGGGCCGGCCGAGGTGCGACATGAGGACGACCGAGGCCCCCTGCTCCAGAGCGAACTTGACGGACGGCAGGGCGGCGGCGATGCGCTGGGTGTTGGTGATGGCGCCGGTAACCTTGTCCTGAGGGACATTGAAGTCGACGCGCATGAGGACGCGCCGGCCGGCCAGTTTCAGGTCGCGGATGGTCTTGAATTTCGACATGGCGGAGAAAGCTGAACCACAGAGACACCGAGGACACAGAGGCGGGAAAGGCCCCTGTGCGCTCCGTGCCCCGGTGGTTCAATCGAGGTTCGGATTCTGTCCGGCCTTACAGGCCGGCGGCGACCTTCTTGGTCAGCTCGACGACGCGGTTGCTGTAGCCCCACTCGTTGTCATACCACGAGATGAGCTTGAAGAACTTGCTGTTGAGTTCCACGCCCGAGCCGGCGTCGAAGATCGACGAGTGCTTGTCGTGGATGAAGTCGGTCGAGACAACCTCGTCGGAGGTATAGGCAAGGATGCCGGCGAGATAGGTCTCGGAGGCGCGCTTCATCGCGGCGCAGATCTCCTTGTAGGAGGTCTCCTTGGTGGTACGGACGGTGAGGTCGACGACCGAGACCGTCGGGGTCGGCACGCGGAAAGCCATGCCGGTGAGCTTGCCCTTGACCTCGGGGCAGACCAGCGCGGTGGCCTTGGCGGCGCCGGTGGTGGACGGGATGATGTTCTGCGCGGCGGTGCGCCCGCCCTTCCAGTCCTTCTTCGAAGGGCCGTCCACGGTCTTCTGCGTGGCGGTGTAGGAGTGGACGGTGGTCATCAGGCCTTCCTCAATGCCGAAGCCCTCCTTGAGCAGCACGTGGACGATGGGCGCGAGGCAGTTCGTGGTGCAGGAAGCGTTGGAGATAATGTGGTGCTTGGTCAGGTCGAGCTTGGAGTCGTTGACCCCGAGGACGACGGTGATGTCCTCGCCCTTGGCCGGGGCAGAGATGATGACCTTCTTGGCGCCGGCGACGATGTGGCCCTTGGCCTTCTCGGCCTCGGTGAAGAGACCGGTGGACTCGATGACGAGTTCAACCCCGAGCTTGGCCCAGGGGAGCTCGGCGGGGGACTTGGCGGAAACGACGAGGATGTCCTTGCCGTTGACAACGAGGACGTCGTCCTCGGCCTTGTCCGG
>CAIQQB010000010.1 GCA_903873805.1 uncultured Opitutia bacterium | reverse complement strand
GCATTCAAGCCATCAAGGCGGACGCACGCGGCTTCCGTCGCTTCGCCAATTACCGCGTCCGCATCCTCTTCTTTTGTGGCAAGCTTGACCTCAGCCTCCATTCGCCATCAGCTCAAACCCACACGATTTCCTGAAGAACCCCAAATAACTGCTTGGAATGTTTTATAACGAAACAAACAAACAGTACAAACACTGTGACGATAATAACAACCTTTACACTGTCCCAATCTACATTATAACCTTGCCCGTCATATGTCCAAGTTTGCGCCGATGCCGTAGTAGCAATACTGAGTGGCAATAGTGCAATTCCAGTTCTAATTGTATCCAATAGCCTCATGGTGTCGGTTGGATAGTGTGAAATACCACGTCTTGCGTTGCCTCCTGCATCATGCCCAATTGTCGGGCAATTTCTATTTTGTCTTCCGTGCTGGTTGTATCCGGGCCGGAGCGGTAGGTCAGCCGGGGGAACTGGCAGCCGGTCAGGACAAGGGCAGCGGTAAGCCCTAAAATCGTGCGTGCGCGCATGGCATCCGTCAAAATGCACCGTCTACCGGAAGGCAAGCCAAAAATACCAACTACTGTTGTTAGATGGTTGAGGGGTGAACACCAGCCGCTTTATTGCCGATGTTGCCGAGCGAATTGACAACCGGGTTCACCTGTCGTCCGATGGAATGAATTCCTATCTTTCCACGGTTGAGGATGCTTTTGGCACCAATGTCGATTATGGCCAAGTCATCAAAGTCTATGAGCCCGGTCGGCCTAGCAATGGGAAGTATAGCCCGAAATACGTCAGTGGCGTTAAGAAAATTGCAATTAGCGGCAATCCCATCCCTCAATTGACTTCTACCTCCATGGTTGAGCGCCAAAACCTCACAATGAGGATGCATTGCCGTACCTGCATGTCGAACGCCGCCACGTGGAGGAATTTCTCCAGGCGGGCGACATTCCCCATACCGTCCGCGGTGGCCGGACGTATTTCCAGCGGGCCGAGATCGACGCCTGGGCCTCCCAACGGGTGCTACGCCTGCCGGGCGAGGGGCTGGACTGGTACCACCGGAAGACCACGGCGGGCACCCGCGAACAGTTTCCCGAAGGCGCCCTCATCCCGGTGCTTCTGAGTCCGGCGGGCATTGATCTCGGGCTGAAGGCCAAGACCAAGTCCTCGGTGATCCGGGATCTGGTGGCGCTCGCCGACCGCACCGGGCGGGTGTTTGATGCCCGCGAGCTGCTGGAAAGCGTGGGTGCGCGCGAGGCCCTCGGCTCGACGGCGCTGCCCGGCGGATTTGCACTGCTGCACGCCCGCCAGCACGGGGCCTACCGTTTTGACGGTTCATTCGTTGTGCTGGGCCGGACCTTTCAACCCATCCCGTTTGGGGCGCCGGACGGCCGGGCCACCCAGCTGTTTTTTCTGGTCTGCTGCCAGGACGACCGCATCCACCTGCACACCCTCGCCCGGCTCTGCCTGCTCGCCAAGGAGACGGAGGTGGTGGCCGGGCTGTCCGCCGCAGCGGATCCGGCCGGAGCTTACGCGGCGCTGGTGGCGGCGGAACTGGCGGTGGTGCCGCCACCGGAACCGGTGCCGCGGGCGAAAACCCGGCGGCAGCCCTGAGCGGGTGCGGAAGCGGGTCAGCGACCCAGACGCGGCGGCGGCGGTTCTTTGCCCGCCGGGGCCGGTGGCCCCTTGTCCGCCAGCACTTCGTCAATGGCGGCGAGCAGGACCCGGTTGGCAAACGGTTTGGCGAGCACCCGGCCCGCACCGAGGAAGCCGGCGGCCTGCAGATAGCCCGCCCGGTTGTCCCAGCCGCCCGACATCACAATGATTTTGACCGGCGGCTCGCGTTTCCAGAGCTGCTGCAGGACCTCGAGGCCCTCGGTTTCGGGCATGAACAGGTCGGTGACAATCAGGTCCGGTTTGAGCTGTTCGAAAAGCTCGAGCCCCTCCTTGCCGTTGCGGGCCTCGGTCACGGCATGCCCGGCGTCGGTCAGCGCGATAGTCAGCATCGAGCGAAAGGAGTCTTCGTCGTCGATCAGGAGAATGCGGGCCATGTTGATTAGGAAGGTTGGGCCAATGGTGGCTGCGGCTCCGCCCGACGGGCGGGCTTGGGTGAGTCAGGTGGGAAAAACCCGAAAGTCGAGCCAATTGGCACGGGAGCCGGACCGCGATCTGCGGGCGACGCACCCGCCGGGGCCGCTGGACCTGGAGGGCGGTATCATCGGGCCGGCGGGCGCGATCCGGGCCGGTCGGGGAGGACCAGGGCCGCCTCCGCCCGTGTTTCGGTCGTGACGATCCGGAGGTCGCGCGGATAGTGAAAGAGCGACATGATGCTCATGCCGATGTCCTTGGACCGGTCGGGGATGATGCGCACCACCAGCTTGACGCCGCGGTTGCGCGCGAGGTCCATGGTTTGCTCCAGATGCGGGACACAGTTCAGCTCCATCCCGGACAGATCGGTCAGGTCCGTCAGGAGCGTGAAGCCCGGGCGCACCGACTTCAGGGCGCGGGCAATTTCATCCGCGTAGCGCGGCATGTCCGCGGCCCGGATTTCGCCGACGAAATGCAGCCGCACGACATTGCGGGAGACGTCGACCTCCACCGCCACATGGTTGCTGGGAGTCATGGCGGGAGCACGCGGGATCACGTTTCCCGCAGCGCGGCGGCGATGGGGATGCGGGCGGCGTGGAGCGCCGGAAAGATTCCGCCGGCCAGCCCGATCGCCGCCGCCCAGCCGATGGCCTGGACGAGCAGCGGGAGCGACACCTTGAAGGCGAACGCGACCTGGCTGAACGTCTGCCAGTTGATGGTCGAGGTCTGGAAGCCGTCGAACGCCCCGTAGGCCAGCGCGGCGCCGGCCGCCCCGCCGATGAGCGCCAGCGCGAGCGACTCCAGCAGGACGGAGCAGACGACCGGTCCGGCCCCGAAGCCGAGGGCGCGCAGCGTGGCGATCTCGCGGGTGCGCGCCGCCACCGCGCTGTACATCGTGTTGAGCGCGCCGAACAGCGCGCCCAGCGCCATCAGGCCGGCGACCGCCACGCCGATGGTCCGGATGAAGGCGGTGAGGGTCGTGGACTGTTCGGCATAATAGTCGGACTGGCGCACGACCTTGACGCTGAGCTGCGGGTTGGTGGTGAGCGCCGCGCTGAACGCCGGGAAGGCATCGGGCGCGGTGAGGCGGACATACACCGCCTGGTAGGTGTCCTGGCGGTGGTAGGCCGGCTGTAGTACGGCGGCATCGGTCCAAATTTCAGATTCGGCCACGCCGCCGTCCGCGGCAAAAATCCCCACGACGGCCCAGTCGTTCTGGCCCACCCGGATGGTCCGGCCCACCTCGAGCCCCGCGAACTGCCGGGCGGCGCCGGCGCCGACCACGACCTCGTTGCGGCCCGGGGCGAAGCGGCGGCCGGCGAGCAGGGTCACGTTGCCGCGCACGTCGAAGGCGGTCGGGGAGACGCCGCGCAGCGGCACGTTGGCGTCGGTGCCGGTGGAGCGCTTGGGGAGGTTGATGATGACAAAGAGCTCGGCCGAGGCGAGCGCGCCGCCGTCGTTGCGGGCGACGCCCGGCGCGTCGGCGATCAGGCGGGTTTGGTCGTGGGTCAGACCGCTGGTCATCTCGCTGTCGGAGCCGCTGCGCAGCACCAGCGCGACCGCGGGGGAGCCCGCCACGGTCATGGCGCGGTGAAAGCCCTCGGCGATCGACAGCACCCCGACCAGCACGACGACCACGCCGGCGATCCCGACGGCCGCGGCGAGGGCCGCGCCCCGGCGTTCCGGAATCGTCCGCAGGTTGTAGAGCGTGACGGCGGCGGACTGGGAAATCCAGTTGAAGAATCCGGTGGCCATGGTGGTGGGTGGGGCGGATCAGGTGTGGTGGCGGAGGGCCTCGGCGACGCCGAGCCGCCCGGCCTGGAGCGCGGGCAGGAGGCCGGTCAGGAGGCCGAGAGCGGCGATGAGCGCCAGTCCGGCGAGCAGGTCGGCCGTGGGCAGGTAGAAGATCGGGAGCAGGCTGGGCACGGGGCTGCCGCCGAGGGTGACCAGCCAGGCGCCGCCGAGCCCGGCGCCCCCGCCGAGCGCGGCCAGCAGGCAGGATTCGCCGAGCACGAGCCCGAGCACCCGCCCGTTCGAAACGCCCAGGGCCTTGAGCACGCCCAGCTCCGCGGTGCGCTCGCGCACCCCCTGCGCGATGGTGTTGCCGACGACGAGCAGGATGGTGAAGAACACCGCGCTGAGGATGCCGGTCATGATCGCGCCGACATCGCCCACCTGCTGCGCGAAACCCTGCGCAAACGCCCCCTCGGGCTCCGTCTTGGTCTCGTAGGGCGAATTGGCGAACTCGCGGTCCACCGTGGCGGCCAGCTGGTCGGCGAGCGCCGGATTGTTCACGCGGAGGGTGAACCAGCTGACCTCGCCGCGGCGGTCGGGCGCGCGGCCCTCGTCGAAATAGTCGTAACGGAAGAAGAACTGCGAGGTGTCCGTGCCTTTTTTCGCCCCGTCATAGATGCCCACGAGGTCGAACTCCCAGGCGTCGGAGCCGTCCTCGTGCCGCCAGATGGGCGAGCGCAGCGGAATGCGGTCGCCCAGCTTCCAGCCGAAGCGCTCCGCGGTGGTGCGGCCGACGATGGCGCCGGTGCGGGTCGCGAGCCACGCCTGCCGCTGGGCCGCCGGCAGCACGAAATCGGGGAACATCGCCAGAAACTCCGCCGGCTCGACGGGAATCGACGGGAAGAAATTTTTGGGATCCTGGTAGACGCCGCCGAACCACGTCTGCGCCACGACGGCAGTCACACCCGGCAGCGCGGCGATGCGCGGCTCGTAGCTGATGGGCAGCATCTGGATGATCGAAACCTTGTGCCGGGCGACCAACCGGTCCGCTCCGGCCATGCTCACGCCGCCGGCCAGCGCCTGCCGGATGGCGCCGAGCAGGCCGAAGAGGAAAAACGCCACGACAATCGAGAACAGCGTCAGCAGCGTGCGCAGCTTCTTGCGCTTCAGGCCGCACCAGACGAGGTAGAGGTATTTCATGCGGGCGGGTCCGCCGACAGCTGGCCCTTGTCCAGGTGGACGGTGCGGCTGGCGCGCGCGGAGGCGTGCGGGTCGTGGGTGACCATGAGGATGGTCTTGCCCTGCTCGCGGTTGAGGGCCTGCAGCAGGCCGAGGATCTCGTCGCCGGACTTGCGGTCGAGGTCGCCGGTGGGCTCGTCGCAGAGAAGCAGGGTCGGGTCGGTCACGATGGCGCGGGCGATGCCCACGCGCTGCTGTTCGCCGCCCGAGAGCTGGCCCGGATAATGCCGTGTGCGGTGCGCGAGGCCCACGATGGCGAGCGCGGTCGCGACATGCTGGCGGCGTTCGCGGCGCGAGAGGTCGGTGAGCAGGAGCGGGAGCTCGACGTTGCGTTCGGCGGTCATGGCCGGCAGCAGGTTGTAGAACTGAAAGACGAGCCCCACGTGCCGGGCCCGCCAGGCGGCCAGCTGGCGGTCCGAGAGCTGGTCGATGCGCTTGCCCTCGACGGTCACCGTGCCCCGGTCCGGCCGGTCGAGGCCGCCGAGCAGGTTCAACAGGGTGGATTTGCCGGAACCCGACGGACCCATCAGGGCGAGGAACTCGCCGCGGGCCACGGTCAGGTTGAGGCCGGAGAGGACGTGGATCTCCTCCGCCCCCCGCCGGTAGATTTTTTCCACGTCCTGGATTTCGATCAGGGGACCGTTTGGCGTGCTCATGGTTTCAGCTCCGAAATGGGGGTGCCGTCAGCCAGGGTGTCGGGACCCTCCACGACCACCAGCTCTCCGCCGGCGAGACCGCTCGCGATCACGACATCGTCGCCGGCCGCTCCGCCCAGCTGCACCGCGCGGGGTGACACGCGCCCGTCGCGTGCGACCCAGACCACCTCGTGGCCGTCGTGCTGGCGCACGGCGGTGCGGGGCACCAGCACCTGGCGGCTCGCGGCCGGTCGCGGGGAGTCGGCGGCCTGGAAGGCCACCTTCACGCCCATGTCGGGCAGGATGCGCGAATCCGGCTGCTCGAAGGCCACGCGCACCTTCACCGTGGCCTTCTGCCGGTCGGCGGAGGGGATGATTGCGATCACGTGGGCCGGAATGCGCCAGTCGGGATAGGCGTCGAGCACCGCCTCGACCCGCTGCCCCGGCAGCACCCGGTTGATGTAGCTTTCGCTCACGTCCACCTCGATTTCGAGCGAGGCCATGTCGACCAGCGTGCAGATGCCCGTGCGGGTGAAGCCGCCTGCCGACATCGGGGAGATCATTTCGCCGGGCTGGGCGTTTTTGGAGGTGACCACGCCGGCAAAGGGGGCGCGGATCACCGTGTCGTCAAGCTGCTGTTTCCAGACGTCCACCTGCCGCTCCGCCACGGCCACTTCGGCCAGTTCGCGCGCATGGCGGCCGGCCAGCCCGCGGGCTTCCGCCGCCGCATGGTCGAGGTCGGCGGGGCTGATGATGTTCTTGGCGGCCAGCTCCTGCTGGCGGTGCAGGTCGCTTTCCGCCAGCGCGAGGCTGGCGTTGGTTTCGGCCAGCGCCGTCCGCACCGCCTCGAGCTGCGCCTGGCTCAGCTGCAGGCTCGCCTCGGTGTTGGAGGCGTCGACCCGCGCCAGCACCTGTCCGGACTCCACGTGCACGCCCTCCTCGACCAGCACCTCGAGGATCTTGCCGGTGACCTTGGAGGAGACGGTGGCCTCCCGGCGGGCGGTGACATAGCCTGTGGTATTGAGCAAAGTGGTCTGGGTGGCGACGGACGCTTCCCGGGCCGGGACGGTGCGCACGGGGACGGTTCCGGGTCGGGCGCGCCACCAGACGAAGGCGGCCCCGAGGAGCAGCAGAGTCGTGACAGTGAGGACGAGGGGGACGGCGGAGCTGCGGCGGGACGGACGGGTCCGGTCGATCCGCAGGTTGTCCAGCTTGGTTGGGTCAGGGCTCATCAAATGATGGTTCTTCAGGAAATCGTGTGGGTTTGAGCTGATGGCGAATGGAGGCTGAGGTCAAGCTTGCCACAAAAGAAGAGGATGCGGACGCGGTAATTGGCGAAGCGACGGAAGCCGCGTGCGTCCGCCTTGATGGCTTGAATGC
>CAIQQB010000009.1 GCA_903873805.1 uncultured Opitutia bacterium | reverse complement strand
GACCCCGGTGCTTGGGTCTGCCAAACCTCGAACCCCGGGGTCAGCGACCCCGGCTACAGAAACCTCGGCCGACGCCTTCGTGCGTCAGTGCGCGTCGGTCACAATCGGCGTGGCCTTTTTTGGGACCCGCAGCAGCAGGACCAGGGGGACGCAGACCACAAAGAAGATTGCGAGCACCCGGAAGGTGTCGCCGTAGCTGATGACCGCGCTCTGGATCTGCAAAGTGCCCTCCATCACGCCCAGCGCCTGCGTCTTCGCCTGCAGCGCCGTCGAACCCACCCCGCGGAACGCCGATGTCAGGAGCGAAAGGCGTTCGCGGACCGGAGCATCGTATTCGCTCAGGTGGGACAGAAGCGCGCTGCGGTTGGCGTAGGTCCGGCGGACGAGGTAGGTGTTGATCAGCGCAATGCCAAACGAACCGCCCAGCTGGCGCATCATGTTGTTCAGCGCAATGCCCTGCGCCAGATCCCGGCCGCGCAGCCCGGCAACGGCCAGCGTGGTCAACGGCACCGACAGCGTGGCGATGCCGATGCCGCGGACGATCAATGGCCAGAAAAAGTCATCCTGCCCCATGGTCGAGTTGATCCCCGACAGCCAGAGCGAGAACATCGTCAGGATCGCAAAGCCGCTCATCACCAGCACCCGCGGTGGAAAGCCCGCCTGGATCATCCGGCCGGAGGTAGGCGCCACAATCATCGACATAATCGCCCCGGGCATCATCACCAGGCCGGTCGCGAGCGCCGTCAGCCCGAGGATGCGCTGCGTGTAGATCGGCACGATGAAGGTCGAGCCGAAGAGCCCGAAGCCGATGACAAACGTGAGCAGGGCCGCCACCGCCAGCGAGCGGCTCTTGAGCACGCGAAGGTTGACCACCGGATTGTCCACGTGCAGTTCCCAATACACGAAGGTGGAGAGGCAGACGACGCTCAAGGCCGTCAGCACGGTGATGTAATGGGTTTCAAACCAGTCCTCCGTCTGGCCTCGCTCCAGCACGATCTGGAGGGAGCCGAGCCCGACCGCCAGCAGGCCCAGGCCGGGCCAGTCGATCGTCACCTTGCGGCGGACCGATTCGCTGTGGTCGTGGATGAAGCCGAGTGTCAACCCGGTGGCGAGGAGGCCGATGGGCAGGTTGACGTAGAAGATCCAAGGCCAGCTGTAGTGCTCGATGATCCAGCCGCCGAGCGTGGGCCCGATCGTCGGACCGAAAATCACGCCCAAGGCAAAGATGCCGCCGGCCATGCCGCGTTCCCGTTCCTCAAAGGTCTCAAAGAGGATCGACTGCGAGGTGGAGAGCAGCGCGCCGCCGCCGAGCCCCTGGATGAAGCGGAAGATGACCAGCTCCCAGATGTTGGAGGCATGGCCGCAGAACAGGGACGCCACCGTGAACAGGATGATGGAGCTGACGTAGTAGCGCTTGCGCCCGATCAGGGTGGAGAGAAACCCGGTGATCGGGATCACGATCACGTTGGCGATGGCGTAGGCCGTCACCACCCACGCCACGTCCTCCAGCGTCGCGCCGAGGTTGCCGCTCATGTCCGACAGGGCCACGTTGACGATCGAGGTGTCGATCAGCTCGATCACCGTGGCGGTGATCACCGTGAAGACGATGATCCAGCGGCGGAGTCCGTGTTCGGCCATGGGGCGCGGCTCAGGGCTGCGGGTCCAACACCACGCTGGCCACGACGCTGATGCCCAGCCGGAGCGGGTGCGCCGGGTCGGCGTCGTCCACCACGATCTTCACCGGCACGCGCTGGGTGACCTTGACGAAATTGCCCGCGGCGTTGTCCGGCGGCAGCAGGGCGAACTTCGCCCCGGTGGCCGCCGCGAGCGAATCGATGTGCCCGTGAAACACCTTGCCCGAATAGGCGTCGGCCTCAATCAGCACGGCCTGCCCGGGGTGCATTCGCTCGATCTGGGTTTCCTTGAAGTTGGCCACGACCCACAACGTGTCCGTCGCCAGGGCCATCAGCGGCTGGCCGGCCTGGACATACTGGCCCAGCTCAACACTCCTCCGCGACACCACCCCCTCGACCGGGGCCACCAGCGTCGTGTAGGACTGCTGCAGGACCGCTTGGTCCAGTTCGCTGCGCCGCACCTCGGCGAGCGTCTTGGCCTGCGCGACCATCGCATCCGCCGCCTCCACCCCCTTGAGCTGGGTGATGTGCTTGGAGGTCGCGAGTTCCGAGTTGAATTTGGATGTGGCGAAGTCGCGGTCAGACAGCGCCCCGCTCTTGGACAACTCCCCGTCGCGCTTGAAGTCATCCTGCGCATGATGGAGCGAGATCTCATCGGCGTCAGCCATCGCCCGCGCCACGTTAGCGAGCGCCTGTTTCGACACCAGCTCGGCCTGCGCCTCGGCCAGGGCGGCCTCAGCCGATTTCACCTTCAGGTCAAAATCCCGCGGGTCGATGCGCAGGAGCGGCTCGCCCGCCTTGACCCGCTGGTTGTCGGCCACCAGCAACTCCAGCAC
The DNA here is from genome assembly GCA_903873805.1 of uncultured Opitutia bacterium. Classification (GTDB taxonomy): domain Bacteria; phylum Verrucomicrobiota; class Verrucomicrobiia; order Opitutales; family Opitutaceae; genus CAIQQB01. Next base: position 954 of record CAIQQB010000009.1, on the reverse strand, counting down.
CGGACCGGATACGCGGGGCAGGACCTGGCTGACATGGCCGTCCACATAGGCGTCGTCGGTCGACTCATGCGCCAGGTAAAACCGCAGCTCGCGCAAGCCGTAAAAACCGCCAACCGCCAGCCCGGCGGCAAACAGCAGCCATAGGATCCAGCGCCGGCGGCCCGGGCTCTTGGGCCCGTGCGCATGGGAGGCGTGCCCGGGGGCGCTACCGTGTCCGGCCGCCGCCGGGCGGGTCGGATGCCCCGGCTTCTCAGTCGGTCCGGACTGACCCTTGGGAGAGGAGGATTCGTTCATGGAAAGTTGGGCCGAAAATCCGGGCCGCCGGAGGAGTGATCGTCCGATCCGGCTGGACGGTGATGTCGTCCGGTGCGGATCTCAGTTGCCGGAGGGTTCACCCCCGCCGACGGATGGCCGGGCCGGCCAGGGTTGCCCCGCTCATGCGAGCAGGATAATGACAACCGCCGCCCGCCCCAGCCGGAGGACAGCGGACGGACATCCGACCAGTAAGACGGTGACCATCAGACATACTCTCATTCAGCCCCAAGACGGCAGTTTGGTCAAGGCGAAGCCAGCCCGCCACCACGCGACGTCTTCCCACCACCTTTTCGGAAGCCAATTTGTCAAGAGTCGAGACCTGACGTCTTTGGGTCCTTTAAATTTTATCTTTTAAGCATTGAATGTCAAAGTACACCTATGCCCTATCCGATTCCATGATTCGCATTTCAAACTGGAAACGCGAATGTGAGAATCAAACCGGGTTAAGGCTGGTGCAGGGTCGGGCAGGCTGGCGACGTATTACAGGCTGGTCTTGAACCCAATGCTGTCCCACTATAAGTCATTGATTAACAACTGCCCATTGTCCTGCATGGGGGTCTGGCTTGTAGTGACATCTGCAAACAGCGATTCGATAGGCACTTTGGAAATCGCGTGCAACGAGAGAACTTGAACAAAGGT
>CAIQQB010000008.1 GCA_903873805.1 uncultured Opitutia bacterium | reverse complement strand
GTCACCTCGCTGACCTCCCACGGAGCAGCGATGCCCAACAGCCCGGCATAATGGCTTTCGATGTTTGGATCATGGATCTCGCTCATCCCCTCCCTATGCCGGTTTTACCCAGCCTTACCCACACAAAAACCGGAAGAACCTTGTAGTCCTGCCCCCAGGTGCGCCGATGCTGCGGTATGACGGTGCTCGCGGTGACGTCGTCCCAATAAACGGCGTACCCGTCCGTCTGATCGAAATTGCAGCCCTGGATCATCGCACCCCGGAGATCTCCACCGGCCACGATGGGACTGGTGTGAACCACGGTGCCGTCAATGCTGAAGTCGACCGTCGTGCCGGTCGAGGTGCTGACGAGGGTGTGCCACGCTTCAAACTTGAACCCGGCGGGCAACTTGAGATTGATCCAGTTGCCGGTGGTGCCATCGGAAACGCGAAAGCGAAAGGCCCGGTCGGCGGCGGCGGGATTGAATTCATCCGTGGGGCTCGCGTTGGTGAAGCCCAGCAGCATGTCCGAGCCGTCTTCTGGCGTGGGGCCGGTTTGACTTCTGAGCTCGCTGCGCGCAAGCGGTCCGGTGGTGGTGTTGAAGGCGGAGGAAACAAAGACCTCGGCGCTCAGCGTCCACCGGCCGCTGAGGCCGACGGTGCGCTGACGACCCTGGTTCTTGTAGAGCCCGTCCTTGAAGGGAGCAGGACGGTTGGTGGAACTGCCTGTGGAATTGAAGGTCATTCGCAGGCGGTTTTTGCCGTCAAAATTCACCGCCTCAAATCCGGCGGGATCGAAACCGCTCAAATTCCACGCCGGACTGATCGTGCTGAAAGTATCCCGGAACTTCACCTCAGGCGCTTCAGAGGTGTCAGTGACCGGCCCCATCCTGACTCCGCGGGGGGTGGCGGGGCCGAAGCTCGCCGAATGGAGGACGCCCACCCTGGTGTCCGCCACCACCACAGTCGCGGAGCAGGCAATCCAAGCGAGGGACGCACCGGCAAGAATGATGGACCTGATTTGCACGGGCAGTCACTCCCGCCTTTGCTGATGACCCTTGAGTTGAGACCGCCGGCTGCTTCGGACGCACAGGGTCAAGCCCACGCAGCCCGCGAGCAGGATGGACGTGGCCGCAGGTTCCGGAACGGCACCCATTCCGATGGAGTCGCTGCCATCCATGGTCACGGCGGCGGTAAGCGCCAGCAGGCGACCGTCGATGGTGGCCGTCGTGCCGACGCTGATCGAGTCATGGGCGAGGATGGTGCCGACAAAGCTGGAGGCCGCCCCGAGCGTCGCCGAAGTGCCGACCTGCCAGAAAACGTTATTCGCCAGCGCACCGTTGAGCAGCACGACTTGGCTGGCGTCGGCGGACATGAGCGTGGAGCCGGCCTGAATGATCCAGACGGCGGCGGAGTTACCCTGGGCATCAAGCGTCAGTGTTCCGGTGATGGCGAAGGAGCTGGAGTCGTTGTAGACCCCGGCCGTCAGGGTCAGGCCCCCGAGATCGAAAACCGGGGTATCGGTGACGGTCGGGGAACGCCCGCCGGCATCGGTATACGCGGCGAGCAGATCGATTTGGGCGGCCTGAGTGGTCGCATCGCCCATGTGGTTCACGCCCGCCAGGACCATGTTTTCAAGTCCGGTCATGGTTGCGGTGGGAAAGGAGCCGATATCGCCGGTGATCGTGGTCGTATTGATCGCCCCGGCAACCGTAAGGCCGGAGCCGGCCAGCAGCGTGAAGTTCGCCGCCGAGCCCAAGTCGACTGTGGCCTGGGCTTTCGCCGACGTCGGCCAGCCGGCGAGTACGAGCGAGACTGCAAACATGGAGGATAGGTGTTTCATGGAAATAATGCCCTGAGGCGGGCTGCACCAGAGAGAGCTGATACAGCATCGGCGTTGCTGAGCGGGTAGGGCGCGAATGAGGCGGACCGATGTGTCCGGAGTGGGAGGGACATGCCGGTTCCCGGATACATGTCTGAGCTCGAATCGCCTCCCGCTCTTGACACCGGAGCTTACGCCACAATCCCTGCCGGCGCTATGGGGTCTAATCTGCGAATGGCACTCCGGCCCGCGGAATACACCCCATGGCTTCTGCCGGAGGGAAGGAGCATCATTGTTCGTCACCCTCCGATCACGCCGCCATGACCAAACCACCTGCACCTTTGTCTCGTCGTGCCCAGCCCACCATCGAGTTCATGCCGCTTCATGCGGCAATTGCCCTCCGGGCCCGGGAGCTGTGGATCGGTTTTGGTCGCCCCGAGAACGGGGACGAGGCGATCTGGCTGGAAGCTCAGGGGCAGTTGTTGACGGACACGTTTTGTTTCAACGGCCACCGGGCCTGACTATTCCCATGGCAAAGCTCACGACCGCCACCCGCAAGAAGATCCCGACGGGCGAATTCGCGCTGCCGGGACGGAGGTATCCGATTGAGGACGAAGCCCACGCCCGCAACGCCTTGGCCCGCGTTTGGCAGGATGGCACGCCGGCTGAGCAGGCGACTGTCCGGCGCAAGGTCCACAAGCTGTTTCCAGGGATAGGGGAAAAGTGATGGGGAGTGGTTGTTCGCGCGAAATAGCTGCCGGTGTCGTCCAAAACCAGCCAGGGTGGACACCGGGTCGGGAAGCGGGGTCACCGAGCCGCGATAGGGCCGTCAGGGTGTTCCCTTGTCCAGCCGCTCCACCGCGTCTTTGGCTTCCTTGAGCCCAACCTTGTGCAGCACGCGATAGCACCGGATCGCCATGATCTTTTCGCCGGCCTGCACGAGGCGCAGCACGTCCTCATCCGTTTCATGACCGTCCTCGGGATAGATGCCGCGAGCCCTGAGCTCCGCATGTTTTCTGCTGGCACCGATGACGTAGGAACGGGCGAAAAAGACGACGACCACGACAATGGCAAGCAGCGCGATCAGGAAATGGTCAGAGGGACCGATCATTTCGATCCTTCCGTCAATGATGCCCGCCATGGCCACCACCACCGTCAAAACCACCGCCATGGTGCCCGCCCCCGCCGTCCGAGTGATGGTGGCTGCTCCCAGCGTCGGAGTGGTGATGGCCGTGGTGATGATGATGCTGCAGGGCGTCGGCGTTGTGGTCGGGGTTGCCGAGCATCCACCAAGGGGTCGGGTCACCACCGGCTCCATCCAGGCGACGACCGTCTGATTTCTTCCTCAACGAGCGAAGGATCACGACTCTGGAGAGAAACAGCAGGACGAGCGCAATGACGATGAAGTACAGAATTGGCATCGGGGTGATCTCCTTCGCCCGAGACAAAGGCCCGGGCGGACGGTGGAGTCGAGCCAATAGGAATCGTCCCATCCAGCACCGGGAAGCCGGTATCATGCAGTTTAACTTGGATTCCGACTGTAGGCCAGCTCGCTGACCTGGCTTCGCCCCCGGAGCCAGCTCAACAAGCTGGCCGACAAAGATGACCGGGCAAATGTTTCTGCTGCGACGAAGAAGTCTGGGAAACGGGCCGCATGGTGCGAGCCGTTACGGTCGAGGGGGGGATGGCGGCGGGCTTGTCCGCGGCCTGGGTGATCTCGGCGCGTTCGTGAATCACCTCGGCCTCGGCGGCCAGCCAGAACTCCACATCGCGACCGACCGGGTTGCCGGCGATCTGCCAGAGCTGCAGAGCCCGGGCGGTGACTTCCTCATGGGACGGGGTGGTGAGTCGTGTATTCATGTGGTTCGTTTGCTTTCCGCTCAACCACGACGGTCTGATTGCCGGGCGTTGGGCGAGGCGGTTATTCTCGTTCTCCCACCCGTTTGTCACAATGGGGTGATGGCCCCGGACGACGACACCCGTGCAATGGCGTGGTCGTACTCCGACCATCACGCTCCGGGCTTTCGCGGACGGCCCGAACAAATGTGCTAAGGCGATGGATGCGCCGCCAGAAAACTATCCGCGGTTCGGAGGGTGACGGTAAGCCGAAAGACGGTCGCCGCATCGGCCGCAGCCGCGCCCGATGCCGTCTGGTCAACTAACGTGTGACCGGACGTCACCAATGCCTGCAGGTCGTGGCGTGCGGCCGGAGTAAGTCGGTCGGGATTGGCCCTGAAATCATGGATCGACTGGTTGATGCTTTGATCATCGTTCTCGGCCATCTTAGTGTAAACCCGTGCGCGTGCGGTCTTAGCCTCCGCCAGAGCATCTTCCGGTGGGATCGGGGGCCGGTTGGATTTGAACCACAACCACCCGGTCAGAGCGACGCTCCATGTGACCAGGAGCCAGATTTCGCGTTTGCTCGATGTTCTCATGGCCGGATGGGGTTGGCCGGAGCTTGGCGTAAGGGGCGGGAAAGCCAAGGCGGGAGTGCCGGACTCCGCGGCGAGATGGGGGTGAACGGAACCGGTGGGAAGTGCCTTCAGTGCGTTCGCACCACGATGTCACCACCGCTGGTGCGCAATTTCAACAACGGGCCGCCGCCATTCACCGCTCCGGCCAGCTGGCTGCCGTTGGAACTTGGCCGATCCAGGGTGAGGGTCAGTCCCGTCGCATCGACCTGACCTCCGCTGGTCGCAGCATCGAGGCGGAATGCGGCATTTTTATCCACGGTGATCTTCACGGAGCCTCCGGAAGTCCCGAGCACGCACTCTTCCTTCAGCGGTCCGGTAAAGCCGGCGCGGACATCCCCTCCGCTGGTCGACGCATGCAGACCGCCTTCCACCGATTCAATCTTGATGCTGCCACCCGAGGTGGCGAGTTCGGCGGAGCCGGTCAAACGCCCGACCACGATGTCACCACCGGAAGTGCCGAGGTTGACGGTGCGTTGGCCTTCCTCGAGCGACACGCTGCCGCCCGAGGTGCGGGCATCGAGGTCGTTGGCCATCCGGCCGAGCTTGATGTCTCCGCCCGACGTCCGGGCGCGAACCCTGCCCGTGAGATCCCCCACCGTGATGCTGCCGCCCGAGGTATTCAAATCGGCCGCAAAGCTCGCCGGCACCGTCACGGTAAAGCTCACCGTCACCGGTGGCCAGGAGCCGAAGTGAAACCCCAGCGGTCGCTCTTCGTATTTGGCCGCCGCGCTCGTCTCGCGGCCAGTCTGCTCGAACGTCAGCGTGAGTTTCTTCAGTAATTCGTCGGCCTCGGCGTCCGTGCTGGCGACGATCCGTTCTTTGGCGATGATCCGGACGGTCGTCCCATCCGATGGCAGCACCCGGATGTCACCACCCTGGGTTTCGACGCGGAGCGTGCCGCCGGGTTGGACCGTGAAGGTTTTTTCAACGGTGCGTTCCATCGCGGCGTGGGTGTCAAAAGCAACGGCGGCGAACAGGCCGGCGGTGAGAAAGAGACGGGTGGTTGGCGTCATGGGCGGGAAAAGCGTGGCTCAAGCAATCGGCCCGGCAAGACAAGCATTTTTGGCCCGCAACGGGAAGGAAACAACGCCAGGACCTGCGCTTGGGTTTCATAGGGAAGGCCATGGTAAAAAAGGAAACTCAGCAATTCAGCGGTCTTTGCGTGCCGCATGCTATCCCTTCGTCGCTGGTCCGGGTTCGGACTTCAGGCCGGCGGTGTTCAGCGTCCGCACCGCATAGGTATGTGACCCGCGTGATTTGGCGAGAGGGTCGGTGTAGCGCATGGAGGTAAGCGGCGAGGCCGGAGTGTCGCCGTACCCGATTTGCTGGAAGGCCGGACGACCGACAAAGTAGCCGGAGGTTTTTCCGGGAATGCGGGCGATTTCCACTCCATCGCGCTCAATCACAAAGGCAGCGATGCCGCTCTCCAGGTCGGCCTCGGCTTCCCAGCTCAACTCACCGGCTGCACTGATGCGCACCTGGGTCGGCGCTGGCGGTGGCGTCGGGTCGCTCACCTCGCCGTCCTTCTCGTACTCGGCCCAAGCTTTTGCGATTCGCGCGTTGGGCAGCCAGACGGCGGCTCGCTTGTCGCCAGTGAAGTTAGCCGCAGGCTGGGCTTCATGACCAAGCAGGGGAGCCAGCCATGCGTCAGCCGTGGGCATCGGCTTCAGGTTGGCGTCGCCGGCTTTCTCCGGCAGCCGGGCAGTGAGGCACGCGTCCAACCAGGGGATGGCGAGATAACGCGAGTTGCCGCAATCATGGCTGCTGTTCGGATCCACCGCCACACCGATGAGGCCACCCTGACCGCGAAACTCCTTGAAGTAAGACTGCACGATGCCCCAGACCACCGCGAATGGGCCGGTTTTTACGGTCACTCCCTCCTGAGTGCCGAGGTTGCACATCACCGGCACGGCGTAAGCGGCGGCGGGGATTTCCGAACCCGTCAGGGTTTTCCACTCGTCGGCAAACGGGGGCGCGGAGGAACGCACCCAAACGGCAGCGATGCGGTCGGGGTGAAGCATGAGCATGGCTCCAACCCAATCGCCACCGCCAGAATGTCCCCACAACGCCCAGGGCACCGTCTCCAATTCAGGATGCTGTGACTGCGCCGCGAGATCCGCGAGCGCCTGCTGAAATCTCTGATCCGAACCGTTGCGCGGATCGCACCACAGGTGGCAATCGTCCTTGGCGGACTGCTCGTAGGACGGCCCGAGCAACGCGCATTCCTGCTTCCGGGCGAGCGCCTGCCAGTGCAGGTCGCAGGCCGCCGTCGCCCCGCCTTTGCAGGCGTCTTCGCCACAACCATGTTGATGCACGATCACCCCGCGCAGTGTCGTTACGCCCGGCGGTATCCAAACCGTGTAGGTCACGCCGATTCTCAACTCACCCGCCTGGGCCGAGCCGGCATAGTGAACCGAGTGGTAGGCCGGAGCGATGGCCGGGGCGGGAGCCGCCGCCGCCGGCAGCAAAAGCCCGGACAAAAACCCGGCGCAGCCCATGGCGCGGATAACGGCGGGCAGCCGGAGAAGGCCCCGCTCGTAATTGGCGAATAGGCTCAGGACAGTCATGGACGGTTTTTTGTCATGCTGGGACCATCAGTCGGCCGGTGTGGATTTCAAGACAGGGGAGGGCGCCGGCGCAAGCCACCGAATCTTCCGCGGAACTTGTCGTCACGGGCCGGTGGAGGCAACCAGCACCCGTAAAAACCCGCGGGTACTTCCCGTCTCCGGTTTCTTCAGGCCACGGTCGGCCGGAGGCACTTGTCAAAAGTTTGTCAAAATCACCGGGGGGATTGCGCGGGGCGTTTCCGGCCGGCTTGCTCGGGCGGGTGGTCCGGAAAGCCGACGGCCGCCCTGTCATGGATGACAACCCACCACGCCCTCTGACTGAACAAACCCGGGCTGGCGCCCCCGGGGCCGGAGGTGTCGTCGAAGCAGGCGGTCAGGAGGACCCCGGCCCAATCGGCCGCGGACCGGGCGTCGGCGCCGGCCTCACGCTCGTTTCCGCCCCGGCGGTCCCGGCCCGGAACCAGGGGATCACCGTGCTCGTCATCGAGGACGATGCGGATGTGCGCAACGTCATCCGGGCCATTCTCACCGCCTATGGCCACCGCGTCCTGGTGGCCGCCGATGGTGCGGCCGGCCTCGATCTCTACCGGGAGCACGCGACCCAGATCCGGGCCGTCCTCACCGACCTGATTATGCCGGGCCTGCAGGTCACCGAGGTCATTGCGGCCCTGCGGGAGTTGAACCCGGCGGTGCGGATCCTGGCCGTGAGTGCCATGACGGACATGAAGAGCCTGGGGATCACCCTCGAACCCGGCCGGCTGGAATTGCTCATCAAGCCGATGCGGGGCAGCGAGCTCATCCAGGCGATCATCAAGCTTCTGGCCTGACCGGTCCCGGCCGCACCCGGCCCTGGTGGGCGGGATCGATCTCCTCCAGCTCCGGGGTTGGAATCCGCGTGAAGGCGATCCGCATGGGCGCGTTGGCGGTGGCGCCAAACGCCCCGCCGAAATAGACCGTGCCGTGGCCGAAGGTCTGGTTGAGCGTGTCCACCGCGTGGTGCAGTCGCTCCCGGGACTGTTCCTCCTCCCGGTCAAAGAGGTCGGGCGTGGTGCCGGCCATGGGGAGCAGCCGGTGGAGCACGAGCCCCACCTGAAACGGCCTCCGCCGGCGCAGCCCGTCCGGCCGCCGCGCCCAGAGTTGGTTGAGCGCCGTCGTCAGGGCCAGGGTGTCCTGGGTCTCGTTGAAGCGGAGCTCGTCGTTCCAGCGGACGTCATCGCGGTAGCCGACGAAGACGCTCAGTCCGCCGGCATAGTGGCCGATGGCCCGCAGCCGCATGGCGGCCTTCTGGAGCAGGCGGTGGAGCACGGCGAAGGACTTGGCCTCCGTGCGCAGGGCCGGCGGCAGCACATGGGAGTGGCCGACAGTCTGGTGCTGCTGGTGGGGGGATGGGATGTTTTCGCCCCGGAGCCGGCCGTGCATGCGCTCGCCCTCGACGCCACCCCAGATGCCCCGCAGTTCGGCCTTGGTGGCGCCGTAGAGTTTCGCCACGGAGTCGATGCCGTGCGTCCGGAGCCGGCCGTCCATCCGGGGGCCGATGCCGCTGATATCCTTCAAGTCGAGGGCCAGGAGCTTTTGCGGGATGTCGGCGTCATCGAGGACCACCAGGCCGTCCGGCTTCTGCATGTCGCTCGCCAGCTTGGCCAGCATCCAGTTGGGGGCGATGCCGATGGAGCTGGTCAGGCAGGGGCCGATGCGGGTGCGGATGCGATCCTTGATCTGCCGAGCGACCGCGAGGGCCTTGTCTCGCGGGGCGAAGGTGGTGGTGAGTTCGCACTCCACCTCGTCGATCGACTTGGTGGCGGTGACGTGGAGGCAGGACTCGATGACCTCGACGCACCGGCGGTGGTAGCCGATGTAAACGGCCGGCCGCTGCGGCACGATGACGATGTCGGGGCAGAGGGCGCGGGCTTCGGCCAGGCCGGTGCCGACCTTCACGCCGCGGGCCTTGGCGGCGTAGCTGGCGGCGATGCAGCAGGTGGAGTCGGCGAGCACGGGGACGATGCCGACGGGCCGGCCGCGCAGCTCGGGCCGCTCCTGCTGCTCGCACGAGGCGAAGAAGGAGTTGAAGTCGACGGCGAGGGTGCGGAGGGCCATGACCGCACCTTTGCCCCGGACCGCGCCGGGTCAAAAACGGAAAGGCGGAGCCGTGCTTCCCCGGGCGGGGGAGGGGCTTGCCGAAGTTATTTTCCGGCCGGCCCGGTTTTCGCCCGGTGACGCCCGGGGCGCGGTCGAACGCTCAGCTCTTGCCGGACTTTTTGGCCTTCTGGCGCTCGCCGCTGTTGAGGATGCGCTTGCGGAGACGGAGGTTCTTCGGGGTGACCTCGACGAACTCGTCGGCGGCGATGTATTCGATCGCGCGCTCGAGGGAGAGCTTGGTCGCCGGGGTGAGGCCGGTGGCCACGCCCGAGCCCTGCGAACGGAAGTTGGTGAGGGCCTTCGCGCGGACGGCGTTGCAGGCGATGTCCTCGTTGCGGGGATTCTCGCCGACGATCATGCCCTCGTAGACCTCCTCGCCGGGGCCGACGAACAGCTTGCCGCGCTCCTGCACCATCTCGAGCGCGTAGCCCGTGGTGGTGCCGGCGTCGGTCGCGATGATCGTGCCGGTGATGCGGGTGAGGACCTCGCCGGCGTAGGGGGCGTATTCCTTGAAGAGATGGCTGAGCACGCCGCGGCCGCTGGTGGCGTTGACGACGTCGATCTCCATGCCGATGAGGCCGCGGGTGGTGATGGTGGCCTCGATCATGGTGGTGTGCGGCAGCTTCTCCATGTTTGTGAGCAGGCCCTTGCGGTTGGCCAGGTTGGACATGATGGCGCCGACGCACTCGTCGGGCACCTCGATCCAGACCGTCTCAAAGGGTTCGTGCCGGTGGCCGTCGACGGTCCGCTCGATGACGGTGGGGCGGGAAACGAGGAGTTCGAAGCCCTCGCGGCGCATGGTCTCGACGAGCACGGCGATCTGCATGGCGCCGCGGGCCTTCACGTTGAAGACGCCGGCCTTTTCGCTGTCCTCGATCTTGATCGAGACGTTGGTCTTGAGCTCGCGCATCAGGCGCTCACGGAGCTGGCGGGAGGTGACGAGCTTGCCCTCGCGGCCGACGAGCGGGCCGTCGTTGACGCAGAACTGCATCTCAAGGGTCGGCGGGTCGATCTGGGTGAAGGGCAGGGCGTGGCCGGCCTCGTCGGCCGTGATGGTGTCGCCGATGTCGATGTCCTCGACGCCGGACAGGCCGACGATGTTGCCGGCGTGGGCGGTGGGCGCCTCGACGGTGCCGAGGCCGGTGAACTCAAAGATCTTGGTGATCTTGGCGCGGACGCGTTTGCCGTCGGAGTGGCGCAGGACGAAGATGGTGTCGCCGATCGACGCGGTGCCGCCGAGAATCTTGCCGACGGCGATACGGCCGACGTAGTCGCTCCAGTCGATGTTGGAGTCGAGCATGTGGAACGCCTCGTTCGGCTTGGCGAACGGGGGCGGGACGTGGTCGAGGATCGTCTGAAAGAGCGGGCTCATGTCCTTCTTCTCCTCGCCGAGGTGGTACATCATGTAGCCGTCGCGGCCGGAGCCGTAGACGACGGGGGCGTCGAACTGCTCCTCGCTGGCGTTGAGCTCCATGAGCAGCTCGAGCACCTTGTCATACATCTTGGCGGGCTCGGCGTTGTCGCGGTCGATCTTGTTGATGACGATGACGACCTTCAGGCCGTGGGCGAGGGCCTTGCGCAGCACGAAACGGGTCTGGGCCTGGGGTCCGTCATAGGCGTCCACCACCAGCAGCACGCCGTCGACCATGCGGAGGGCGCGCTCGACCTCGCCGCCGAAGTCGGCGTGGCCGGGGGTGTCGACGATGTTGATGATCTTGTCGTGCCAGTGGACGGAGGTGTTCTTCGCCTTGATGGTGATGCCCTTCTCCTTTTCGAGGTCCATCGAGTCCATGGCGCGCTCCTCGACCTGCTGGTTGGCGCGGAAGACCCCGCCTTCCTTGAGGAGCTTGTCCACGAGGGTGGTTTTCCCGTGGTCAACGTGGGCGATGATGGCGATATTGCGGATGCTTTGGTTCATGGCGTGTTCGCGGTCGTGCAGCACGAACCGGGAAAACCGTCCAATGTGCAGACCGCCTCCGGGCTTGGCAAGGCCGAACCATTCCCAATCGGCGGAAAAGGGCGGACGTTACTTTTGTGCAACGGCGGATGATCAGTCTGCCGCGGAGAAGGCGATGTCACCTGCAATGTATTCCCGGGGCGGATGTGGGCGGGGTGCCCTCACCCCG
>CAIQQB010000007.1 GCA_903873805.1 uncultured Opitutia bacterium | reverse complement strand
TTATCCTAAATCCCGCAGTTGAAGGTTAGGAGGCGGGTTTTGGCATCCAGTCGTCGGGGTTGAGGGGGTTGTGCCAGCACAGATAACGCGCAAAGGTGGGCTGAGGCTCCAACTGCGGCGCAATTGAGGCGAGCCAGCGTTGCAGCCTCTGGTAAGCGGCACAGAGCGCGGTCCACCAGGTGGCCCCGACGCTCAGCTTGAGGGTTTTCTGCCGCCCGCTTGCGACCAGCTTGGCCGGCATGACCAGCAGGTCGTCGCGGCTGGTGATCGCCTCGCGGTGACAGCCCTCCGCCTTGAGCACGCGCACGAACAAGCTCCACAGGTTGTAGGTCAGGAGCAGCAGGCGGGCGGCCGTTTCGCTCACCACCCCGTGGCCGCTGCAAAAGCCGCTGAAGCCCCATTGGTTTTTCAGCTCGTCAAAGACATTTTCCGCATCGCCGCGCTGGCGGTAGGCCAGGACGATCTGCGCCGGCGTGGCCTCCGCCGCGCCGCAACTGGTGACGTAGGCGCAAAACTCCTCCTGGTCGGCCCCCCAGAACACATCCTGGGGCGAGGGGTTGGCCGGTGTGAGCGTGCGGGTGACGATGATCCGCCGCTCCCGGCTCCAGCCCTCCAGCTGCACCCGCGTCTCCGCGTATTGCTCCAGGCCGGGGCGGGGCTGGCCCTCCCAAGCCGGCCACGGGATCCGGGCCAGCGCCCGGCGCACATTGGCCGTCAGTCGCAGTTTGAACAGATAACCGGGCCGCGCCACGCCGGGCCGCTCGTGCCAGGCCATGATCTTTTCCTGGGCGAAGCCGCTGTCGCCCCGGTTCAGCTGCAGGCGGGCCGGCACGTCGGGATGGCTCCAGACCCGCTCCATCGCCTCAATCCAGTGGCTGGCGCTGACCGTGTCGCCCCGCCGCCACTCCATGTGCAACGCCAGGCGCGTGCCGGCGACCACGCACAGCAGCGGGTGGTGGCTGCCCCGGCCCGGCTTGTGGGGATTATAGCCGACCGCGACATCTTCCTGCCGGCCGTAGCGGGTGTTCACCGTGGCGTCCCAGTCGGCGATGAAGGTCGAGGGCAGGGCCGCGTAAAGGTCGCGCTCGCTCCACGCCAGCCAGGCGCGCGCCTGCGGCCGGGGCACCGACGCGAGCAGCCGCACGAACGCGTCCTCGCCGCACATCCGGCCCCGGGTCATGCCGAGGATCGCCGCCAGCGCCTGATCATCCTGCACCCGCCGGGCGTGGGCGAAGCGGCGCCCGCCCATCAGGCAGTTGAACATGAACGCCTGCACCACGTCGCCGACCGGCGTCGCGTTCGGACTGGTCCGCACGCCGGGAAAACGCCGGGCGAGGTCCGCCACCACCCCGAGCTTTTCCAGATAGTGGCTCCACGCGGCCGCCCCGCCATACGGCGTGAGCCGGTCGTTCGCCACCATCACCCCGAGCGCGCCTCCGGCGCACTCAAACCGGAATCCCCCCTGCGCTTCACCCGCCGGGTGCAGGCCAACCTCCGCCATGGTTTCATTCATCATCCATCTTCTCCAACAACTTGTGTGCCTCCTGCCAAGTTTCAACTGCGGCTTATAGGATTATTCGCGTAGCCTTCCTGGTAGCCCGCCGCGTGAGCGGCGGGACTTTGCCGCCAAGCCGCGGGCCAATCTCCGCGCTTGGCCTCCGGGCGGCGGGGGCCTAACGTTATTGCCATGGCCTCCCTCTACGAAACCCTCCGCGCCGACATCATCACCGCCCTAAAGGCCCGCGATAGCGTCGCCACGACCAGCCTCCGCACCGCCGACGCCGCCGTCAAACGCGCCGCGATGGACTCGAACAAGGACATTGATGACGCGCTCGTGCTCGCCACCCTGCGCAAGGCGGCGAAGAACCTCACCGACGCCAACGTCGAGTTTGCCAAGGCCGGCCGCGCCGACCTCGTCGCCGCCAACGAGGCCGAGATCGCGTTGCTCTCGAAATACCTGCCGCAGGGGCTCAACTCGGCCCAGCTCGACTCGGTCGTGACGGAGGTGATCGCCGCCACCGG
>CAIQQB010000006.1 GCA_903873805.1 uncultured Opitutia bacterium | reverse complement strand
TATCGTACTCCGGCACGCTTTGCCCATGAACTTTCCGCTGCCCCGACGCCGGTCCGCCTACGGCCTCCCGCCGTCGGGACAGCTCTCACCCAACCCACGACATCAACCCAAAACCAGCTCCCAGACTAACACTCGGGGTGGCTCGAAAATGTGAGGCCAGTCAAGGGCATCGCCCAATCCGGAGTGTGGGAGGCGACGGCGCTTTCCCGGTAGATGGCCCGGGTGGCGGTTTCCAGCACGCGGTGCGAAATGTCGGTCGCCTCAACCTGCCAGGGCCAGCGGCCGCCGTCCAGCCGGCTGGCCAGCGTCATGGCCAGCGAATAGGCTTCCTCGCCGGACGAACAGGCGGCGCTCCACGCGTCAAAGCGGAGCCAGCCTTCGGCCGGCGCCCGCGCCGTCATCTCGGGGATGATGTGGTCGCGCACCAGGTCGAAATGGGCCCGTTCGCGAAAAAAGAACGTGTGGTTGGTCGAGATGGCGTCGATCAGCCGGGCGCGCTCGTCCTCCTGTTCCGGCGCACGCAGCAGGCGGCAGTAGTCAGCCACGGAGTCCATCCCCTGCGCGCGCATGCGCTTCCCGAGCCGCGCGGTCACCAGCTCCCGTTTCCGGTCGTCGAGGCTGATCCGGCTGCGCTCATAGACGAGCGTGCGGATGAACTCAAAATCGCTGTCCTTCATGGTCAGGCGGCGGATTCCGCCAACGCTTTCACGGCTCCGGGCGCCACCACCCGGTCGATGTCCAGCAACGTCTTCACCTTGCCGTCAATCTTGGCCATCCCCAGAATGTAGGCGGTGTCGATGCGCGTCCCGAAATCGGGTGCGGGCTCGATCAGATCCGGGCCCAGGTTCACCACCTCCTCGACGCTGTCCACGATCAGGCCCATGGGGATGGGGGGGCGATTCATCCTGGCCGACCTGGACGACGACGATGCAAGTCCGGTTGGCCAGCTCGGCCGGGAGGCCGAATTTCACCCGCAGGTCGATGATCGGGATGACCCGCCCGCGCAGGTTGATCACGCCCTTGACGAATTCGGGGGTCTGCGGCACCGGCGTGATTTTTTGCAGGCGGATAATCTCGCGGACCTGGAGGACGCCGATGCCGAAAGCTTCGTGTCCGACGACAACGGTCAGAAATTTGCCGGCGTGGCTTGCAGGAGCGGATGTGGCGGAGCTCATGGAGTGTTCTTAGTGGAAGAATTCGTCAGCGGCGGTGGGACCGTGACCGTTCCCGGTGCCGGACGCCAAATTGCCGCCATTGCGCGAGGGTGGCGTGAAGGCAGACTTCCGGTTGCGCAGCGCCGGAGAAATTGGGAGGGCGCGGGCGGTCCGGGCGGGCGATTTTGCCGGGGTCGCGACGTGGGTGGGATTGGTTGACCGGACCGCATTTTGCGCCGGGGCGGCGGCCTTGCCCCCAGCCAGTTCCATCAGCTCCTGCACCGAGTTCCGCAGAATGACGGTCTGGCCGTTCAACTCCTGCGAGGCACTGGCACTTTCCTCGGCCCCGGCGGCGTTTTGCTGCGTCACCTTGTCCATCTGGCTGACGGCGGTCGTGATCTGGCCGATGCCGGTGCTCTGTTCGCTCGAACCGGTGGCGATGTTCACCACCAGCTGGTCCATCTTCCGGACCTTCTCGACGATCTCCTGCAGCCGGACCGCCACCTGGCTGCTGAGCGTCACACCCCGCTGGCTCTTGTGGATGGAGTCCTCAATCTTTTCGGCCGTCTCGTGCGCGGCCTGGGCGCTGCGTTGGGCGAGGCTCCGGACTTCGTCGGCGACGACCGCGAAGCCGGCGCCGGCTTCCCCGGCCCGCGCGGCCTCCACCGCGGCGTTGAGGGCGAGGATGTTCGTTTGAAACGCGATCTCGTCGATCGTCTTGATGATCTTGGCGATGTTGTCTCCGGATGCCTTGATCGCATCCATGGCCTCGGACATGGCAGACATGTCGGCTGCGCCCGCTTCGGCCGCCACACGGGTTTGGCCGGCGAGGTCCTTGGTGGTCTGCGCGTGCTCGGCGTTGGCGCGGGTCATGGCCGCCATCTCTTCCAGGGAGGCGCCGGTTTCCTCGAGCGCCGCGGCCTGTTCGCTTGCGCCCTCGGCCAGCTGCTGGCTGGTCGAGGCGATCTGGGCGGAGGCGGAGGCGACCTCTTCGCTGTTCAAGCCCAGCGCCGAAGCCAGGCGGCGAAGCTGACGGGAGAGCGACCAGCTCAGAAAGAGACCCAACCCGGTGGCGGCGGCGAGGCCGAGGACCATGCCGGCCAGGGTGAGCTGCTTGATGTGCTGGATGCGCACGGCAAAGGCTGCCTCCAGGGTCTGCGTCGTCGTCTGGTCAAAATGGCGCACCTGGTCGACGATTCCGTCGATCTCATCCGTCGTGGCGCGATCAATCCCGCGGACCTGCCGGTCCACCAGCTCGGCCGGATTGGGCAGCGTCGGATCGTAGCTTTTCAGGGCCAGCCGGTATTTGTCCCCCAGGGCGGCGTGGTCGGCGGAAGTCTTGGTGACGAGAGCCGGGTCAATGCCCGCCTGTTCCAGATGGGCCTTGAGGGTGTCGAGGTTTTGCCGGGTCGCCGTTTCGGCCGCCTCGAAGCCCTTGGTATAGTTGGCCAAGTCGTCCGCGTTTTTGCCGCGCAGCAGGATGTCCTTGAATTCCTGAACCTGCTTCTTGAAATTGACCTGGGCCGAACGGGCCAGATCGACCGCCGTGGTGACAAAGCGCCCGCGATCCTTCGTCTGTTGGATGATGGACGAGGAGTCGACGAGCGCCCGGTTGAGACCGTAGTAGCCGCCGGCGCCCACCAGGGCGGTGAGCAGGGAGACAACGAGGAAGCCGCTGAGCAGTTTGGCGGTGAGGGTGGTCGGACCTTTGATCATGGTAGTGACGACGGGAAGACGGCGAGATTCCGGGACGGTGTGCGTCGGCCGGGCTGATGGGATGGGGGAATCGGAGCAAGGGTTGGTTTTCACGATTGGCCTCGGAAAACGGCTCCCGGCCGGGTCCGCTGAAATTCGGAAATCCGCAGACCGCGCGGTGATTGCACCGACCGGCCGGTCCGGGAAATCACGGACAGGCCGGCCGCAGGAGCTGGGGGCTACGGCTCAATCAGGCCGTGGCGGACGGCGTAGCGGACCAGTTCGGCCCGGGTGTTGCAGCCGAGCTTCTGCACGAGTCGCGCGCGATAGGTTTCCGCGGTTCTGACGCTGACCTGCATTTGGGCGGCGATTTCCTTGTAGCCGAGGCCCTCGGCGAGACCGTGCAGAAACTCCCGTTCGCGGGCCGACAACGCGGGCGCCTTCGGTGCGGCCTTTGGCTCGGAGGCCTGCCACAGCGTGTGGGCGATCGCGCTGGCGGCACCGGGGGAGAAATAGGGTTGTCCGGCCATGACGCAGGGAATGGCGCGCATGATTTCGTTCGCGGCGTCGGCCTTGTGGACAAAGCCGTGCGCCCCGGACCGCATGACATCCCGAACATCGGGGGAAGTGCAGCTCCCGGACAGCACCAGAATCTTGGTTTCCGGCCAGGCCGAGCCAATGGCGGACGCCAACCGGGCTCCATTTTGATCAGGCAGATTGAGGTCAAGCACGACCAGGTCCGGACGCATCCGCGCCACCAAAGCGTGGCCGGCAAAGGCGCTGCCAGCCTCACCCACAATCTCAAGCCTTGCCGCCTCCCGGGACAGGAGTGAGCGCAGGCCATCGCGCAGCATTTCGTGGTCGTCAACGACGACGACCCGCACGGGCCGGTCTGGGCGGACCGTCGGACCGGCTTCGACAAGAGGAAGGGTGGGCATGGGAAAGCAGCGGAAGATTTTTCGACAAGCAACCGGATCGTCAGGCGGAGTGGGGGACCGCGGTGCCCGCGGATTCTCCGGCATTGGCCGGTCCGGGGCCGGGTTGGGCGGCAAAGAAGAGCTGAAAGGCCGTGCCGCGGCCGGGTTCGCTTGATACCCGGATGGAGGCGCCGTGGTCTTTGATGATGCGGTGCACAATCGCCAATCCCAGCCCGGTGCCATGGGAGGTGCTCTTGGTCGTAAAGAACGGCTCGAAGATCTGGCGCTGGGTGGCCGCGTCCATTCCGTGACCGGTGTCGCTCACCGTTAGCCAGACATAGCTGCCGCTGCCCAGATAGGGATGGGGATCGGCAAACGGCCGCTCGACCACCAGCGAACGCACCCGCACTTCGAGGCGACCCGAGCCCGGTTCCATGGCCTGGGCGCCATTCAGAAAAAGGTTGGTCAGCACCTGGTGGATTTGGTCGGGGTTCGCCATGATCCAGGCTCCGTCCGCGGGCAGGTCGGTGACGATCTCCACGCCCTCGGGCCAGCTGGGCCGAAGGAATCCCAGGACCTCCGTCACGATGGCCGGCAGGCGGACCGGCTGGTATTCCTCGCTTTGCTGCCGGCTGAACGTCAGAATCTGCCGGGCCATACACTTGGCGCGGGTGACGGCTTCGGCGATCTGGGCGAGCGACGTCTGCACGTTGGGCTCATGGGAGTCCGCCCGGGCCATTCCCAGGTAGAGGCTGATGACCGTGAGCATGTTGTTGAAATCATGGGCGATGCCGCCGGCCAGCATGCCGAGGGCGTTCAGCCGGGCGTGCTTGTGGAGTTCCTCCTCCAGGTGCCGGCGGGCCGCTTCGGCCTCCTTGCGCTCGGTGATGTCCCGCGCGATGAGGACGCTTCGCACCCGCCCCTCCGCGTCGGAGAATTCGCGGCCGGTGGCCTCGATCCATCGCCAGGCACCGTTCTTGTGCCGGTAGCGACAGGTGCCCCGGCCCTCGGGCAGGGCGAAAAGCGCCATGGTCTGGGCCAGGTCCTCGGGGTGCACGTGGGTGAAGACATTCAGGCGCAGAAGGTCGCCGACCGAGTAGCCGAGGACCTGGGTGACGTTGGGGCTGACATAGAGGATCTCGCCCTGGCGGGTGGTTTCGACGATCAGGTCGACGGAATTTTCCAGCAGCAGGCGGAAACGTTCGGACGTATGGCGCAAGGCCGTCAGGTCGGCCGATGAACGCGGGTTGGCGCCGCGGGCGGTGAAGAGCAGCGGACAGGAGGGCAGAGTCTGGATCATGGCGCGGTGAACCCGGTGGCCGCCGGGATTCCGGACGCCCGTCGGCTGGCAGGCGGCCACCCGGCGGGGCGTGTGTATTCAATCATTGGATGCATCGGGCGTGGGAGGGAGGGCCTGACTCTACCGCATCGCCGGACCGCCGACCATTCGCAGGACCCCGTAGATTGGCCTACGTAGTTCCCGCTATTTTTCTCCGTGGAACACCCCCTCCCCGCGCCGCCGGTTCGGCCGCCTCAGATTGCGGACCGGTTCTCGAGCGCAAACTGCAGCAGGCTGTGGCTGCCGCGCAACTCCAGCTTCGCCGAGATGTTGGCGCGGTGCGCCTCAATCGTGCGCGGGCTGACAAAGAGCTCGGCCGCGATTTCCCGGCTGGTTTTCTTTTCCGCGATCAGTTTCAGCACCCGCCGCTCCGCCTTGGTCAGATCCTCGAGCCCCGGCTGGCGCGCCGCCAGCGCCTCGGCCCGGCTGCGGCGGTGCACCAGATAGCTGGAAATGGACGGGCTCAGGTAATGTTCGCCCCGCGCCACGGCCGCCAGGCAGTCGGTGATGTCCCGGACGGCATTGTCCTTCAGCACATATCCGCGCACGCCGAAATCCATGGCGCGGTTGAAGGTCTGCTCATCATTGTGCATGGTGAGGATGACGATCCGGGTGGTCAGCCGCCGGCCCTGCAGTTTGCGCGCGACTTCCAGGCCGGACAGGCCGGGCAGACTGACATCGAGGATGGCGATGTCGGGCTTGATCTGACCGATCAACGCCACCGCCGCGAGCCCGTCGCCGGCCTCGCCGACCAGTTCGAAGCGGGCATCGGATTCGACCAGCTGGCGCAGCCCCTGGCGGAAAAGGGGATGGTCATCGACGATCAGGACTTTGATCACTCCAACCATGTTGCGCCGGAATCTGCGCGGATTGCGAGGGCAACGCCAGTGCGAACTGACGCCCGGCCGCGATCCCGCCCCGCGGACCGATGCCCGCTAAGGATTGCCGGCGTGCGGAATGACCACATCGACCCGGGTGCCTCGTCCGGGAGCGGACTCGATCCGCAGGGTGCCCCCGAGAATCCGTACCCGCTCGGCCATGCTGCTCAGTCCGAGGCCGCGGCCCGGCACACCGGCCGCTCCGGACGGTGTGGCAAAGCCCCGGCCGTCATCTTGGATCCACAGCCGCACGTCGTGCATATCCCGCTCCAGTCCAACGTGGGCGCTGCGGGCCTGGGAATGTTTGAGGAGGTTGCTGATGCTTTCCTGGGCGACACGGTAAAGATGCGTGGCCGCCTCCGGAGCAAACAGATCGTCCACGGGATCCAGCTGGCGGGAAATGGGGAGGCGGCTGCTCTCGGACATACTGTCGATCATCGCTTCCAAGGCGCGGCCGAGGCCCAGTTGATCGAGCTGGTAGGGCCGGAGATTACGGGAAATCTGCCGCACTTCGGCAATCGCCCCGGTGGCCATGTCCAGGAGATTCTGAAATTGGTCGCGCAGTTCGGGGGCCGCGGAAGCCAGGTCGAGCCCAAGTTGAGCCCGGTTCTTGATGAGGATCAGATTCTGTCCGAGGCTGTCATGCAGTTCGCCCGCCAGGCGGCTGCGTTCAGCCTCCTGGGACGCGATCAGTTTACGGGTGAAGTCATCCTTGGCCTGACGCTCGCGCTCCTCCGCCTGTTTGCGTTCGGTGACATCCAGCGAAATGGTGAGCAGGCACTGTTCGCCGCTGAAGGTCAGCAGATCAAACCATAGCAACTGGTCCCGAAGTTGGCCGAATTTGGTCCGGATGATTTGTTCGTACCCATGCAGGTGCCCGTGCTGCCGCAGTTGGTCGAGGACAAATGTCCGCTGGCTTAGGTGCTGATAGAGATTCAGCTCGAAGGCAGTGCGGCCGACCACCTCGTCGCGGGCGTAACCTGAAAAGCGCAAAAAACCCTCGTTCACATCGAGCACCAGACCGTCGCGCAAACGGGTGAGCGCGATGGGCATCGGATTGCTCCGGAAGATCCGGGAGAATCGCTCTTCCGATTGGATCAGCGCCGCTTCCGTCCGCTTGCGTTCGGTGATGTCCTGAATCAGGGACACGATGCAGCGGCGGCCGCCGAGTTCGATCAGCTCGGCGTTGACCAGCACTGTCTTGATGGAGCCATCGTGGCAATGGGTGATCATTTCCAGATCCCGCACGGTGCCGGTCGTCTGCAAGGGCTGGAGCAACCGGCTGCGTTCCTCCGCGCGGCTCCAGACACCCACTTCGAGGGACGTGCGCCCCTCCATTGCGTGCGGTGAAAAGCCGTAGATCCGGCCAAAGCTCTCGTTGACCGCAAGATAGCGTCCCGTCTCCAGTTCGGTGATGGCGATGCCGCTGGGATTGGATTGGAACGCCTTGGCAAACTTTTCCTCGCTTTCATGCAGCGCCTGATAGCGGGAATTGAGCAGCCCCAGCATGCGCTGAATGGAGGAACGAAGGCTCTCCAGTTCGCCCCGAAAAGGCTTTACCGGACCGGTGGCTCCGCCGTTGCAGACCGCCGCGGCATAGGCTTCGACGGCTTGCAGCGGGCGGAGCACCCAGCGGTGGAGCAGCAGGTAAAGGCCGACGACCAGAATCAGGTCCAGCCCCAGGATGTTGCCGATGGTCCAGACCAGGATGTTCTGCATCTTGGCGTCCACGGACTTGGTGGTCCCGACGAGCGTCACCGTGGCCAGGATTTCGCCGGCAAAAGTGATCTTCCGTGTTTCGCGCAGGACCCCGCCGTCCGCCGTCCCCGGCGGCATCGCCCGGATGTTCCCCCGGTCATCCCGCTCCCTTGCGCAGAGGACCGACTGGCTATTCGCCGCGGTCAGTTTGACGCTTTGGAGAATGGGATCCAGCATCATGCTTTCGACCACCTTGTCGATTTCCGGATGGTCAAAATTCCAGACGGGCAGATCCAGACTGGGTGCAATCTGGTCCGCATCGAGCGCGAGGGCCTGCCGCACCTCGTCCAGTTCGAGGCTCTGGGTCATCTGGTAATTGATCACACCGGAGGTGCCGAGCACGAGGGTCGCGACGGTGACCAAGGCGAAAATGACCATCACGGCGATGGAGGTGCGGCGGAAGCCCATGGCAGGAATTCACTGATAGGTCGCCGGGTCAAACCACAGCTGCTTGTCCTGCAACGGGGTCTCCGGACCGAGCAACGGATTGTCGAGGCGGAATATTTTCCGGTCCTTGAGCTTCAGCCGCTGGATCTTCGCCCCCTGGTACTGGGCGAAGATCCGGTCGTAGGTTCCATCGGCGATCATCATCCGCATGCCTTCCTCGGCCCGCGCCGCCAGGCGCCGGCCCTCGTCGGTCTTGGAAAACCAGAAATACATGGGCATGGGGTAATACAGGATGAGGTTGGACTCGATGCTGATGTCGGGCATCGCCGCCTTCCTGGCTTCGTATTCGTCGATGACTTCGACCGCCGCCCTCAAGGCCAGATCCGAGCGTTTGTTTTCCATCATCTCAAACAGGCAGTCGTAGCAGGAAGCCGTGACGACCTCGAACCGGTTCGCGCGCAGGATGTCCACGTCGATCCAGCCCTGTCCCAGCCCGATTTTGAACTTGCGCAGATCGTCCAGCGATTTGACCGCGTCAAACCGCTTTTGGTTTTCCGTCCGAATCAGGAAGACGCAATAGCCGCCCAGATTCTTGTCCACCGGAATCCGGATGGGGACCAGGGTCTGTTCCATTTCGGGCGTGGTGCCCAGATACATGACCGTCAGCTTGCCCGTGGCGTCCCGCAGTTCGGCGGTCTGGCGTTTTTCCGTCATGAACTCGGCGGGTTGCATCACAGAGGGCCCGTACTTCGGTGCGGTCTTCTCAAGGGCGGTCTGCAGGATGGCCCAGTGATAGAGGTAGCGTTTGTCGAGGCTGGATTCGGGGGCGTTGTAAAGGTACCGCATCGGCTCGGCGGCAAACAGCCGCCCGTCACAGAGCCAACCCAAAGCCAGCGCCAGGAGCAGCGCCGGCCAACTTTTCCGCCTGCCTGAGCCACCAATCGGGTGGTCCGAATCTCGGCTGGGGCCCCTCCCTGCGGGAAGGGAGGGGCGCGAAAGAATTTCAAATCCGGCCTCAAGGTCGCCATGCCGGCCGCGGATAAATCGGCCGGATGCTAATGCCATGGGGAGCGGTCGCAGGCGAATCTGCACCGATCGGCAATTCGGCTGAGGTCGAGGCACTGGACCATGGCCGCCAGCGTGGGAAAGTTCTTGGTCGAGGCAAGTCGCAAGCAGGCCCGCAGGTTCTTGGACCGAGCTTACCGGCGAATGCGATTTAATCCGTTTCGTTCTCGATGCCGCGGCGCCTAGCCAGTTCGGTGTCCTCGGTGCGGGCGAGGTTGCGAATCCTGTAGCATTCCGTCGCCGGTGCAGCGCTTACCAGCAACTTGGCTATCACATGGAGCTTGATGGTGCAGCTTCAGACGCAGGGTTCGATTTCGGATGAAAACTTCAATCGATCACTTGTCAGTTGGCGGACGTCGTGGATGTGATCAAATTACCGGGCCATGCCCCTGTTCTCCACCATCACCGTCAAGGGTCATGTAACCATTCCTGAGCAGCATCGGGACGCTTTGGGCATCAAGGCCCACGAACGCGTCCTCCTCGAATGCAAGGGCGATTCCGTCGTCGTGCGGAGGGCGAGCCTGTCCATCGCAGAACTTGCTGGTGGCTTCAAACCTAGCCTTCCCCACGCTGGCAAAACTGCTGAATGGGAAGGTGCGCGTGCGGCACGGTTGGGCCGATATCAGTATCAGCCGAAGACCGTATAAAACGTTTTGCTTCTCGATACGAATTCCGACTGAAACCACAGGGGGCGCGACGCGCGGGCAACAGTGAGTGCCTCTTGGCACGGCAAGGTCCGTGCAAGAAGCCAAAGCAAAAGCTTAGCAGAATACCAAAGCAAAGTTTGACACGAAACCAAAGCAAAGTTAGCGATGAGGGATGCCAGCCAACCCGCAACGCGAACTCGCCGCCGTGCTGCGCCGCGCCCAAGCCGCCGCGCCGTCGCATATTTTGCGCACGCAGCAACTGACCCGCCAGGACCGCACCCTGCTGCAAGAACGTGGATTTCTCGTCGTGATCATCAAGGGCTGGTATGCGCTGACCACGCCCCAGGCGCAACCGGGAGACACGACGTTCTGGCACCTGCATTTCTGGGCCTTCGTGTCGGTCTATCTCCACCAACGCTACGCCGATCGCTACTGCCTGTCCGCCGAGCATTCGCTCGACCTGTGGACGGACAGCACGCAGACGCCAAAGCAGCTCGTCGTGATGACTGCGCGCAGCGGCGTTTTCACCCTCAGACTTCCGAACGGGAGTTCGATCCTTGTCTATCCGGCGCGCAAGACGCTGCCAGCGGGCGGGGAAAGCCGCAACGGCGTTCAGGTTATGCCGCTTGCGTTCGCCCTGATTCGCGCCACGCCAAGCTACTTCACGCTGTCGGCAACCAACGCGGAACTGGCCTTGCGCTCGGTCAGGGTTGAGGAGTTGTCCCGCGCGT
This sequence comes from uncultured Opitutia bacterium, assembly GCA_903873805.1. GTDB lineage: Bacteria > Verrucomicrobiota > Verrucomicrobiia > Opitutales > Opitutaceae > CAIQQB01. The sequence goes on along the minus strand of CAIQQB010000006.1, from coordinate 1,727 downwards.
TGCTTGGCGACGAAGTGAACGTGGTTGCGGCGGGCCGCATGGTTGGTGGATTGCAGCATCTCGGCCTCGGGGAATCTGCCTCGCGATTGGCGGCGGATCTCAAAGCCGCTGGCGTGGCGCTCAAGCCGCAAAACCCGTTTGTGCGTCCAGCAAGGCTGATGGGAGGGGTTTCCCTGCCCTCCCCATATGCGGGCCGCATTGAGGCGATGTGGAACGACCTGCGTGATGACGTGTTGGCGCATTTTCCGCCAGCGTCGCGCTCCAAGCCGAGCCGTGCCGCCTATCTGCGCCGGGTGAACGAGATTTACACGCATGACGCCTATCACTCGCTGAGTATCGAGGGCTACCAGGTGACTCCCGAATTGATTGAGAAGATCGCCAGCGGTGTCTGGGAGCCGGACTCGAATCCAGCAGACCAGATGCAAGTCAACGCGATGGCGGCGAAAGGCTACCATGAGGCGTTCAAGCGTGTGGTGGTGAGCCTTGGGGATGTTCTGGCCTCAATGTCGCCGGCAACCGTGGCCAAACGCGACTTGCAAGACTGGTATCGCGCCCTGTTCAGCCCTTCGGTTCAGGCCAGCATCATCCCTGCCTCGGCACTGGCCGGGTATCGTGAACAGCGGGTGTTCATCCGTGGCTCCGAGCATGTGCCTCCGTCCGTCGCGGCGGTTCCGATGCTGATGGACGCGCTGTTTGCCATGCTCGAAAAAGAACCCTCGCCTGCGGTGCGCGCGGTGCTGGGGCATTTTATCTTCGTGTTTATCCACCCGTATTCCGACGGCAACGGTCGCATTGGACGGTTTCTCTTAAACCTCATGCTGTCGTCAGGGGGCTACAACTGGACGGTGATTCGCGTCGAGCGGCGGGCCGCGTATATGGCTGCGCTCGAACAAGCTTCCGTCCATGGGAAGATCGCAGATTTTGCGATATTCGTCGCTGCCGAGATGAAAGCGTCGGCCAGCCTCAGACCAACGAACCGGAGTTAACCGAAAATCTGGCTCACAATTCACGCAGCGCTGGCCGGTAATTGCCAACCTCTCTCACCATGTCTTTGCTCCGCTCCCTCCGAAGAGGCCGGTGCCTTCAAGGAGGGCGAAGGCCGCGATGGCAGCCTCGCGCAGGGCTGGGGTGAGTTGGAAATGCTTTTTCCCGTCCTGCTGGATGCCGGCGTTCTGCTCGGCCGCCCACTTCTCGGTAGTCTCAATAGCCGCGAACTGCTTGAACCGGCGCACCCCTGCGAGACGGGCCGGCACGGTCACGCGGTAGGAACGACCAAACTTGGCCCCTTCGCTGCGGTTGATGATTTCGCTGACGGTGATGCCGCTCCCTGCCGGATAATGCCAGCGTCGCAAAAAATTCTTGCCGGTCCGTGCCGTCCGCTTCCGGCGGGTGCCGGACGGTGCTCTCAATGTTACCCTCCTTGAGAGGAATTTGAGAGGAATGCCATAAGTCATTGCTAATATGGCGGGATGGACGGGACTCGAACCCGCGACCTTCTGCGTGACAGGCCGACGCTCTAACCAGCTGAGCTACCACCCCATGACATGGGAAAGGGTCGGAACGTAGAACCGAGGGACCCCATGTCTATAGCAGTTTTGAAAGTCTTCCGGTCGGGTGTTCCGTTTCAGCCCAAGCTTCGCCGGGCGCGGCGGTTGGTTGCCCGCGTCCCGCTGACCGGGCGGCATGGCCCCGCCAAGGCTCAGGCCTGCTTCGCCCGCATGTGCCGG
>CAIQQB010000005.1 GCA_903873805.1 uncultured Opitutia bacterium | reverse complement strand
TAACCTACACCGTCGAGGTTTCCAGTGACCTCGTGACCTGGCAGTCGGGGCCAAGTTACACCCAGGAATTGAGTGTGACCCCCTTGGACGCCCAGCGCGATCAGGTGTTGGTCACCGATCTCGCCCCGCTGAGTGGGTCCGTAAAACGGTTCATTCGGCTGAGGGTGACACAGCCGTAGATCGGAGAAAAGGACCCGTGTCCTCATCCGATGATGCCAAAGTTTCCGTCGGCCGATATTAGCAATAGACGTGTCCTCTCTCGGCCCATGCGATCTGGCACCGGCATCATCCACGCATTGCCGTCATCGAACACCTCGCGATGGTGCGCCGCAGCCCCCCCGCCTCACACCCGCCAGCTCTGGAGCATGCGCTGGTAGTTCGCCCGCTCGAACCCCGCCGGGTCGGGACAGCGGCTCAGGTTCATCGCCCCGCGCATCTGGTCCACACTCTCATAGCTGTGCTCGCGCATCCAGTGCTGGAGGTCGTTGAGCAGCACGGAGAGAAACCGCGGTCCCTGTTGTAACAGCACCGAGACCAGCTGCACCGTGTGCGCGCCCGCCAGGATCGCCTTCACCACGTCGTCGGCCGTGTGCACGCCCCCCGTGGCCGCCAGCGAGCCGCGCGAGTGCGGCGAGAGAATCGCCAGCCAGCGCAGGCGCATCAGCAGCTCCGATTGATCGGACAGCTTGAGCAGCGACTGCACCTCCATCTCTTCGAGGTTGAAATCGGTCTGGTAAAAACGGTTGAAAATCACCACCCCGGCCGCACCGGCATCCTCCAGCCGGCGGACAAAATTGGCCGGCGAGGTGTGGAAGGCCGAGATTTTCACCGCCACGGGAATCTTCACGGCTCCGGTGACGCTGCGCACGGTTTCCAGCATGTCCGCCTCAACCTGGTCGGCCGGGCGGCTGGGATCGGTCACCAGCTGGTAGAGGTTGAGCTCAATGGCGTCGGCCCCGGCCCCGGCAAATTTCTGCGCGTAGCCGGTCCAGCCGCCGGGCCGGCAGCCGTTGAGCGACGCGATCACCGGAATCGCCAGCATCCCTTTCAGCTGCTCGATCTGGCGCAGGTAATGGTCGGGCGTGAGCTGGTAGTCGGCGACGGCCGGAAAATAGGAGGTCGCCTCCGCATGGCTCTCCGCCACCGACTCGGTGTGGTGGACCAGCGCCCGCTGCTCCTGGTCGATTTGCTCCTCGAACAGCGAGCGCATGACAATCGCGGCGGCTCCCGCGTCCTGCAGCTGGCTCGCGGCATGGAGGTGGTCCGCAAAGGGCGAGGCCCCGACGATCAGGGGATTCCGCAGTTTCAGTCCGAGGTAGGTGGTCGAGAGTTTCATGGCGGGATACGGCCGGCCGTTCGGGCCGGTTCGCGAAGGGTGGTTGCGAACCCCATTCCAATCCGGACGCCGGGCAAGCGCAAGTCGTCCATTGGCCTGAGGACGATTATTCTGAGAGCAAAATATGCACAGCCCCCGCCAAGCGGAGCGGAGCGGAAAAACGGGCCCGCTGCTAGGGTACGGCCAGTACCACGCCTCCGCCCCACCACCACCCTCACCCGCTGCCCACCATGAACGTCCTGCCCCTCATCCTGACCATCAGCCTCTGCCTCTTTTTCTCCGTCACGGTCTTCATCCTGCGGGACCGCCTGCAGCAGATGGGCCGCAGCCCGGTGCGCCGGGAGGCAGGAAATGATCTTCCGTTCGACGGGGCGGCCTGAGTAGGCTGACCGGAGCTCCCATCCTCCTTGATCACCGTCGACCTCGACCTCGTCCGCAAATACGACATCTCCGCGCCGCGTTACACCTCGTACCCGACGGCGGTGGAGTTTCGGGAATTCAACCCGACCGCCCCGCTCCTCAGCCACCTCGACCGCTCCAACCGCGACGGCTCGCTCCCCCTCTCGCTCTATTTTCACCTCCCGTTTTGCGAGACGCTGTGCTGGTTCTGCGGCTGCACGACGGTCATCACGACCAGCCGCAGCGCGGCTGACACCTACCTCGACTACCTGGAGAAGGAGATCGCACTGCTCGCCTCGCGGGTCCATCCCGACCGGCGCGTGGTCCAGCTGCACTACGGCGGCGGTACCCCCACGTTTTTCCAGCCTCCGCAGCTCGCCCGCCTGGCCGAGCTCACCCGCCGGCACTTCAAGTTCGCCCCCGACGCCGAGCTGAGCGTCGAGGTCGACCCTCGCCGCCTTTCCCACGCCCAGGTCATCGCGCTCCGTGAGAGCGGATTCAACCGCGCCTCGCTCGGCGTGCAGGATTTCAACCCGCAGGTGCAGGAGGCGGTCCACCGCATCCAGCCGCGGGCGATGACGGAACAGGTCATCAGCTGGCTGCGCACCGAGCGCTTCACGTCGATCAACCTCGACCTCATCTACGGCCTGCCCTACCAGACCGTGGATTCATTTGCCGACACCCTGGCACAGGTGCTGGAGCTCAACCCCGACCGCCTCGCCGTGTTCAGCTACGCCCATGTGCCCTGGATGAAGCCGGCCCAGAAGCTGCTCGAGCGCGAGGCCGCCCTGCCCTCCCCCGAGACCAAGCTCGCGATGCTCAAGCTCATCACCGAGACGCTCACGAGCCGCGGCTACGTCTACATCGGCATGGACCACTTCGCCCGCGAAACCGATGAGCTCGCCGTGGCCCAGGCGGCCGGCACGCTCCAGCGCAACTTTCAGGGCTACAGCACCCGGGCCGGCGTCGAGATCCTCGCCTTCGGCATCTCGGCCATCTCACAGACGCCGTTCAGCTACCGCCAGAATCACAAAACTCTCCTGCCCTATTACGCCGCGCTCGACCGCGGCGAGGTGCCCGCCAGCCGCGGCCTCGAGCTGTCCGAGGAAGACGCCCGCCGGCGCGAGATCATCATGCGGGTGATGTGCCACCTGCGTCTGGACTATGCCGCGCTCTCGCGCGAATTCGGCGCCGATTTCGCCACCCGCTACGCCACCGAGCTCGCCCGGCTCCAGCCGCTCGCGAACGACGGTCTCGTCGAGCTCTCCGCCACCGGCCTGAAAGTCACCGAACTCGGACGCCTGTTCCTCCGCAACATCGCCGTGTGCTTCGACGCCTATTACGCGCCGGAGTCCAAACGCCACTCCCGTACGGTGTAACTGCCGGCGGGTTGCGTGGTCAAAAGATGCGCCGGCCCACCGGGCGCAAGAAGTGACCAGATTTGGTCAAGCCATGCGATGACGGCCCGTCCGGATGCGCCTATGCTGGGGCTCGCGCCCATCCGGTGACGGACGGTGGCTCCGGTCGGACCAGAACCACCTCCGGTCCCGATCCGGCGGGAACGGCGGACGCAACCGGTGCTTGCGGAACGCCCCCCCGCTGCGTCATCAACCCAATCACCACCATGTCAACCAACCACCCTGCCCTTCCGGTCGCCGTCCTCGGGGCCGGCATCACCGGCCTCACCGCCGCGTGGCAGCTGCAGCGCGCCGGGATTCCGGTGGTGGTGCTGGAAGCCGCTCCGGCCGCCGGCGGCGTGATCCGCTCCACCCGCCATGGGGACTGGCTGCAGGAGTCCGGCCCCAACTCGCTGCTCGAAGGCTCCCCGGCAGTCGCCGAATTTGTCGATGCCGTCGGCCTCGGGCCGCGCCGCCTGTATGCGGCGGACTCGGCGAAAAACCGCTACGTCGTCCGCGACGGCCGCCTGCGGGCGATGCCGGGCTCACCATTGGGCTTCCTGCGCACGCCCCTCTTTTCCTTTGGCGCCAAGCTCGGACTGATCGGCGAGCTGTGGCGCGCCCGGGCGCCGGCCGACCGCGAGGAGAGCGTGGCCGACTTCGTGGAACGGCGGCTCGGCCGCGAGTTTCTCGACTATGCCGTGAACCCATTTGTCGGCGGCGTGTATTCCGGGGACCCGCGCCGGCTCTCGGTCCGCCATGCGTTTCCCAAGCTCCACGCGCTCGAACAGAAACACCGCTCGCTCCTGCTCGGCTCGCTCAAACAGCGCAACACGAGCGGCGGACCCAAGGGCCGGATCTTCTCGTTTCCCGAGGGCTTGGCGGAACTGCCCGCCGCCCTCGCCCGGGCGCTGGGCGACGCCGTCCGCACCTCCCACCGCGTGCAGACCGTCCGCCGGTCGGGCGACCGCTGGGAAATCGATGGGCTGGCTGGCGGAGTCCCACGCACCGAGGTGTTTTCCGCTGTCGTCTGCGCCCTGCCGGCCGACGCGCTGGCCGCCCTGCGGTTCGAAGGCGCTCCCGACGCGGCGAAGCTGTCGGCCCTGCGCGAGATCGAGCAGCCTGCCGTCGTTTCCGTCTTCACCGGTTTCCGGCGCGAGGACGTCGCGCATCCACTTGACGGCTTCGGATTGCTCATGCCCGAGGTGGAGCGCCGCCGCATCCTCGGGACGCTGTTCTCCAGCACGCTCTTTCCCGGCCGCGCGCCCGCCGGCCACGTCGCCCTGACGACGTTTGTCGGCGGCACGCGCTCGCCGGAACTGGCGGCGCTCGATGACGAAGCGCTCCGCCGACTGGTGCGGGAGGAGCTGGGAGCGCTGCTCGGCGTCCGCGGCGCCCCGGTGTTTTTCGGCGTGACCCGCTGGCCGCGCGCCATCCCGCAATACACCGTCGGCTACGCGCGGTTCAAGAACCTGTTCGCGGCGGCAGAGGCCGGTGCGCCGGGTCTGTTCATCGGGGGCAACGCCCGCGACGGCATCTCGCTCGCCAACTGCATCGAGTCGGGCCGCCGGCTGGCCGAAGCGGTCACGCGGCCGCGCGCGACCTGAAGCTCGCCCATTTGTCGAGAGGCACGCAGGCGACGAGGATGAGCGCCAGCTGGCTGATGACGAAGCCCAGCAGCCACCAGAATGCCGCGTCCATGAAGCCGTAGCTGTGCAGGCCGACGCCGAGCATATTGACGCCGAACCAGCTCCAGCTCGTCACGATGTTGCCAAAGATGGCGAGGTTCATCAGCCCGCGCTGCTTCACCATGCCGCCCCAGCGGGCGTGGAGGATGAGCGCGTTCCAGAGCACGATGATCAGCGCGCCGTTTTCCTTCGGGTCCCAGCCCCAGAACCGGCCCCACGACTGGTCGGCCCAGATGCCGCCGAGCACGGTGCCGACGAAGCTGAAGAGTGTGGCAAAGCACACGATGCCATAAACCATGCGCCCGAGCGAGTCGGCCGTACCCCGGTCCAGCGAGCGGGTGAACACGCCCCGCAAGACATAGATCAGCGCCAGGAAGCCGGCAAGGAAGGTCGCGGCGTAGCCCACCGTCACGGTGACGACGTGGGTCGAAAGCCAGAAGTTGGAGTCGAGCACCGCCCGCATCATCTCGAGGGTGTCGCCCTCCAGTGCCAGGTGGTGCGCGATCACCAGCGTGCTGAAACCCACCACGCCAGCCGCCACGCTGCCGATGGCGTTGCGGAAGGTGCGCTCCAGCACCAGGCAGAGCGCGACGGCAACCCAGCCGATGAAGAGGGCGGATGAATACAGGTTCGTGACCGGAGGGCGGCCCTCAAGCCACATGCGGGTCGCGATCCCCACGGTCGAGACCACCCAGGCGAGCAGCACCAGCCAGAAGGCCGAGCGGCCGAGTGCCTCCGGCCATTTCAGCCAGGAGAAGATCGCGAGGAGAAACGCCACGACATAAAGGATCATGCCGGTGTAGAAGGGCTCCGCGGCGTTGAAGCGCGCCTCAGCGTCGCATTTCTGCAGAAACGCCGGGATCTCGCTCTCCAAGCCGGACCGGTAATCCCCGACCAGTTTGTTGAAGGCCGCCGGCTGGTAGGCGAGCCAGGCCTGCCCGATTCCGACGTAGGCGGCCATTGCCGGATCCAGCCGGCCGGTGCCCATGCTGGCGTTCAACGCCGCCCCGGCATTGCGCCACGCGGCGGCATCGGTCTTGCCGGTTAAAGGCGGAATCGGCCGGAGATAACGAACCTGTTCCAGCGCCGCAAAACTCTGGCTCAGGTCGAGCAGGGCCTTCGACGCCGCCGCGTCGTGCGGCTGCCCCGCCTGCTGCCCCGCCACCGCCGCCAGTCCGGCGGCCGCGGTCTGGTCGAAGTGCGAGAGTTGGCCGAGAAAATCATCCACCCCGGGCGCGAGCAGGCTGTCCTGGATGCTCTCATAGAGCACGACGCCGTCGCGCAGCTTCACCACGGCGCGTTGGAACGGGGTGCGGAGGGCGGACTCGACGGCGTCGGCCAGCTTGGACTGACGGTCGAGTTCGGCCAGGCCCGGCTCGATCTGGGCGAACGTAAACCGTTTTTTGCCGGCCCCGTCTTCGGGCGTAAGGTTGAAGAGGGTCAGAACGTCGGGATGCACGATTTCGAACACCTGGTAGCTGTTTGCCACCGCGGGCCGAAAGAGCATGTCGAGCAGCCACCCGCTCGGGCTGACGGCATGGCCGTCGGCCGCGGTCACGCGCTGCCGGCCCTGCAGTTCGAGCAGGGAGGTGCGGGCCACGGTGTCGAGCGGCTTGATGCGGCCGTTGACGAGCGTCGGAAGCCGGCCGAAGCCCTCCAGGTCGTAGTCGCTGTGCGGACCGGGCAGCACCAAGGTGCAGACGACCCCCGCCACCGCCACCGCCAGCACCGCGAGTGGTACCCAGCCGGCCTGGCCGACAGCGCCCGAGGTTCCGGTTGCGGCGCCAGCGGAAGCGGCGGCCCGGGGCCGCCCGATGAATCCCACGAGATGAAGGACAAATTGAAACAGCAGGCCGAAGGTGATGATCGCGCAGGAAATGTAGGGGATGAACCAGCTGGGATTGCGCACCACGCTGAGGATGGTCGTGCGGTCGTTGTTTTGAAAACCGGCCTGATAGAACGTCAGCCCGCCGTAGCGCAGCGGGTGGTTCATGTAGATGAGCACTTCCTGGTCGTCGCGGCCGTCCGGCGTTGTCACACGGACGCGGCTGGAGAAGTTCTTCGGGATGTCCGTGCCGGCGTAGATGTCGTGGCTGAACTTCAGCAGCGTCAGGGAATACGGCTGGTAGTGCCGCGCGAACCGCAGTTCGATCTTGTACTCCTTGCCGTCGAGGGTGAAGGCCTGCGGATTGTAGTTGGGCGAAACCAGCCAGGTGCCGAGCACGCCCTTTTCCCCGTTCAGCTCGACATAAGCGCAGGGCGTGTTGCTTTCATTCGGCTTGTAGGTGACCGGCAGGAGCGTGGCGAATTCCTGCTGGGCGACACCCTGCAAGGTCTCCCCGGCCGGGGTCGTGCCCGCGCCGGGCGTAATCGTCTGCAGCAGGGCGTTGGGGAAAAAGCTCTTCACCACCACCCGGAAGGGCAGCTTGGGATGCTGTACGGTCTCCAGCCGCGTCACCGCGGACTCGGGGATTGCCACCACGTCGTCGAATTTTGGGTCGGTCGTGTCGGTGATCGCCAGCTCGATCTTCCGGTCGCTCTCCGAATAACTTTTGGTCTGCCCCTGGTCGATCTTCATGTGGTACTCGTCCTGCAGCAGCCCGGTCAGCAGCTGGCCGACGATGAGCAGGATGAGGCCGGCGTGCGCGAACCAGATCCCCAGCTTCCGCCAGGTAAGCTTCAGGCGGTAGACATGGGCCGCGAGCAGATTGGCGAGCAGCAGGCCGCCGATCACGTAGCCCCCCGGAAAAATCGGGAAGGAAAAACTGCCCGCCGGCCAGAATACGATCCAGGTGTAAAAATACTTCTGCTGCACCGCCCAGGAATCGATGTTCATCTGGTCCAGGGTGGAGGCCAGGACCAGCACGATCGAAAAGACGATCAGGACGACCGTGAGCTTCAACGAGACCAGCAGGTCGCGAACGGGGCGGAGAAAAGTAAACATGGTGGATCAGGGCGCCTGCAGGGATTGCACGAAGGCGAGGAAGGACGCCTTTTCCTTTCCCAGCAGGGCCGGCGGGCCGGTGAACTTGAAGAACCAGGTGGCACCGGCATAGGGCACCATCGCCCCGAGCAGCCGTTGCGGCTGCTGATCCGCCCCCGCGCCGGAGAGATCGACCATTGCCACCTTCAGGCTGTTCGCGGTGAGCCGGGTGACGGCACCCGCCAGCTCCGCGTCGGCCAGCGGCGCCAGGCCGAGCTGACCGCGCCAGCGGTTCACGTTCGCGAGTTCGCCGCCGACATCGCCGGGAAAGGCGGTGATCGAAAGCTCGGCTGAGGCACCACCGTCGCCGGCCACCGTGTAGGTCGCCTTGCGCATCGCCGAGGCCGGCTTGCTCTGCCAGCCGGCCGGAGCCGTCCACTTCAAGTCGGCGCCCTGCGCCTTGATGACGGCCGTGTTCGCCATGTCCGCGGCCGGGGCCGCCGCCGAAGCCAATGGGGGCACCGGAGGCAGGCTGACGGCAGGCGCGGTGGCGGGAGCGGGTGCCGCGCCGGCATCAGCCTTGAGGGACTGGAGAAAGGCCAGAAAAGCCGGCTTCTCTTGCGCCACCAGCGCGTCCGGCCCGGTGAGCTTGAAGAACCAGGTGGCGCCGGCGTTGGGCACCATCGCTCCAATCATCCGCGAGGCCGCGCCGGCCTGGCTGCTGAGCAGATCAACCACTGCGATATGCAATCCGTTGGCTTCGATGCGGGTGAGCGCACCAGGCAGTTCCGCCTCCGCGATCGGCGCGAGCTCCATCTGGCCGCGCCAGCGGTTGACGTTCGCCAGTTCGCCGCCGACATCGCCCGGGAAAGCTGTGATCGCGAGTTCCGCCGATTCACCGGCAGCGCCGGGAACCACGTAGGTCGCCTTCCGCATGGCGGACGCCGCCTTGCTTTGCCAACGCTCCGGAGCCGTCCAGGTCAGCCCCGGACCATCGGCTTTGGCCACGGTGGTTCCGGCCATGCCACCGGTCGCCGGCTGGCTCGCCGGCGGGGTCGACGCGGGGGCCGCCTCGGCGACGGGCGCATCCGGCTCCTTGGGGATGCGGTAGGAAGCGACCTTGGAATCGCTGCAAGCGACGAGGAGGAGCGGCAGGGCAAGCAGAAGCGGGCGAAGCGAGGGATGACACATGGTCGGGAGATGAAGGGAGAAAAGGGCCGGTGGCAACCCACCTGATGGCCGGGGAGCCGGGCGGGGCGGAAACACCAAGACCGCCAGTATGCCGAAAGCCCCCCGGGCCTGCTGCGCATTTTTTGTGCAGCTTAGCTCAATCCTTGCGGAAAACACTCCGCTTGATGCCCATCGTCGGCCGGGCCTCCCCTCGGTGGTTCGGCACCCTCCGGACGTCCCGCGGAGTCGTTCAGCAATTTCTGCGTAAAGCTCGGCAATGCATGCGCAGCCAGTGCGGCGACGAACGGGCATAATGCCCTTGCTAGATAAAAACGGTGCACCAGAATCAACCGGCCCGCACCCAATTCTCCGCCATGAAAACCACCACTAAAATCGCCCTGACGAGCGTCGGTCTCCTGCTCGCCACCACCCTCAGCCAAGCCGCCGCCACCGCCTCGGCTTCCGACAACTGGGACAACAACTGCACCAAGTGCCACGGTGCCGACGGCAAGGGCCTGACGCCGGTTGGCAAGAAGCTGCAGCTCAAGGATTACACCGACGCCAAGGTGCAGGCCGCACTGAAGGACGAGGACATCGTCAAGGCCATCACCGACGGCGTGAAGGACAAGGACGGCAAAGAGCGCATGAAGAGCTTCAAGGCCGATCTTTCCGACGCCGAGATCAAGGATCTGGTGGCCTACGTCCGCAAGTTCAAGCCCAAGGCCTGAGGCTAACGCCCGCCTGTTTCATCCTCACCCAGCGCGGGTGGCCCGGCCACCCGCGCGTTTTTCCTCCGGTTCCCTTCGAACCTGATCCTGTCTGCCCATGCCCGACCAACCCTCCACTCCGCCGGCGGTGAACCACCCCCCGCGTTCGCACTTCAACAATTGGATCAGCGCCTGCGGCGGGGTCCTGGCGGTGGGCGCGCTGTTCTCCTTCGCGCTACTGGTCTGGATGGACTACACCCAAGGGGACAAGAACCCCTACCTGGGCATCTTCACCTACATCGTCGCCCCCGGCTTCCTGATCGCCGGGCTCGGCCTCGTGTTTTTCGGCGCCTGGGCCCAGCGCCGCTGGGCCCTCCGGCATGCGGCGACCAAGCCCGACAAGTGGCGGCTGGACTTTTCCGACCCCCGCCAGCGCCGCTCCATCCTCCTGTTCGGCAGCGGGGCCCTGTGCTTCGTGATGCTCAGCGCCTTCGGCAGCTACCAGACCTACCACTATTCGGAGTCGGTCCAGTTCTGCGGCGAGGTCTGCCACCGCGCCATGAACCCGGAGTTCGTCTCCTACCAGCACGGGGCGCATGCCCACGTTGACTGCGTCGACTGCCACATTGGCTCGGGTGCCCAGTGGTTCATCAAGGCCAAGATCAACGGCACCCACCAGCTCATCGCGTATACGCTGAACAACTACAGCCGCCCGATCGCGACCCCGATCAAGAACCTCCGCCCCGCCCAGGACATCTGCGAAAAGTGCCACTGGCCCGAGAAGTTCCAGGGCAGTGTCGACATCACCTTCGACCACTATCTCTCCGACAAGGCCAACACCCCCTACAGCGTGCGCCTGCTCATGCACGTGAACACCACCCGGCCGGGCAGCCCGCCGGGCGGCATCCACTGGCACGTCAACCGCAATGAGAAGGTCGAGTATTTCGCCAGCGACGACAAGCGGCAGGTCATCCCGTGGATGCGCGTGACCGACGTGAAGGCGGGCACCTCGCGCGTCTACCGCACCGCGGACTTCAAGGGCGAACCGCCCGCCGACCAGATCCGCACCATGGACTGCATGGACTGCCACAACCGCCCCGCCCACGTTTTCCCCACCGCCAATGACTCGGTGGAAAAGTCCCTCGCCGGTGGCACCCTCAACCCGGCCCTGCCCAACGTGAAGCGCGAAGCCGTCAAGGCTATGCTGCAGAAGGACATCACCACGGCCGACGACGCCCCGGGCAAGATTGCCTCCTACCTCGGCACCAAGTACGCCGGCGCCCCCGAGCTCCCCGCGACCATCGCGGAGGTGCAGCGCATTTTCGCCACCACCATCTTCCCGGAGCGGAAGGCCGACTGGCGCGTCTACCCCAACAACATCGGCCACAAGGACTGGCCCGGGTGCTTCCGCTGCCACGACGACAAGCACAAGACCGCCGCGGGAGAAACCGTGCGGTCCAGCGACTGCAACGCCTGCCATACCATCCTGGCCCAGGGCAAGGCCGCCGAGTTCGAACTGCTCAACGCCAAGGGCCTGAAGTTCGCGCACCCGGGCGGTGCCCTCGATCCCGACCTCACCTGCTCCGACTGCCATAACGGCGGCGTCCAGCAATAGCCGCCCCGGGGCAACCGACCAACCGTGAGCACGCCTGACGAAGCCCCGCCCACCCGCTCAACCGACGCCAAATATGCCTGGCGGACGGTCACGCGCGCCGCCCCGCCCAAGCGCGGGGCCGCGGAACGCACCGCGGATTTCCGCGAAATCTATTCCAATTACGACGAGGCCACGGCCCGGGCGCAGGCCAGCCGCTGCATCCAGTGCCCCAATCCCCTCTGCATGCAGGGCTGCCCGCTGGCCAACCGCATCCCGAGTGGCTCGCGCTGGCCGCGCAGGGCCTGTTTCTCGAGGCCGCGGCGGTCTCCCGCACCACGAGCAACATGCCCGAGATCTGCTCCCGCGTGTGCCCCCAGGAACGCCTTTGCGAGGGAGCCTGCATCCTCAACTGCCGCACCGAGCCCGTGGCCATCGGCGCCGTCGAGCGCTTCATCAACGAATTCGCCTTCCACCACAGCACGGTCGAGATCGCCCGCGCCCCCGCCAACGGCCGCCGCGTCGCCGTGATCGGCTCCGGACCCGGCGGACTCTCGGCCGCCGACGAGCTCGCCCAGCTCGGCTATGCCGTCACCGTCTTCGAATCACAACTCGTGCCCGGCGGGCTCCTCGTTAACGGCATCCCGGCCTTCAAGCTGGAAAAATCCATTGTCGAGCGCCGCATTGAACTTCTAACCAAAGCCGGCGTCGAGTTCCGCCTCGGCGTCAACGTCGGCCGCGATCTCGGCCTTGCGGATCTCCGCCGCGAATTCGACGCCGTCTTCCTCGCCGTCGGTGCCCAACAGGCCAAGCCGCTCGATGTCCCCGGCGCCGGCCTCGCGGGTGTGCTGCCCTCCCTGCCGTTCCTCATCCAGAAAAATGTCCCGGCCATGGCCGGCGAATTTCCGCCCATCGAGGTCGCCGGCCGCCGGATCGTCGTGCTCGGCGGGGGTGACACCGCCATGGACTGCCTCCGCACCGCCCTGCGCGGCGGCGCCCAGTCCGCGATCTGCCTCTACCGCCGCGATCTCGCCAACATGCCCGGGAGCCGGAAGGAATATTACAACGCCCTCGAGGAGGGCGCCCAGTTCGAATTCCTCACAAATCCCCTCGAACTCGTCGACAACGGCCAGGGCGCCGTCAGCGCCGTCCGCTGTGTGCGCATGGCCCTTGGCGAACCCGACGCCTCCGGCCGGCGCAAGCCGCGGCCCGTCGCCGGCTCCGAGTTCACCGTGCCGGCCGACCTGATCCTGGTCGCCTACGGCTTCGACCCGGTGCCCTTCCCGGCCGGATCCGAATTCGCGCAGATCGCAACCACCGAATGGGGCAGCCTGTTCGTCGACAATGACCAGATGACCAGTGTGCCCGGGGTTTTTTCCGGCGGCGACGCCGTACGCGGCCCGAGCCTGGTGGTGCACGCCGTGCGCGATGCGCGCAAGGCCGTCGCGGGCATCCACCGCTTCCTCAGCCGCCCGCCGGTGCAGACGGCGGCCGCCCAGTTCCGCGGCTAAACGTAGCCGCTCGGCGCCCCGTAGTCGTCGTGCTTGCCCTCGTAGGCATGCACCGAGCGGGCGGAATCGCTCCAGAGGGGCAGATTCTCCTGATGCCAGGCCCAGGTGTTGACGATATCGTCCCGCACCTCCTGTTTGCTGGCCTGCAACATGAGCCGGTTCAGGGCCGCATAGGCTACCGCCTCGGGCTTGACGTTCAGCGCGACCGCATAGCGAGCGATGGCGTCGTATTCGGACTGTTCGAGATGAAGTTTGATGACGGACATGGCATCCTCCGGGTTGAATTCGACGGGAGGGCCGCCCGGTGAACGGGAGACCTCCGCCAGCCACAAGGTAGGCCCAAACCGGTCCGGACGCGTCGCATTATTTGACCAAAGCTGGTCACATTTTGTGCGCCAGGAAAATCATCCGGCGTGGACAAGATCTGCACATGGACGGTCAACGGCTGCGCAGCAGAAACGGCCGCTTTGGCCGCATAATGGACTGACGCCATGCCCGCCCTGTTTCCAGTCCGCCGCCTGCCCATTCTCTCCCTGCTAGCGCTGCTGCTGGTCGCCACCGGGCTCGGCCGTGCCGCCGGGCCCTCGACCCCGCCGCCAGCCGCGGCCGCGAAACCGGCTGTCGCCAACAGCGAGTGCCTGGACTGCCACACCGGTGAGTTCAAGCCGCGCAAAAAGGGCCTGCCGCCCGAATGGATCGGCGTGCGCCCCGAGATCTTCGCCCAGTCCATTCACGGCAAGCTGAACTGCGTGGACTGCCATGTCACCCTCACCGGCGGCTATCCGCACGACGCCAAAATCCCGCCCGCCCAATGCGCGTCCTGCCACGCGCAACCCGCCGCCCAGTACGCCACCAGCATCCACGGCCTCAGCCACCAGATGGGGGCGTCCGACGCCGCCTCCTGCACCAGCTGCCACGGCTCCCATGACATTGTGCCGGTGAAGCAACCCGACTCCCCCGTCTATAAGCTCAACCTCCCCAAGACCTGCGGCACCTGCCACGACAATCCCGCCCTGACGAAGGAATATCGCATGGGCAAAACCGAGGCCGCCGGCCACTACCTCGACAGCATCCACGGGCGCGCCCTCGTCAAGATGGGCCTCATCGTCGCGCCGTCCTGCAACGACTGCCACGGCGTTCATGACATCAAACGCAGCATCGACCGGGATTCGCGCACCAATCACGCCAACATCGCCAAGTCCTGCGGCACCTGCCACGTCGGCATCGAGGATACCTACAATGCCAGCGTCCACGGCCAGCTGCTCGCCAAGGGCGACAAGCGCGGCCCGGTCTGCACCGACTGCCACAGCGCCCACGACATCGAAAAACCCGCGACCGCCCAATTCAAGGCCGCCAGCGACCAGAGCTGCGGCAAATGCCACGAGGACCGCCTCGAGCACTACCGCGAAACCTACCACGGCAAGGCCATGGCCCTCGGCCAGCCCAATGTCGCCTCCGACGTCGCCGCCTGCTACGACTGCCACGGTCACCACGATGTTTTTCCCGTCAGCGACCCGCGCTCCCGCCTCTCTGCGGGCCGGATCCTCGGCACCTGCCAGCAGTGCCATCCCGGGGCCACGGCAAAGTTCACCGAATATCAGCCGCACGCCAACCCCCTCGACAAGGCCAACTATCCGCTGCTCAACAAGGTCTTCCTCTTCATGACGGCGCTGCTGATCGGCACGTTCGCCTTCTTCGGCATCCACACCGCCTTCTGGCTCTTCCGTTCAATCTATCTCTACCTGACCGACTCCAAGACCTTCCGCGAGGCCGTCGTGAAGCAGAACACCGATGACGTGCAGTTCACCCGCTTCACGCCGTTCGAGCGCTTCCTGCATCTGCTGGTCGTGACCAGCTTCCTGCTCCTCGTCATCACCGGCATGCCGCTCAAGTTTTACTACACGGACTGGGCGAAGGTGATCTTCAACCTGCTCGGCGGCGCCACCGTGGCCCGGGCCCTGCACCACTTCGCCGCCGTCATCACGTTCACCTATTTTGCGCTGCACCTCGGCTCGCTCGTGAAGTCGCTCTGGCGCCAGCGCCGGAACGTCCGCAATCCCGCCACCGGCCGGATCGAACTGCGCCGCATCTGGAGCGCCGTCTTCGGCCCCGACTCGATGGTACCGTCCATCCAGGACTGGCGCGACTTCGTCGCCCATCAGAAATGGTTTTTCGGCAAGGGACCGCGGCCGCAGTTTGACCGCTGGACCTACTGGGAACGCTTCGACTACTTCGCCGTGTTCTGGGGCGTCTTCATGATCGGCGTCTCCGGCCTGATCATGTGGTTCCCGATCTTCTTCACCGCGTTCCTGCCCGGCTGGGTGATCAACATCGCCCTCATCGTCCACTCCGACGAGGCGCTGCTCGCCGCCGGCTTCATCTTCACCTTCCATTTCTTCAACACCCATTTCCGGATCGAGAAATTCCCGATGGACACCGTCATCTTTTCCGGCCGCATCTCCAAGTCGGAGATGCTGCACGAACGGAAGCGCTGGTATGACCGCCTCGTGGCCGACGGCCGCCTGGAGCAATACCGCGTGAAGGACGAATGGGAAGGCCGCAAGAAGATGGCGAAGGCGATGGGCTTCGTCTTCTTCGGCACCGGTCTCGTGCTGCTCGTCCTGATCGTCTACGCCATGGCCTCCCGCCTCGGGCACTGAACGAGGTGTGATGCATCGTTCCCGGCTGTTCGATGCGCGAACTTCCCGTCATGCACCGCCCACCTCCGGCCGGCCGCAAGCTTAGCTAACAAAACCAAGCCGGTCCGCGCTGGAATAACCCGCGCTCAACAAAGTCTCCCAACAGCATCTCAGCGCCGGTCAGGAAAGTCCCGGCCAGTGACCCGAAACAGTCCTCCGCGGCCGGTCTCCGACTCAGTGCTGCGATGAATTCCGCCGCGCAAGCCCAGCTTCAAATTGATTCTTGCCTGCCCCGACCCGGTGGATTGCGCGCGGCGATTGCCTTCCGGCGACGGTCGCGCCCGGTGACGGCAAGCAGAGCAGTGAGACCAAGGAGGGCGGCAAAGGTGGCGGGCTCGGGAACCGCCGTCGTCGCGACCGCCACGCTGTAGGGATCGGAAAGGCCGGAGATGAGGGCGACGTTGGCCCCATCGCCGGACAGGGCGTACTTTGGTTCTTCAGGAAATCGTGTGGGTTTGAGCTGATGGCGAATGGAGGCTGAGGTCAAGCTTGCCACAAAAGAAGAGGATGCGGACGCGGTAATTGGCGAAGCGACGGAAGCCGCGTGCGTCCGCCTTGATGGCTTGAAT
>CAIQQB010000004.1 GCA_903873805.1 uncultured Opitutia bacterium | reverse complement strand
CTGTTGCCGCACCTTCACCTGTTCTTGGCTCCCCTCCCTCCTTTACTGGAACATGCAATATCACATCGAACACCACATGTTCCCCGCCGTGCCGTTCTACAACCTGCCAAAACTGCGAGCGGCCATTGCGCAAGACCTCCCTCCAGCTCCACAAGGGCTCTGGAAGACTTGGCAAGGCATGCTGGAAATCCATCGCCGGCAACAGACTGACCCCAGCTACGTCTTCCTTCCAAATGTGTCGCAGTCAACCGGCGGCCGTGCCGCCGACAAAATCCTCCAAAGCGAAGCCGCCCTCGAGAGCCAGGCCCGGAGTACCGGCGTTTTTTAGCCCGGCAGAATCTCCTCTAGCAGCAGTTGCGGAAAACGCGTCTGATGATGCGCACCACCACCTGCCAGTCGCAAATAGGCCACGGGAATCCGGTCGTCTTACTGATGGCCGAGGAGGATTTGGTAAATTTTAACGTGAAGAATTTCCCGATCCTCGCGGGTGGTGGAGGAATCTGGTGGAGGCGGCGGGGCCGGGGCGGAAAGCCAATTTGACAAAATTGGGACGGAGTAAACTGGCCCTCCCTTGGTTTGCCACAGGACCGGCATCGTGTCGGACGGAAGCGCCATGATGGTTTGATCGAAGCTAGTGGTTTGGATTTGGGCGGGTGCCATGGCACGTGGTAACGACCATGACAGGGGCTGATCCTGTGAACCGGCGGCAACTTGCGGTGAAGAGAGTCGTGAGAAGAGGTCGATGGACTGCGGCTTGGTCCGTGATGACATGACATCCGAGAGTGACGGAGCGGGGATGACGGCGGACAACCGTTGGGTGGGCGCTGTCGTTGGTGCGCTGGTGACGAGGCCGGGCAGGTCAACGGAGAGCGGGGTTATTTTGGGCGCGGCAGTCGAGCGTGACGATTCACCAAGTCTCAGGCTCGCGACGGTCCGTTGAGGGGTGGGGGTGGCTGGAGGCATGGTGATGGAAATCCGTCCGTCCTGCGCAGGTTTCGCGGGGGATGAGGCGATGCCGGAGGCTGAGAGTTTGGCGGGCTTTGCCGGCTGCGCGGCTGCCGACTTGCGGGAATCAGAATGCGCTGAGGGTAAATTGGGGGAGACCTTGCCGGGCGGGCTTGCCTTGCTTGGTGATGCCACCGATGCCGAGGACGTGTCGGTCGGGTTGGCGTCTTTGGGCGCATCGTTTTGAGAGACTTCCTGTTTGGCGTGGCGGGCGGCATGGCGGGCCGGTGAGCCGCCGTGATCATGGCCGTCGCCCGTGATTGCGACCGCAGTGTCGGCGGAAGTCCGGGTGGTTTTCGTATGGCAGCCGGCGAGCGCGGCGAGGGCGATCAGGCAAATAAACAGGTGCCTGCGTGGCGACATGGCCGGTCAGCGCACGAGGTTGCGGAGCGCGGCTTGAAACGGCAGGCCGGCTTTTGAGTCATACTGGGCGACGAGTTCGAACCGGCCGCTGCGCGTTGACGCGATGGTTTTCTCGACGTGGATTTGCGCGGCGGCGTTGGCGGAGTCGGAGAGCATCGCGGGCAGTCGGTCCATCAGCGCCTCCATGTCGAGGGTGACGGCGCAGCGATCCATGAGGCGGCCGGGCACGCCGGAGGGTTCAACCGGGCCGAGTTTGCCAAAGATGTCCTGCAGCGAGGGCTGGGGTTTGAAGCGTTCGCCGGCGTAGTTGTAGTCGGCCGCGAGATCGAGCTGGCCCTCAGTGGTGGGATTGAGGGTCAGGAGCAGGTCGAAATTGATGCGGCCGGCGAGTTGCTGGTAACGGTTCTGGGCGGCGATGTTCTTGGGCATGTCGGCGAAGCAGCGGGAGGAATCGAACCAGAGGGAGACGGCGGCATCGGTGTCGAGGGCGCGTTTGGGAAGGACGGTGGCGCCGCCGCTGGCGACTACGTCGGTGGTGACGGGGGCGAGGATGTGGCGGATTTCGTCCTCGACGGCCGGCTTGGCCGGGTCGCCGTCGATCTCGAGCAGCAGGATGGCGTGTTGACCGGTGATCGCGAAGGACAGGAAGTTGCCCTGCGGGTCTAGATAGCGGCCGCTGCCGTAGCGAACCATGCTGTTGTGGCGCGGCTGGCCGGCGGGGGCACCGTGGCGGAGGCTGTCGGCGAAGGCGTCGGCAAAACGATTCAGGCCGGTCTCGGCGGCGGCGGGGTCCTTGAGACGCGCAATCAGGCCGCAGAGCATGACGGGGCTTTGCGCCTGCGCGGAATTTTGCCGCGCGGGGTACTTGACGAAAACATAGACGTCCGAGCCGGCATCGAGGCTGTCGCCAAAGAGGTCGGCGAGCTGGCTCAAGGCGGATTTTCCGAGAAGGCTGGAGACGGTCCTGTTCCAGACGAAATTGCCAGTGGGGTCGCTCATCCGGTCGGGCCTCAAGGCGAGGACGGCAAAGCTGTCGGCTGGAATCAGCCCCGCGGTGGCACGTTGCTCGGTGTGGTTCTGCCACTGCTTGAGCAAGGCGGGTCCGAAACGTTTGGCCGCAAACGCGAATGCCGCGACGATGAGGAGCAGGATAACCCAAATGACGATTCTGGCGGTGCGACTGCGCGCTGGAGGAAGCGTGGCGCCGGTGCGGACGAAGGCGGAGGCGCGGCGATCATGCATGAGCGCGACGTTCAGGCCGACGGTGAGGACGACCGCCAGCGGATCGAACACGGAGACCAGCAGCAGGACGAGCCACTTGACGACATCATCGGCACCCGTGTTGAAGGTGCGGGCGATGAAACGGTAGGGGCCGATATCGACGCCGGCCATCTGCTGGCGCAGGTGGGCGATTTCCTGATTGTCGGTTTCGATGCGCTGGTAGAGGGCGGCGATCTGGTCCTGGCCCTGGCGGCTGACGGTAGTCGTCTGGGTCTGGAGCGAGCTGATCTGCTTCTCGACCTTGGCGATGGTGTCGGCGCAGTTTTTGCGGAGGGACTGTTCCTCGGAGTCGAGGGCGGCGAGATCCTGGCGATACTGGGTCTGCACGCCGGTGAGATCGCGGTTCATGGCATCGGTGTTTTTCGCGTAATCGGCGCGGAGCCGGTCCTGCTTGTTTTGGTGGACGATGATTTCGTCGGCGATGGCCTTGCGTTCGAGCTCCTGCTGCTCACGCAGGACCTGACCTTTTTTGATGGCATCGCTCTTGAACAGCAGGATGCTGGGGCCGCCCTGGGCGGTGTAGGCGTCGACGGCGCGATCAAGTACGGCGACGCGCTCGTTCAGCTTGGCGACGGCCGCGTCCTCGGAGGCGAGATCCTTTTTGAGGAGTTCGGCGGCCTCGGGCAGGCGGGAGGAAAAAGTCTGGCTGTCGTGGTCCTGACGATCTTTGGCGGCCTTGCGGCGGTCTTCGAGGCGGGAGAGAGATTGGTCGAGGGCCTGGTTGGCCTCGGCGATCTGAGCCTGGATTTTTTCACGGTCTTCACGGCCCGTGTCGGTGAACTTGCCGATCTGGTTCCGCGAGGCGTCGATCTGGATCTGGGTGGCGTCGATGTCCTGCTGAAGGGGGAGAATCCGCTGTTCGATGCCGGCGAGCTGCGTGTGGGTGACTTCGTAGGCGCGGGCCAGATAGCCGTAGTTGCCCAGCGAGGTGATCGCGATGAGCGCCACCACCGCCAGGGTGAGGTAGATGCGCAGGG
>CAIQQB010000003.1 GCA_903873805.1 uncultured Opitutia bacterium | reverse complement strand
GCCGTCGTGGTGTTGCCGCTGTACGTCACGGTCACAGCCAGCCCAGCGGGATTCGTCGTGACCGTTACGGGCAATGGCGTACCCGTGTAGGTCGGCGTCAGACTGGAAAGCGTCACGGTCGCCGGCGCCGGCCCGATGACCAGCGTGCCCGAAGCCGAGCCCGTGTGGTTCGCATCGGACACGACCGCCGTCACCGGATAGGAGCCGACGTTGGTCGGCGCCGTCGTCGTGTTGCCGCTGTAGGTCACCGTCACAGCCAGCCCGGCGGGATTCGTCGTGACCGTCACGGGCAGTGGTGCGCCCGTGTAGGTCGGCGTCAGACTGGAAAGCGTCACGGTCGCCGGCGCTTGCCCGATGGCCAGCGTGCCCGAAGCCGAACCGGTATGGTTGGGATCGGAGACAACCGCCGTCACCGGATAGGAGCCGGCGTTGGTCGGCGCGGTCGTGGTGTTGCCGCTGTAGGTCACCGTCACAGACAGCCCGGGCGGGTTCGTCGTGACTGTCACGGGCAGTGGTGCGCCCGTGTAGGTTGGCGTCAGACTGGAAAGCGTCACGGTCGCCGGCGCTTGCCCGATGACCAACGTGCCCGAAGCCGAGCCCGTATGGTTGGCATCGGACACAACCGCTGTCACCGGATAGGAACCGACATTGGTCGGCGCAGTTGTCGTGTTGCCGCTGTAGGTCACGGTCACGGCCAGCCCGGTGGGATTCGTCGTGACCGTCACAGGCAGTGGCGCGCCGGTGTAGGTCGGGGTGAGGCTGGAGAGCGTCACCGTCGCCGGAGCCGGGGTGACGGTCAGAGTCGCGGCACCGCTGGCGATCCCCGAGCTCACACTATTGGAAGCCGTGCAACGGAACTGCAGGCCGGACATGGCCACCGTGGAGTTGGCCACGCTCAGGGTCGCCGTGGTGACTCCGCTGTAGGCGCCGCCGTTGGTGAGATCGGAGAAGGTGCCCGATCCCGTCGCCGCGCTCTGCCATTGCAGCGTGGGCGCCGGATAGCCGGCGGTGGTGACCACAAACGACGCGCCCTGCCCTGCCACCACCGAGGCGGAAACCGGGTTGGCGGTAAAGCTCGGCGCGGAAGGAGGCGGCGTGACAGTGACTCCGACTGTTGTGCTAAGCTGCCCGCCATCGAGGGCGGTGGACGTGACGGTAACCGTCGTGCTCCCGGTTTTGACGGCCGAAGGGGTGAGAAGCAGCGTGTTGCCGCTGATGGTGGCCGTCACCAACGTGCCGTCCGCCGGGCTGGCCGCATGGGTGATCCCCGGGATGACGGCGATGGAGGTCTGGACGAAATTTGCCACAGCCAGAATCGGAGCCGTCAGCGGCAAATCGGTGAAGTTACTGTTGAGGGAGGCGCTGGCATCATAGGTTGTCACCGCGGCAATTGCATCCGCCTCGGCCATCGTGTTGCCGATCACATAGCCAAACACGGTGAACCCGCCGTTCTGATTGTTGAGATTGGCGGAATTGTCGGCCAGGTTGATGAACCACTGACTGGTCGCGCTGTTCGGATCGCTGCCCAGCTTGGCCATCGCGATGGTCCCCCTCACGTTGGAGAGGCCGGGCTCGTTTTGCACCGGGGAAAACGTCGGGACGAAATCGATCGAAGAACTGGTGGGAAAATAGAAGCCGCCGTCCTGAATGATGAAGCCCGGGATCGAACGGTGCACGCAGTTGTTGGCGTAGTAGCCGGCTTTGATGTAAGCGAGAAAGTTGGCCACCGTCAGGGGCGTCTGCTGGTCCGTCAGCGCCACATCGATGAAACCGCTGCTCAAGGTTCCAATCTGCACCGAGATCCGCACCGCCGTGCCGGGCACCGTCGGATTATGGATGTACCCGCTCAGGTCGACCGACGCGGCCGAGCTACCGACTGTCAGCACCTGCGTAGGGACGCTTTGCACCAGAATCGGTGTGCCGCCACCGAGATCCTGAGCCTGTCCGCGGAGGGCACCAACGGCCAGAGCAGTTGTCAGTAAGAGCCAACGGGGTATGGAATTGCGATACATGCGGAAAAAGTAGGGTCATTCAACATAGGGCTTTGGCGCTCTGTAGCCAGTAAATTGCAACGGGGCCGACGACAAGAAAGCAGCCAGACTCTCAGTCGGTTGGCCGGTCTGATGTGGGCGGGGTGCCTTCACCCTGCGGGGACGGCCGCGGGGTGAGAGCACCCCGCCCGCCGATCCAGCCCCCGGCCGGTCATTGAAACTTGGATACTTCAGACGGAATGGGCCCGGACCGCATCATCGCCCGCCCCACCGCTGGCGCGTTGCAAATCTTCCCCGGAGGCCCAAACTTCAAGCCCTATGAAAACCATCGGCGTGCTCGGTCTCGGTCTCATCGGCGGCGTGTGGGCGCGGCACTATCACGCGGCAGGCGTGCTGGCGGGTGCCTGGAACCGCACGCCGCAACCGGATTTTCCCGAATGGCGGACCACCGCGGCGGCGGTCGCGGCCGCAGCCGATGTGATCCAGATTGTCGTCGCCGATCCGCCGGCCGTGCGGGCCGTGCTCGCGGACATCCTGCCCGCCCTCGGCCCCGGCAAGGTGGTGGTGCAATCGAGCACCATCGACCCCGCCAGCAGCGAGGAGTTTCGCACCCTGGTCGTGCAACGCGGGGCCCGCTACCTCGAGGCGCCGTTCACCGGCAGCCGCCCGGCCGCCGAGCAGCGGCAGACGGTTTATTACCTCGGCGGCGACGCTGACCTCATCGCCGAACTGGAGCCGCTGCTCGCGTTGGTCTCGTCCGTCCGGCTCCACGTCGGCGACCACCGGCAGGCGGCGACCCTCAAGCTCGCGATGAATCTGAATCTCGCGGCCCTGATGGAAGGGCTGTGCGAGGCTCTCACCCTGGCGCGGCACGGGGGCGTGAGCGACGACGTCTTCTTCAGCGCGCTCGGCCGCAATGCCGGCCACTCCGGTCTGGCCAAGCTCAAGGAGCCCAAGCTGCGCGCCGGGGACTTCGCCCCGCAGTTTTCGGTCAAGCACATGCTGAAGGATCTGCGACTGGCCGGCGGAACCGATGGCGGCGGGAATCTTCCGGTGCTCGCCACCGTCCGCGACCGCCTCGCCGCCGCCGACCGGGCCGGCTGGGCCGACGAGGACTTCTCCGCGCTGCTCAAGCTGCTGTGAACCGCCGCCGCCGCGCCCGATTCACGCTGCCTCCAGACTCTCGCCCTCCGGCGTGCCGGTGCGGTTGCTGACGTTGTTGCCGTCGTTCGGCCGCAGCCGCCAAAACATGAGGGACGAGATGATCGTGACCGTCCCCAACGCCAGATAGGAGTGGTGCAGCGCCCGGATGAAGTTGGCCGTGTCCGTCTGCGGCGTCCGGCCGATGAACCACGCCGCGACCAGGGAGGCGAAGGCGACGCCGAAGCTCAGCGCCATCATCTGCGCCGTGCTGGCGATGCTGTTGGCCATGCTCGCGTCCGCATCACTGATGTCGGCGTAGACCAGCGTGTTCATGCTGGTGAACTGGAGGGCGGAAAAGAACCCCTGGGTGAAGCTGAGCAGCAGGATGCACCAGACGGGGGTGCCCGGCCCGATGAGGGCGAACGCGAGGATGGTTGCGCCGAACAGCACGGTGTTGGTGACGAGAACCTGCCGGTGGCCGAAACGGGCGAGGATGGACTTGCTGAGCATCTTCATCGTGATGGCGGCCAGCGCCTGCGGCATGGTCAGCAAGCCGGCCTGCCAGGGCGGGAAGCCCATGCCGATCTGGTAGAGGAGCGGCAGCAGGAACGGCATGCCGCCGATGCCCAGCCGGGTGATGACCCCGCCAATCACGGCCACATTGAACGTGCGGGTGTCGAACAGCGCGAGCCGCATCACCGGATTTGGTACATGGCGGCCGTGCCAGTAGTAGGCGGCGAGCAGCCCGAAGGAGCAGGCGAGCAGGCCCAGGATCGGACCGGGCGGCAGGGAGTGTTCGCCAAACACTTCGAGCACATAGGACAGCAGCGCCACCCCGCCGCCGAACAGCAGGAAACCCACCCGGTCCAGCGGCGCCACCCCCTCGTTGCGGAAGTCCGGCATGTGCCGCTTGATCAGCCACAGGCCGAGCAGCCCGATCGGCAGGTTCACAAAGAAGATCGTGCGCCACGGCAGCCAGTGGACGATCAGCCCGCCGACAAAGGGCCCGAGCAGCGGTCCGATCAGCGCCGGGATCACGACGAAGTTCATCGCGGAGAGCATTTCCGACCGCGGAAACGTGCGCACGAGGGCCAGCCGGCCCACCGGCGTCATCATCGCGCCGCCAATGCCCTGGACGACCCGGGCGGCCACCAGCATGGGAATGCTCATCGCCAGCCCGCAAAAGAGCGAACCGAGGGTGAAAAGACTGACCGCCCAGGTGAACACCCGTTTGGTGCCGAAGCGGTCCGCCATCCAGCCGCTGACCGGGATGAAGACTGCGAGACAGATGGTGTAGCTCGTCAGCACCGCCTTCAGGCTGAGCGGGGGCACCTCCAGCTTGGCGGCCATGGTCGGCACCGCCGTGTTCACGATTGTCGCGTCCAAATTCTCCATGAACAGCGCCACCGCGACCAGCCACGGCATGAACCGCTTGGTCTGCGCGCCGGTCCCGGTCGTGCCAACATTCGTCATCGTCCTCAGATAGCCGCCGCGACGGGCGACGCAAGCGCGCCGCCGCGAATCACCCCCGTCCGCGATCCGGCCGGATCAAGGACTGTAGGTGATGGTGCGGGCCCCGGCCACGCCCGACGCCGTGATCGCCACCCCCTCCTGCAGCACGGCAGGATAGCTTTCGTTGGCCACGGTCGGGAAGCTCTTCACATACTGCGAGGCGTTGCTTCCCACCAGATCGCTGAAGGCCACCGAACTCACACCCTGTTCCAAATAATATTGTTCCGCCCCCGTGCTAAGCTGCCGGAGATTGTTGATGACGGCCTTGTCCTGCGAACTGGTCCGAACTTTCTGGAAAGCAGGAATGGCCATCGCGGCGAGCAGGCCGATGATGACAACAACGATCATGATCTCAACAAGCGTAAAGCCCCGGCGGTGATTCTTGAGTTGCATGGTGTGGGTCGGGTGGATGGTGGTCGGGTGTTCCTGGTTCGATGCGGGGTCCCAAACTGCCGGCCGGCCGTCGCGAAATAAAGCCGTCATTGGTGAATAAGATGTGAAAAACGCATTGCCAATTAATGGCGGAGCCGGGCGGTCCGATTGATCAGGGCCCAAAATCAACGGGGCCCGTCGGCGACCAGCGCCTTAAGTCACCACTTTGTAGATACAGTCCGGTCGGCGTGGTTCCCGGCGAAGCTTCGCCGCCGGCACGCGACCGCGGCCATCGGTCACCACCGCGCGCGGTGCCCCGGCCTACTCCTTCCGCCAGTAGACGCCGTCCTGGTCGATGGTTTTGATCTCGGGCTTGAGCCCCAGGCCGTCGAGAAACTCCGTCACGGCGCGCCGGCACGAGGCCCAGGACTGGTAGTCGTCCACAATCACGTAGCCCCCGGGACTGACCTTGTGATACAGGTTCTTCAACGCGTCCATCGTCGAGCTGTACAGGTCGCCGTCGAGGCGGAGAACCGCCAGCCGGGTGATCGGGGCCGACGGCAAGGTGTCGCAGAACCAGCCCGGGAGAAACTCCACCTGGCCGTCCAGCAGTCCAAACTTGGCGAAGTTCGCCTTCACCTCCGCCAGCGACACTTTGAAGTAGTCATTGCGGCTGAGATCCCAGTCATCCCCGTCGCCGGAGGTGGCCGGCAGGCCCTGAAACGAATCCGCCACCCAGACTTTGCGGTCCGTCACCCCATGGGCCTGGAGCAGCGCCCGCATGAAGATGGTGGTCCCGCCCCGCCAGACCCCGGTTTCAATCAGATCGCCCGGCACTTTATGGCGCAGAACCTCCTCCGTGCAAAAGCGAATGTTCTCCAACCGCCGGAGCCCGATCATGGTGTACCCGATAAAGGGAAAATCCCGGCCGTCCTTGCGCTCCGGCTCCTTGAAGCCCCATTGTTTGACCAGGATGGTGGAGCGTTTCGCGGCCATCTGACCGAGAAAGTATTTGAACAGGGCCGAAGCAAACCGGCGCGGGTGTCGGAGTCCTTTCCAACCGGGCCGGCCATAGTTCAGCACCGACCAGGCGCTTTCATCGTAAATGGAGGCGGCCAGGGTCTTGGCCATGAGCTCGAGGTAGAGGTCGATCGCCGCTGGTTCGTCAGGGTTGGGGTCGGTGGGCATTGGGGATGAGAGCAGGAACAGAAAAGCCAGGGTGATGATGGTCGGGAGCGTGGGGCCTGCGCCCGGCTGCAGCCGGCGCATCAGCAGTCAGACCATTCCAACTGTCGGCACCGGCAAGACTTTCGGTGAAGTTATCCTACCCGGCGAGGAGGCCTATCCAGGCACCGGATCAAGGCAAGGAAGATACCGCTGCGGACCGTTTCATCCTTGGAATTGCAAATGCCCGCCCGCCCGGCCAGATTCAGGCTGGGCCAGCGCCGCTCCCGCTTCGCGGCCCGCCCGCATGTCCCTCTTGGCGTACCTCATTCTCGCGACCAGCTCGCTCTTCGTGATCGTCGACCCGCTGGCCGCGGTGCCGGCCTTCGTCGCAATGACCCCCGCCAACACGCCGGCCGAGCGTATCCGCATGGCCCGGCTGGCCTCCATGGTCATGGCCGGCGTCCTCCTGGTGTTTGCCTTCGTCGGACATTCCATCTTCCGGTTTCTCGGCATCACCATGCCGGCGTTCACGATTGCCGCGAGTATCGTCCTGCTGCTCGTTGCGCTCGACATGCTGCGGGCGCAGCGCTCCCGCGTGCGGGAAACGGCCGAGGAAACCGCCGCCGGCATCGAGAAGCTCGACATCGCGGTGACCCCGCTGGCGATCCCGATGCTCTCCGGCCCGGGGGCCATCTCCACGGTCATACTCCTCCGCAACCAGGCGCAGAACCTGTCCCAGCAACTCGCCCTGGGCGCGAGCATCCTCATCGTTTCCGCCGCCACCTACCTCATCCTGCGGCTGTCGGCCCGCGGGGTCCAGTGGCTCAGCCCGATCTTCCTGAACATCGCCATCCGCATCATGGGGCTGCTCCTCGCGGCCGTCGCAGTGCAGTTCATGATCAACGGCATTCTCGAAGTGCACGCCCTCTGGCTCGCCCCGCCGCCGGGCTAGGGCGGACCGAATCGGCCGCCCGTTTTGCGGCCCGGCCAGTCTGACTGCCATTGACCTTTCGTTAATAAAAGCGGAGAAGACTCGCGCGGAGCAACCACCACCCCGGTTGCTCCGTTCACCCCACCCCGCTGCCATGCCACGCCTTGCCCTGCCAGCTCTCCTGCTTGCCCTCTGCCTCGGATCGAACCTCGTTGCAGCCGCCCCAGCCGGTGCGGTCGCCGCGCCGGCGCCCCTGCCGGCCATCCGCGTGTCGGACAACGGCCGCGCTTTCGTCCGCGCCGACGGCACCCCGTTTTTCTGGCTCGGTGACACCGCCTGGTGTCTGTTCAACCACCCGAGCCCGGCCGACGTGGACCGCTACCTCGACGACCGTGCCGCCAAGGGCTTCACCGTCATTCAGGGCTGTGTTGCGGTGTGGGACTACCGCAACCGGAAGAACCCGGACGGCGAGCTGCCTTTTGTGAACGGCGATCTCGGCCAGATCAACGAGGCCTTTTACAAGAACGTCGATTCGATCCTCGGCAAGATCGAGGCCCGCGGCATGTATCTGGCCCTCCTACCCTACTGGCACAAGAACGCCGGCGACCGGCTGGGCGCCGGCAACATCCCGGAGCAGATGCAGGCCTACTGCCGGTTCCTCGCCCAGCGCTACGCCAAGCGAAACGTCTTCTGGATTCTGGGCGGCGACTCCACGGCCGCCGGCACGGCCGGCGAAAAGATCCAGCACGTGACCGATCTGGAAGCCCAGGGCCTGATCGACGGCGCCAAGGCGGTCGGGGTCGGCAAAATCATGATCAGCTACCATCCCACCGGGCGGCAAAGCTCCTCGTTCTGGTTTCAGGAGCGCCCGTGGCTCGACTTCAACGCCATCCAGTCCGGCCATTTCATCAACACCACCAACTTCCGGCTCATCGCCGACGACTACGCCAAGACCCCCGTCAAGCCCACCCTCGACATGGAGCCGGGCTACGAGAACATCACCAACAACCTCGTTCGCGATGCCAATGCCGCCACCGCCCCGCGGATCCAGGCGGTGGATGTCCGCCGCTCAGCCTATCTCGCGGTCTTCGCCGGCGCCGCCGGCCACACCTACGGCAACGGCGAGGTTTACGAGTTCTATCCCGGCGGCGTCCCCACCGGCAACGCCGGCTGGCACGCCAACATGGAATGGAAGGAAGCGCTCAAGCTCCCCGCCTCCGGCCAAGTGCAGTTTCTGCGCTACCTGATCGAGTCCCGGCCGATGCTCGAACGCATCCCCGACCAGTCCCTCCTCGCGGGCGCCAGCGCGACCCGCGCCGTCGAACGCATCGAGGCCACCCGCGGCAGCAGCGGCAGCTACGCGTTCGTCTATCTCCCCGCCGGCCAGACGAAGGTCACCGTCAACACCGGCCAACTTTCGGGCACCTCCCTCACGGCCTGGTGGTATGACCCGCGCACCGGCGAGGCGAAGGCGGACACCCCCTTTGCGAAAACCGCCACCCGCGAATTTACCTCGCCGCCGGTCGGCGCCGACACCGCCAACGACTGGGTCCTGGTGCTCGACGACGCAGCGAAAAAGTTCCCGCCCCCCGGCCGGACGGCGGCTCGCTGAGCGGCT
Source organism: uncultured Opitutia bacterium (assembly GCA_903873805.1). GTDB lineage: Bacteria > Verrucomicrobiota > Verrucomicrobiia > Opitutales > Opitutaceae > CAIQQB01. Next base: position 46,534 of record CAIQQB010000003.1, on the reverse strand, counting down.
GACGTAGGGCCTCACCTTGCGTGAGGCCGTTCCCGCTTGGCTGTAGCCCGGGGACGCAACGAACGCTGACCCCTTGGCGGCCGACCCGGTGCCTTGAGTGTTCAGCTTGTTCGCCGGATAATCCGACTGCCTCCCGCTCACACCCGATTGAATCGGCTGGAAATCCCACCGCCGTTCGGTTGTCATGCTCCACCCCGCCGGCCCATGCGGGAGTCGCCATGCACCCTCATCGCCTGTCCTTGTCCGCCATCTTGGCCTTCTTGCTCATGCCTGCGATCGCCGCCCGTGCCGCCGACGCCCCCACGCCCGCGCGTGCGACTTTCAACACCGCCGTTTCCACGCATACTTGGACGCTCCAGGAATTGAACCCGGCGCTGCCGGCCGACTGGACGCCCTTTGATTTTCTGGTGATCGAATTCCGCGCCAGCTCGCCGCAGCGCTTCGAACTAGGCCTCGAAACCGCGACCGGTCGCATCTCGAAGCGCGTGCATCCGTTTGCCGGGGTATGGGTGCGCGCGTCCATCCCGCTGCGTTTCTACCGGCAGGGATTGGGCAACGCCTCCGATCTCGCCGCCACCGTCAACCAACCGCGCGATTCGTATTGGATCAACATCGAGGCCGGCGGCCACGGCCCCACTTCCGCCGTGCAGGGCCTGAGCGCGGTGATGCGTTATCCGGCCGCTCCGGCGACGCTGGAAATCCGTTCGGTCACCCTGGCCAAGACCGACCCCGGCGACGACATCCTCGAGGGCAAACCGCTCCTCGATGCCTTCGGCCAATACACCCACGCCGACTGGCCCGGCAAAGCCGCGACGCTGGACGAACTCAAGAAAGCTTGGAGCGCCGAATCCGCCGCGCTCGCCGCCGCCGGCCGCCTGCCCGACCGCGACCAGTATGGCGGGTTTGCCACGACGACCGCGAAGGCCACCGGCTTCTTCCGGGTCGAGCAGATCAACGGCGTGTGGTGGTTCGTGGACCCGGATGGCCACTACTTCTATTCGACGGGCGTCAACGGCATCGGCTCCAATCCCGCCACGCGCGTGACCGGGCGCGAGGATTACTTCACCACGATTCCTCCGCCGCTGGCCGCCCCGCGCGGCGGCCCGGGCGGCCCCGGCGGCGGGATTCCCGGTGGCGGCCGGGGTGGCGCCGGCGGCGGCGTGCAAACTTCCTTCTACGCCGCAAACCTGCAGCACCGCTATGGCTCTGATTTCATGGGGCCGTGGGCGGCACTGACGTCCGCACGGATGAGCGCCTGGGGATTGAACACCGCTTACAATCCCGGCCTCAACAATGCGTTGGGGGCGGGCGGACGGAAGCAGCCGTATGTCGCCAACGTCCGCGTCGGCCAGACCGGCCCGCAGGTCATGGGCATGGGCGACGTGTATGCCGACACCTTTGCGGAGCAGGTGGCCGCCGCCATCGAGCGCACCGTCGCCCCGCTCCGGGACGACCCCTGGTTGCTCGGCTACTTCATTGGCAATGAGCCGCCCTGGCCCGGCCGCGAGAGCCAGTTTGTGGACCTCGTCCTGCAGGGTCCGGCCACCGCGATCCAGACCCGCTTCCAAGCCGGCTTGGCGGCGGGTGACACGCCGGCCGTCCGGCGCGACCTGGTCCTGGGGGCGTTTGAGCACTACCTCGCGGTGGTGAACACGGCGCTGAAGAAAGCCGACCCCCATCATCTCAACCTCGGCATCCGCTTTGGCGGGACACCGCCGGACTACGTTGTGATGCTCGCGAAGAATTTCGACGTCTACACCCTGAACAAATACCGTTTCGAACCGCCGCCCGAGCAGATCCGGAACGTCCACGCACTGACCGGACTGCCGGTGCTCGTCGGTGAATTCCACATCGGCGTCCCGGAGCGCGGCATGGCGCCCGGCCTCGTGCAGGCGATGAATCAGGCCGAGCGCGGCCTCGCCTACAGCTATTATGTGGAGCATGCCGCGGCCCATCCCGAGGTCATCGGCACGCATTGGTTCCAGTGGGTCGACGAGCCCGTCACCGGCCGCAACGACGGCGAGAACTACAACATCGGCTGGTTCGATGTGACCGACCAGCCGTATCCCGAACTGATCGCCGCCGCCAAGCTCACGCATGCGCGGCTGCTCGGCATCCACTCGGGAAAAATTCCACCAACCGACCGTCAGGCCCGCACCTCGGCCGTCGGCACCCCGGCCGATGCGATGGGCCTCGGCATCCCCGCCATCCAGTGACAAACCTTCTCCAAACTGGTTTGCATGTCCGTCCCAGCCGAACTGTAGCCGGGGTCGCCGACCCCGGTGTTTGGACTTTTCTCCATCGCGATCCCCGGGGTCAGCGACCCCGGCTACAGTCGGCGGCAGCACCTTGGACCCTGTGCCGCCAGACCTCTCTTTCCGCTTAGGTATCCCGCATGTTTTCCCCACCATGAACCCCCTGCCCCCCCGCCCCGCCCGCGCTTCGCTCGCCCTCGCGCTGCTGCTCTGCCTCCCGGCCCTGCTGTGCGCCGCCACCCCGGTCAAGCTCACCCAGGAGGACGTCACCATCCCGACCTACCTCTCGGGCCCGCCGGAGCCGAACCCGATGTTCTATTTCGGCCGCAACTCCCAGGGCGCCGAGGGCCGCATCTACCCGTATCCGCTCTACGACAACCTCACAAACAAGAAGGCCGACCAGACCTACCACATCGTGTATCTTGAGAACGAATTCATCAAGATTGGCATCCTCCCCGAGCTCGGCGGGCGTTTGTTCTCGGCCCTGGACAAGACCGACAATTACGACTTCATCTACCACCAGCACGTCATTAAACCCGCGCTCATCGGGCTGATCGGCGCGTGGATCTCGGGCGGCATCGAGTGGAACATCCCGCACCACCACCGCGCCTCGACCTTCAACCCGGTCCAGTTTACCACCGAGCAGAACCCCGACGGCAGCGCGACCATTTGGGTCGGCGAGCTGGAAATCCGCCAGCGGATGCGCTGGGCCGTCGGCTACACGCTGCACCCCGGCAAGTCCTACCTTGAGGCCAAGGTCCGCATCATCAACCGCACGCCGCTCGCGCAGACCATGCTCTGCTTCGCCAACGTCGCCGTCTCCGCCGACGCCGACTACCAGGTGATCTATCCGCCCGACACCCAGCTCGTCACCTACCACTCCAAGCGCGAGTTCGCCAACTGGCCGGTCGCCACCACGCGGTTCAACGGCGCCGACTTCACCGCCGGCGTGGACGTGAGCTGGTATAAGAACCACCTCAACGCGAACTCGATGTTCGCCTGGAACTACACCGACGACTTCTTCGCCGGCTACGACCACGGCAAGGAGGCCGGCATCCTGAGCATCGCCGACCACCACATCGTGCCCGGCAAGAAATTCTGGACCTGGGGCAACGGCCCGCGCGGCCGCATGTGGGACGACATCCTCACCGACACCGACGGCCCCTACATCGAGCTGATGGTCGGCTCCTATTCCGACAACCAGCCCGACTACTCCTGGCTCCAGCCCTTCGAGGAGCGCTCGTTTTCACAGTATTGGTATCCGTTCCGCGGCCTCGGCGGCGTGAAGAACGCCAACCTCGACGCCGCCGTGAACCTCGAGGTGAAGGACGGTGCGGCGAAACTAGGCTTCTGCACCACCGACGCCGTCACCGCAGCCACCGCGCGGCTCACCGCCGGCGACAAGGTGCTCTTCGAACAGAATATCTCCATCGACCCCGGCAAACCCTTCACCCAGTCGGTCGCGCTGCCCGCCGGCACCGACGAGCATTCGCTGCACGCCACGCTCACCGTCGGCGGACACGAACTGGTCGCCTACACGCCGGTCGTGCTCACTCCGCCGGTGATCCCGCCAGTCGTAACGCCGCCGCCCGCTCCGGCCGACATCAAGACGGTCGAGGAACTCTATCTGACCGGTCAGCGCATCGAGCAGTTCTTCGACCCCGCGCGCGAGCCCGAGCCGTATTGGGACGAGGCGCTCCACCGCGATCCCAGCGATGCCCGCACCAACACCGCGTATGGCATCCGCCTCATTAAAGCGTTTCGTTACGCCGAGGCCGAGACGCACCTCCGCGCCGCTGTCGCCCGGCTTACCGCCCAATACACCTCACCGAAGGATGGCGAGCCGTTCTACTACCTCGGCGTCGCGCTCAAGTTTGAGGGCAAGAACGACGAGGCCTACGATGCGTTTTACAAGGCCACCTGGAGCGAGGCCTGGAAGTCGCCGGCCTATTTCTCCCTCGCCGAGCTCGCCAGCCTGAAGGGCGATTTCACTGCCGCGCTCGACTTCACCAACCGCTCGCTTGATGCCAACGCGCTGAATGTGCGGGCGCTCATTCTGAAGTCAGCGATGCTGCGGCATCTGGATCGCAAGGCGGAGGCGCTCGCGGCGCTCGAGCAAGCCGCACCAAAACTCGATCCGCTCGATGTCTCGTTGATGATTGAACGACTTAATGTGAACATGTCCCGGGGTGCCCTCACGGATCTGGCCGTTACCTTGAGCCAGTTTCCTGACCGGGCTCTTGAGGCCGCCGCGGACTATGCAAACGCCGGCCTGTGGGATGATGCTGGCTCCGGGCTGAGTTTGCTGGTGGGGGCAAGAGATGACAAAAGCACTGTCCCGGCGCTGGCATTTTATTATCTCGGCCAGTATGCCGAATGCATGGGCGACGCCGCCAAATCGGCCGACTACCGCCGGCTCGCCGCCGCCGCCTCGCCGGAATACGGTTTCCCCTTCCAAGCCGAGGCCATCCCCGTCCTGCATAACGCCATCGCGGCAAACCCAAAGGACGCCCGCGCCCCCTACTACCTTGGCAATCTCCTCTTCGACTCGCTGCCCGAAGAGGCTGTGGCGCTCTGGGAGAAATCCGCCGCACTCGACCCATCATTCCCGATTGTGCACCGCAACCTGGCAGTCGCGTACTCGCACCGCCCTGGCGATGCCGCCCTGGCGCAGGCCGTTGCCGAGATGGAAAAGGCCGTCGCCCTGGGCGAGCGTTACCCGGTGCAATTCTTCGAGCTCGACCAGCTCTACGAGGCGAGTGGCGTGTCCGCCGAGAAGCGTCTGGCGCTCCTCGAACAACACCCCGCCGCCGTCGTCCAGCGCGATGAATCCACGGCCCGGCTTATCAATCTGAAGACGTTCTTCGGCCACCCCGACGAAGCGATCACGCTCCTGTCCGGCCGCACCTTCAACATCTGGGAGGGGGCCACGCGCTTCAACGCCGGCGACTGCTGGACCAGCGCCCACCTCGCGCGCGGCCGCGCCCGGCTCGCCGCCGGCCAGGCCGCCGACGCCCTCGCTGACTTCGAGGGCGCCACGAATTTTCCCGCCAACCTCCGCGCCACCCCGCTGGCCAGCCGACCGGCCGAGGTTTCCTATTTGATCGGCACCGCCCAGGCTGCGCTCGGTCACGCCGATTTGGCGAAGGCCGCCTGGCAGGAGGCCGCCAGCGCCACCGGAGGCGGCGCCCGCGGCGGTGGCGGAGGTGGCGGAGGACGTCGCGGCGGCCAAGGCGGCGGAGGCTTCGGCGGCGCAGCAGCGGCCGGAGCCCCACGGTATTATCAGGCGCTCGCGTTGCAGAAGCTCGGCCAGTCGGCCCCGGCCGAAACCATCTTCCGCGAACTCGCGGCCACCGTCGCGCCCGCGTCGGCCACCGCGGCGCTCGCTTCGCCCGAGGAGCGGCAGGCCCTGCGCGCCCGCGTCGCGAACGCCCACTTCACCGCCGGCCTCGGCCACGCGGGCTTGGGCGAGAAGGAAGCCGCCCGCACCGAGCTCAACGCCGCACTCGCCGCCAGCCCCGATCACCTCGGCGCCAAAGCCGCGCTCGCGGATCTGTGAGTCGGCCGCACGAATCCATCCCCAGCGCTGCCTGCGGGCGCCAGCGATTCCGTCCGGTGCAGGGTTCGCGCTGCAAGCCGCGTCCTTCCAATTCTTCCGCCACACGTCCCAACGGTGCCCAATCGCGCCCTCATTCCGCTCGTCCGCGACAAACGGCGCTACTCGTATGCCTTTGTCACCGGGATCTGGCTGATCGTGACCGTGTACGCCGTGTTGCATGACCAGTATCTGGTCCGCATCGCGCCGGAACATTTCACGGTCTATCATCCGCCGCTCTGGAGTCTCCACAACCCTTCGCTGCTGGCCGCCGCCTGGGCCTTTCAAGCGGCCACCTATCCGGGGATCATGCTTGGGGTGGGTTGCGTGCTGGCCGCCCGGGCCGGCCCCTGGCCCCGGGTGGGCGTTCGTCTCGTCTTCACGGTCGTGCCGCTCCTGGTCGGCCTGACGGAACTCGCCGCCGCGTCCTCCGGAGCGTGGGTGTGGTGGCGTGGCCAGGGCCTCTACCCTGACTGGCTCTATCCGGACGGGCGGTTGCCCCTGCTCATCACCCAGACCATCCAGTTGACCTGCTACGCCGCGGGCGGGCTTTGCTCCTTGGGCGTTGTGGCCTACTTGCTCATTCGCCGCTGGCGGGCGCAACACCGGCGCCAGAGCACCGAGGGCGCGGGGTCGTGACTGCTTCCACAGACGGAATAATAAAGGGCAGGGTTCAGTCCGCGCCACCAGGCAGGCCGGTTCCCAGGCCGGTTCCACGGCGGGGCGGGGCGAGAGAACGGCGGGCCGCGTTGGCCGCTTGGGCGGCAAAGTTGGCCCCGTCGACCACCTCGCGGGCCGCTTGCCGGAGGTCGCTTAAGATCCTGTATCGTAGGCCATGCAGGTCGCCCACGGCCGGCCCTGTGTAAGGAGTAAGCGCCACGTTGCTCAGCATTGCGATGGCCCGGTCCAAGGTTTCCTGCGCGGCAAGCATCACGGGGAAGCGGTTCGCATAGTAGCCCGCGATGGTGCCGGAAGCCGACTCGTAGATGCCCGACCCGTGGACCGTCACCGGCCCCGCCGCCGGTTGCGTGGTCGTCTCCAGCCGATTGAAGTCAGCCGAGGAGCGCACGAGAACAAGTGCCTCCGCCACATCCGCCAAGGTCTGACTCAGCGCTGTCTGCGCGGCTTCCAAATGCCCTCCATGTTCGGTTGACGATTCGTTCGCGAGGTCGTCCTTCACCTGCTGCGCCGCAGCCTGCACGGCTTGCAGCCGGCCCTCCGCCGTGTCGGGCATCGGGGGATGGCTGTGGACGTAGTCGAGCGCGAGCACGATCTGGTTCATGGCGACGATCGCCTGTTCCATGATGCGGTCCCGGTGACCGCCGATGTCGCCCACCTGCGGCAGATAACCTTCGGGGTGGCTGGGCAAAAAGTTGAAATAGGCGTTATGCACGTGGAAAAATGCGCGGACGAGATCCACGCTCACGTTTGGATCCAGCGGACGGGGCATAAAGATGAAACTGCCGGGGCGGCCCCGGGTCATGTCGGTGGCATATCTGGCGTAACCCGGCGTCAAGGGTGGCGGCCAGCCGGGCGGAGTGAATTTGATGTGGCCGTCGTTCAACGGATCACGGACGGGATCGGCCGCAACCCAGACCAGCCCTTGCTCGGTTTCCCCCAGAGCCAGATTCAGGGCGGCCTCGGCCTTTTCTACCAAGCCGCCATGCGGCGCAGCCGGCACCGCGCGCAGCGCCACCAGGGCGTTTTGCAAGTCGCTCTTCGCGCCCACCAATCGCCCCGTGGTGGTTGCCGGTCGAAAAGGATCCCCGCCATCCGGGGCCCCCACGGCGGGGACAAAAGTGATGCCCGCAATGATATCCGTTGCCGCCCGACCAATGCCCGTGGCAACAGGATCACGATTTCCGCCCAGATCGCCGCCGGGCGTGTTTTGCAGCACTCCAAAGGCGGCCTTCAAGGAATCGAGGGCCGCCCGCAGACGGGGTGCGGACGAGGAGCGGCTGGGCGGAGCGGCGTGGATCAGTTTGTCCACCTCAGCCATTTTGGCCGACGTGACGGCGGGCAGCCGGTTCAACTCGGGGTGAGTCTGAAGGTAAACGCGGCATTGGCCCACTGCGGTGATGGTCGCCTGCAAATCGGCAATGCCCTTTCCCACATTCCCGCCCTTGTTGGCCGCCGTCGCCTTCTGCAGGGAATCAAGTGCCGCCTGAAGGTCCGCCTGCAACGCATCGCATTGGGTCTGGGCGGTGGGGTTGTCGGTGCTGACACCCGTGGTGAATGCTCCCCCGTCGTCGGCGGCCCTGACCGACGGCAACGGCCAGACCAACCAAGCGGCGGCCAATAGGCCACCGGCGAGGACAGCTGAGGTTTTCATGGTGGGTGGATGACGGATAAAGTCGGTGCTTCGGCTGACGGGCAGCCCAACGGGGAGTGTAGCTAAAGACGATGTCCAGGCTGTATTGTTACGCTGCCGAGAGTGTCCCAATTCGGACCCGGGTAGTTTGTCAGGCAATGGCTTGCAGGTGGAGCGCGCTGCCCCGGACACGTTTCACGTTCCTGCCGAAGCGGGGTGATGGCACTCCGCCTCCTTTTCGGATCCAAGCCAGCGCGTTGAGGTCAACGCGCTCCAGCTCGGCTCGCTGGGTGGAGCGCCGGGACGAAGGGCGCAGCAAGTCTCCGCCCTTACAAGAAGCCGGCTGGCGCTCACATGAAGGGCGGCCCTACAAGCACGGAACGCCCCCCTCACTCCTGCCAGATGGAAACGCCGGCGGTGGGGACGTTGCGGGTGCCGATGAGGAGCTTCGCGTCCGCCGCGACCGGGGTGGCCTGCGTGTTCTCGGTGAAGTTGGTCGCAACCCAGAAACCGTCGCGCCAGTCCACACAGAAACCCTCGGCAAAATCCTGCACCGGGACGTGCGCCCGCTCATACACGCCGCGGATGAGCTGCGCCTCCAGCGTGCCGTCCGCCGAATCCACGCCGATGTAGGTCACGCTGCCCTTGCCGAGGGGGCGGGTCACGGCGGCGACGCCGCCGGCATAGAACTGGTCGGTGTAGCTGGCGAGCGCGGTCGTGCCTGCGGCCGGGTCGAGAATCTCGCCCCAGGTCGTCCAGGCGTGCGTCTGGTCGCCGGCCTTGACGTGGGCGACGTTGGGCGCGGGGAGCGTGTCGTAGAATTTGATCTTCGCGCCGATGAGGTCGAGGATCGGCATCGCCCACGGGCCCTCCCAGAGGAAGCCGCGGCGGTCCTTCTGCCCCGTGCGGCAGGTGAGAACGAGGTGGCCGCCGTTCTCGGCGTAGGTTTTCCAGCGGGCCACGAGCGCGGCGTCCACGAGCTGGGCGGCGGGCGCGATGAGAAACGGGTAGACCGAGAAATCCTTGTCCTCGGTGATCACGTCGACCGGCGCCCCAAGTCGCTTGAGCGCAGTGTGGTATTTGAGCAAGTGGCCGTACGTGTCCCAGGCCTTGTTCTGCGGGTGATTGTCGAGGTCCCAGCGGTTCTCGTAGCTGTAGAGGATGGCGGCGCGGCGCGCAGCGTAGGCGGCGGGCGGCTGGGCGTCGGCGCGCCACAGCGGGCGCAGCGCGGCGATCTCGCGCATGGCCTGGGCATATTGTTCGCCGCCGAGGGAGGGCGTGACGCCGTCGGTCCCGACCAGGCCGGAATGGTAGAGCTCGGCGCCCGAGAGCGGCTCGCGGTAGCGGTAGGTGCAGACGAACTTCGAGCCGGCGGCAAACGCGCGCATCAGCCAGAGGCGGACGGCGCCGGGATACGGCTGGGGGTTGACCTCGCCCCAGTTGACCTGCCCGGGCTGGAGTTCCATCAGACCGGCCTGGCCGTTGATCGTGCGCATGAAGTCGGCGGCGAACGAGAGCGTGGCGGAGCTGCCGAGCCGGAAGCCGAGCGGCCCCTCGTTGGCGTTGCCGTGGACCGGGTAGAGCGTCCAGGTGACGATGTCGAAGTCCTTGCCGTTGAGCGCGGGGTTCACCGCGGAAAAATTGTGGATGTGGTTGGTCGTGATCCACTGGTTGTGCCCGCAGAACTGCCGGAGCAGGTTCGTCTGGAAGCGCAGGTAGCCGGCGGTTTCGTCGGCGAACCAGCGCTGCGCGTCGAGGATGGAATGGGGGTTCATCTGCGCGACCTCCTCCTGCTGGTTGGGGATACGGATCTGGTCAAAGTCCTGGTAGACCTGCGACCAGAACGCGTTGCCCCAGTCGCGGTTGAGGGCGGCGATGGTGCCGTATTTGGTTTTCAACCACGCGCGGAAGCTGGCCTGGCTGGCAGGGCCGTAGTCGGGCTCCTTGCCGTAGTGGGTGAGCTCGTTGTCGAGCTGCCAGCCCCAGACGCGCGGATCGTGGCCGTAGCGCTGGCCGAGGGCGGTGACGATCTTGGCGACGTAGTCGCGGTAGAGCGGGACGCTCCAGCTCGCCTGCTGGCGGGTGCCGTGCTGCATGGTGTGGCCGGCGGCGTCGATCATGAGCACCTCGGGGTGCGCCTGGGTGAGCCAGATGGGCGGTGCGGGCGTGGGCGTGCAGAGGACGACCTTGAGGCCCTGGGAGGCGGCGAGCTCGATGTTCTTGTCGAGCCAGGCGAAATCAAAATGACCCTCGGTCGGCTCCAGGAACGCCCACGAAAACTCGCCCATGTGGACGAATTCCATTCCCAATTTCTTGATGTTGGCCATGTCCCGCGGCCACTGCTCGGCGGGCCAGGCCTCGGGGTAGTAATAGACGCCGATGCGCATGAGATCGGCGGGGGGGAATACATAGGCGCTGCCGGCGGGAGCCGCCACGGGGGTGGATTCGGCGGCCGGTAGGGCGGCGGGCAACAGGCCCGCGAGCAGCAGGAGGGGAAGGACGCGGTGGAGGCGCATGGTGGGGTGCGGGATGGGGGAAAGGCGGCCGGCTCCCGTCACCGGCCGCCGCGGACAGTTCAGAGATCTAGGATGGCGATGCCGTGGGCGTCGAGCTTGACGGCACGGGTGGACCGGCCGTCGCCGAGCGTCACGATGGTCGTCTGGGGCTCGCCGGCGTTGTTGATCACGACGAGCTTGCCGGCCTTGGCGAAATAGGTCGCCTCGGTTTTGACGTTGGCGGAGCTCCACTTCGTCCAGCCCGACTCCTGGCCCGCAGCCCAGTAGATGGCGCGGTGCAGCAGGCGGGTGTTTTCAAAGGTGAACTTGAAGCCGCTGAGGTAGACGCCGCGCCCCTTGCCCAAGGCATGCGTGGTGAGCCGCGGCGAGCTGTCGCGCTCAGCCAGCACTTGGGTGGAGCCGTCGAACACGTAGATGCCGTCAACGTCCTTGCCGAGATCGAGCGGCGCCGTGACGTCGGTCGTGATGAAGTGGTCGGCGACTCCCGCCACCCGGCCGGCGGGCGCGACGTATTTGTATTTGCCGTTGGCCACCCGCTCGCCGCCGTCGCGGTCGAGGCCTAGCACCCGGGCGAGGCGGAACTGCTGGCCGGGCTGCGTGAGCGCGCTCGGTTCGCCGATGCCAATGACGCCGCCGCCCTGCTGCACGAACTCGGTGAGCGTCGCCTCGACCCGCGGGTCGGACCAGAAATGCCCTCCGCTCCAGGCGCTGCCGGCGCGGCCGCAGTTGAGGATCACTTTGACGCCCGCCGGCACGCCGTCGGCCACGAGGTCGTCGAAGCTGAGGAACTGCACGTCGAGCGCGAGCCCGGCGAGCGACTCGAGCACGTCGTAGAGCTCGACGCCCTTGGTGAAATGGCCGGAGCACGTCCAGGCGCGGAGGTTGCCCCAAGCCGTGAGCACCGCGACCTTGGCGGGCGCGGTCCACGGCCGGTCGCCGGCATGGAAGCTTTTCAGGAGGCGGAATTCCCGCACCAGGCCCTCGATGTAATCCTGGAAATCCGGGAACGGCTCGACCAGCGAGAGGTAGCCGCCGAGGCCGATGCGGTCGATCGGCGCGCGGACGAGCCCGCGGCGGGCGTCGATCCAGAAATTCTTCGCGTCGAGGGTCGGATTGCCGCCGGCCTTGAAGGTCGGCTCGCCCTTGAGGCCGGTCGGGAATAGATATGGGTGCAAGCGGAGCTCGTGGGTCTTCACGCCGGTGGAGTGCGCGCAGAGGCGGACCTCGAAGGCGTTGAACACGCACTTGATCAGGCCGTCGAAGCCGAACTCCTTGAACCGCGGACTGCTCGGCTCGACGCCGATCCAGTGGTCGTCGTAGAACACGTAGGCGAGCTTGCCGTGCCGGTGCACCAGGTCGATGCACTGGCGGCCGAAATCGATCACGAAGCCGTGGATGAACTCCATGTAGTCGCAGTAGCGGCGCGACGGGGCGTTGTGGGTCGAGTTGTAGAGTCCGCCGTTGACGAAATCCTCGGAGGTGAGGCTGTAGCCGAACTGCTTGGCAAAGAGCCGCAGCGCCCGCGGGCTGACCGTCATGGCGTAATCGCCCCAGTCGGAGTAAATGTCGCGCAGCGTCTTCTGGTCCGAGCCCCAGAACCAAGAGAAATTGTAGAACATCGAGGTGAACCGCACGACCTTCGTGTCGGGGTGGTCCCGCAGCCACTGCTCCAGAAACGCCAGCAGCACTTTCTGCGTCTCGGGTTGCATCGGATCGACGGCGGCGAGGTGCTCGCGGTCGCCCCAGTTGTTGGTGAGGTGGTTGTACATCGAGATCTCCTCCCAGAGCCGGAAGGCGAGGAAGTTCACGGTGTAGCGGTGGCCGGGCGTCGTGCCGGTGATGGTGACAGTGCCCAACCTCGGGTTGAACGACCACTTCGACTTGGCGACCTCCTGCCCGGTGGTGCGGTCAAACACCTGCCACCATTGCTTCGGGCTGTCCTTAACGTTCACCGCAAACTGCTCGGTGAAGAAGCCGGCGAGGAGCGTGAGGTTGGTCTTCGACTTGGTGGCGATGACCGGAAAGCTCATCAGAAAATTCTGCTGGAGCTTGTCGTGGTTGACGCGGGCCCACGGCTGGACCGAACGCGGCAGGCAGATGGTCGAGTAGATCGCGTAACCGGACTGGACGATTTCCGGCGAAAGCTGGGTGCCGTCCGAGTCGCGGATTGTGTCGGCCCCCCATTTTTTGGCGAGGCGGAGCGTGAGCTGTTCGTGGCCGGCTTCCCCGGGCAGGGTGAAGTCGCCGGAATCGAGGGCGGAAGGTTTCATGGCGAAAAAGGAGGGCCAGTGTGCGGACCGGGGGCGCGCGGCGGCAAACGAAATGTCGCCCCCCGGGCGGGCCGCCCAGCCAAGCTTGTTCCGCACGCAGCGCAAACCCCTGGATAAACGCCGAAATTAGGTCCGTATCGGAACTCACCCATAGCCTGTGGTCGCGGCAGTGATTGCAGGCGTGTGTTTTAGCCTAAATACTTGGCTGCCTGTTTGACCTATTTAACAATAATCGGCCTGACCCCTTTGGCTCGAACTAAGTCGGAAGGCGTGAAACCGACGGGCATATCGGATCGTCTGAGGGTCAACCCCGTCCAGACCGATGCTACTTCTTCAATCAGTCCCAACCCTGCGTCGCTTGATGTTTGTGCTGGCGGTGGCCGGAATCGTGGCTGCCCCGGAACTTCGGGCGGCCAAAGCCGCGGCGAAGGCGGAGACAGCCGTGATCACTCCGGCTGAACAGAACAAGTTCGATAAGTTTCTCGATGATCATCCGGTCATTGCCGACGCCCTGATCCAGCATCCAGGGAAGGCGGACGGCAAGGAGTTCCTCAAGACGCATCCCGCCTATGCGACCTTCATCGCCGACCATCCGAAAATCGCGCAGGACATCAAGGCGCATCCGCGAGCATTTGTGGAGCGGTTTCTGAAACGTGAGGACAGCACGCCGATCACGGGTGAACAGGCCAAGCTTTTCGGCGCGTTCCTCGGGGACCATCCGAAGATCGAACAGGAGCTGAGTGAAGACGCTTCCCAGCTGAAGGAACCGAAATTTGTGAAGGGTCACCCCGAGTTGCTTGAGTTCCTCGACAAGCATCCCGGCGTCGCGGGCGAAGCCGCGGCCAAGCCCGTCCGGCTTTTTATCCGGGCCGAACTTGCGATCAACAAAAGTGCGGAGTGAGGCCGCCAAGGCCAGGCAGCCGGGACAGTCCGCTTTCGTTGCTGACCTCAGATTTGATCGGTTGCTGCCCCAACATTCAGGGCTGAGATTCTTCGCTCTCCCAGACATGAGTTAATTCGTGGGAATCAGGTATCTGCACTTCATGGGTCCCGAAGATTCCCTCAATCTGTGGCGTAGCATTGATGAAAATCGTCTGATTAATGCCTAACAATCCGCCCCTTTTCGGACAAATTAACAATAATCTGCCTGACCCCTTGTATTTGACAGCGGGGGATCAGAGGCGGCGCTGATACGAGGGGATGTCGCCCTCGATGTCTTTCAGGGCCGAGATAAGGAGCTCGCGAAACTTCACCTGCTCCGCCACGCTCAAGTTCCAGTCCAGCGTGCTGTGGAAGTAGTCGTAATACTCCGCACCGGCAAATTCCTTCAGCCCCTCCTGGGCGTCATTGCGGATGAAACGCATCATCGTGCCGATTTCCGCCGCCGCCGCATGGGCCGGACGGGGCGGACCATATTGTTCGATGATTTTCTTCAGGTGAGGGTTGGTCTTCGCATCGAACAGGTCGGCCCGGACCGCCGCCAGTAAGGCCATGGAAAGTCCCCGGAAATCTTCGAGCCGTTGCACCTGAGCCTGCAATTTTGCCGCGTCAATGGACTCCCATTTGGACACCACATCCAGCCGGCAACCATACCAGTGGGTTTCACGCTGCAAAATTCCACCCGCCGCCGTGCCCGGTTTGGCGTGGATGTCCGGAGTCACGCTCTCTGCACTGCAAGCCAGACCGACAACTTGTTTGCTGGTGGTGTTGAAAATGGGGCTGCCATGATTGCCCTGCTGAAAGGCGGCCTCCACCTCGATGCGCGCCGGCCCAAGTCCGCTGATCCGGCCGCTGGTCTGCGTCGCCGCACTGCCCCCCGGCCGATTGCCATGATCACTACCGGATCGCCAATTTTGGCGGCCTCCATCACCTTGTCCGCCAGCACCAGATTCACCGGCAGGCCGGTGGAGTTGACGATGCGCAATAACCCGACATCGGCCCCGATGGCCCCGATCATGCCCCGGACCGCCACCTCCCCGCCGGCGAGATTCCTGACAACAAACTTCGGATTGGCACACAGGACGTGCAGATTGGTGACGATGCAGTCAGTGTCGTGAATTTTGGCCACAAATCCCATGGCCACCTCCTTCTCGCCCTCGATCAGCACCAGCCCCCCCATTTGTTGATCCGTCAGGATCTGTTCGTCCGGGCCGTCGGCCACGGACGCCGGCCCGGCGGGGGCAGGAACCTGCTCGTCCGGAGGGGCGACTTTATTTCCGGTGATGTTGAAAACCAGGTCCTCGTAGCTGAGTTTTTTGCCGTCCAAGACTTTGTAACTGCCCTTCACCCCACGAAAACGATAGCCGAGGTGCAGTTCCTTCGCCACACCCACGGCCGGATCCTTGCCGAGAATGATCCGGTCGACAATGAATGAGTCTCCGGGAGCGCTGATCAGCTCCGCCACCCGGGTGGTCACATTGGCCGTGCGCGTGCCGGTGCCATAACTGGCTGAGGTTATCGTGACCTTGTCATCCGCCGACACCGTCGCAGCCCGACACCGGCCGCCAACGGCCACAACGAGGGAGAAAACGAGCAGCAGCGAAGCGAGCCCATGGATGAATGGATGGCGATGGCAGGGCATGGAGTGTTGTCTGAAGCCAATTCCCGCAGAAATCGAAACAGGCAGGGCCATGGAAGGGGCAGTCGGCTTGAAAATGAGAGCCACACATCGCGCTCAGGTCCAGCCCGATATTGCCGCCACCCGACTTGCTCCGCACGGAAAAGCTGCGTGTGGAATGCCCGAACCTGTATCAGTCCCGGCCAGATTTCGACCAGCACGTTTCGGTCGGTTCCGACGGTTTTGCCAGGTCGCAAGCTCACCGGCGAGCGGCTGGCAGCCGGCCATGGTTTTGAGGCGCAATGACGGTTCCCCGCGCATGACCGGAGCCGGTGCGGGCGATCAACGCATCTGGACCCAAACGGCCCGGTTTCCACCCAGGCAACTGCGAATTGAAGCGCCGGCGCCCCGGCCGGTCCAGGCGCCAGCAGGCCGCGAAAACCCTTTGCGCAGGCGGGACAATACCCTACCGTCCGCGGCATGTCTTCGTCCAGCGCCACGCTCGCTCCCACCGACACCTTTGCCCGCCGCCACACCGGCGACAGCACCGCCGAAACGGCCGCCATGCTGGCGGCGTTGGGGCATCCCTCGCTCGACGCGCTGATCGACGCCGCCGTGCCCGCGCACATCCGCCGCGGGCCGCTCAGCCTGCCGGCCCCGCTCGGCGAGAGCGCGGCGCTCGCGGAGCTGCGCGCGCTCGCGGACCGGAACCAAGTTTTCCGCAGCTGCATCGGGCTGGGCTACCACGACACCCACACGCCGGGGGTCATCCAGCGCAACATCCTGGAAAACCCGGGCTGGTACACCGCCTACACGCCCTACCAGGCCGAGATCTCCCAGGGCCGGCTCGAGGCGCTGCTCAACTTCCAGACTCTGGTCTGCGATCTCACCGGGCTCGAAATCGCCAACGCCTCCATGCTCGACGAAGGCACCGCGGCGGCCGAGGCAATGATGATGTGCCACCGCTTGAAGGAAGGGGACGCCGCCGCGCACCGAACCTTCTTCGTGTCGGCCGCCTGCCATCCGCAGACCGTCGATATCGTGAAGACCCGCGCGCGGCCGCTGGGCATCGAGGTCGTCACCGGCGACCACCGGACCTTCGCGCCGGGCGCCGGCTGTTTCGGTGTGCTCGTGCAGTACCCGGACACGACGGGCAGCATCCACGACTTTGCCGCGTTCTTCGCGGCGGCGCATGCCGCGGGGGCGTTCACGATTGTCGCGACCGACCTGCTGGCGCTTACGCTGCTGCGGCCGCCCGGAGAGTTCGGGGCGGACGTCGCGGTCGGTTCGGCGCAGCGCTTCGGCGTGCCGCTGGGCTTTGGCGGACCGCACGCGGGCTTCCTCGCGACGCGGGACGAGTTCAAGCGCCAGATGCCCGGCCGCCTCGTCGGCGTGTCGAAGGACGCGCAGGGCGACCCGGCGATGCGGCTGGCGCTCGGGACGCGCGAACAGCACATCCGCCGCGACAAGGCCACGTCGAACATCTGCACGGCGCAGGTGCTGCTCGCGGTGATGGCGTCGATGTATGCGGTCTATCACGGCCCGGAGGGCCTGAGGAAAATCGCGCGCCGCGTCCGGGGCCTCACGCAGCAGCTCGCGGCGGGGTTGAAGGCCGCCGGCGCGACGGTCAACGCCGAGCCGGTGTTTGACACGCTGACGGTGGGAGGCGTCGCCGCCGACCGGGTGCACGCGGCCGCCGCGGCGCGGCGGTTCAATCTGCGCCCCATCGACGCGCGGACGCTCGGGATCGCGCTGGACGAGACCACGACGGTGGAGGAGGTGGCGGCGCTGGTCGGCTGTTTCCGCACGGACGCCGCAGCGACCGCGGGCCGGCCGGCCGAATCTGAAATCTCAATTCTGAAATTTGAAATCGCCGATTACCCGGCGCCGCACGCGCGGACCTCGGCGTTTCTCACGGCGGCGGTGTTTGACCGTTATCACACGGAGCACGAGATGCTGCGCTACATCCGGCGGCTGGAGGCGAAGGATCTCTCGCTCTGCCACTCGATGATTTCGCTGGGCTCCTGCACGATGAAGCTCAACGCCACGGCGGAAATGTATCCGGTGTCGTGGCCCGAGTTTGGCGGGCTGCACCCGTTTGCGCCGGCGGACCAGACCCGCGGCTACCTGCAGCTGGCCCGCGACCTCGAGACGTGGCTGGCGGAGATTACGGGCTTTGCCGGAGTGTCGCTGCAACCCAACGCCGGCTCGCAGGGCGAATACGCGGGCCTGCTCGTCATCCGCGCCTACCACGAAGCGCGCGGCGAGGGCCACCGGCAGGTGTGCCTCATTCCCACCAGCGCGCATGGCACCAATCCCGCCAGCGCGGCGATGTGCGGCTTCAAGGTGGTGCCGGTCGCCTGCGACGCCCAGGGCAATATCGACGTGACCGACCTCAACGCCAAGGCCGCCACCCACGGGCAGAATTTGGCCGCGCTGATGGTGACCTACCCGAGCACGCACGGCGTCTTCGAGACGGCGATCAAGGACATCTGCGCGACGATCCACGCGCACGGCGGCCAAGTCTACATGGACGGGGCCAACATGAACGCGCAGGTCGGCCTCACCTCGCCCGGCCACATCGGGGCCGACGTCTGCCACCTGAACCTGCACAAGACCTTCTGCATCCCCCACGGCGGCGGCGGCCCCGGGATGGGCCCGATCGGCGTGGCGCGTCACCTCGTGCCCTACCTGCCGGGACATCCGGTCGTCCCACCCGGATCCAAAATCGAAAATCCAAAATCCAAAATTGGAGCTGTCTCCGCCGCGCCCTATGGCTCGGCGTCGATCCTCGTGATCTCGTGGATGTACATCCGCATGATGGGCGCGGCCGGACTGACCGACGCCACGAAGTTCGCCATCCTCAAGGCCAATTATGTCGCGAAGCGCCTGGAGGCCTATTTCCCCGTGCTCTACCGCGGCAACGCGGGCCTGGTGGCGCACGAGTGCATCGTCGACCTCCGCGCCTGGAAGAAATTCGGCGTCGAGGTCGAGGACGCCGCCAAGCGGCTGATGGATTATGGCTACCATGCGCCGACCATGTCGTTTCCCGTGCCCGGCACGTTCATGATCGAGCCGACGGAGAGCGAGGCCCTCGTCGAGCTCGACCGGTTCTGTGATGCGCTGATCTCGATCCACGGGGAGATGCAGGCCGTGGCGGACGGCAAGCTCGACAAGACGAACAACCCGCTGAAGCACGCCCCGCACACCGCGAAGGTGGTCTGCGCCGACGCCTGGGACCGGCCGTACGGTCGGGAACTTGCGGCGTTTCCCTCGCCGTGGACTCGCGTGAGCAAATTCTGGCCGAGCGTGGGCCGGGTGGACAACGTCTACGGCGACCGCAACCTGATCTGCTCCTGCGTCGGCATGGAGGCGCACACGGCGGCGGGCTGACGCCAAGGTCAGTGACGTTTTGTGCTTAGGTAGAGCTATCCCTCCGGGTGAGCCGCGGCTCGGCCGGGACGCCTCGCCCTACCACCCAAAGTCTATTTCTGATGTGACGTTGGGCTGATGCCGCCGACGTCGGTTTACGGCGCCGGGCAGAGCGCGAGGCGGAAGCCGCGGTAGGCGCTGGCTTCGGCTGGCGGGTTTTTGGCCCGGTTGGCGGAGCGTTCGTCGCGCGTCCCGCTGCCGAAACTCCCGCCGCGGTTGACCCGGTCCGTGCCGGCCGCCGGCCCGGTCGGATCGGTGACCGCGCCTCCGGGATAGGGCCCGTACCAGTCGCGGCACCATTCCCAGAGATTGCCCGCCATGTCCTGCAGGCCCCAGGCATTCGGCAGTTTGGCCCCGACCTCGCGCGGTCCGGCCGAGGGCCGGCCGAAGCCGCGGCCGGTGTAGCCGGTGGCGCTGTTTCCGTTGTACCAGGCGATGCGGTCGAGCGGCACAGGCCCGCCGGTCGCTGCGCCCGGGGACTCGGCATAGGTGGCGCCGGTCGTGCCGGCCCGGCAGGCATATTCCCACTGGGCTTCCGTCGGCAGAGTGAAGCAGTAGCCGGCGGGCAGGCGCCCGGCGGCGTGTTCGCGTTCGGTCAGCCGCCGGCCGAACTCCATCGCGTCGTTCCAGCTGACGAAATACATCGGCAGCCGGTCGCCCTCGTTGGCGAGATACTGCTCCGGCGGAGCGTCGGGCGTCCAGCGCATGAAGGCGCGGACGGTCTGCTTTTTCCCACCGAGGTCGTATAACGTGTCGTCGCCGCGCGCCCGGGCCAGCTGGCCGCGCAGGTCGACACCCATCACGCTCTGCCATTGCGCCACGGTCACCTCGGTCCGACCAAGCCAGAAGCCCCTGGTCAACGTGACGGCGGTCTGGGGACCCTCATCGGGCCGCCGGCCGGGTTCGTTCGCCGGGCTGCCCTGCAAAAACGTTCCCGGCGCGATCCACACCATGGGCAGGGTGGCGGGGCCGGTCAACGGCACCGCCCACGACTGGCCGGCCGCCGGACCCGAAGCCGCGACCGGACGGCCCGGCAAGGCACAGCCGCCGGCGGTGAGGGCGAGGGCGGACGAGAAGAGCAGCGGGAGCAGGCGGAAGGGCGGGAGATTCATGGGACGGAAAGCGGCGAGCCGGGTTCAGTGGGTCATCAGGTAGACCACGATGTTGATCATGAGCGGATAAGCGCGGGTTTCCGAAAACTGCTGGAAATAGTCGGCGTTCTCACCCTCGCGCTCCCAACCGTCGCTGGTGTCGCTGTTGTGGACGGCGACGATCATGAAGCGCCCCTTGTCGTCGGCCCAGGCGCGCACGTGCATGGTTTCATAGCCGGCGTAGCCGCGGTTCCGGGTGGTGGGCGACTGCGGATCGGCGGGATCGTAGCTGCGGTTCCAGAAATGCAAGGTCGGCACCTGCAGGGCTTGCATGGGCCCGCGGAGGTCGAACACACAATGGAACATCGGGTGATCGATGCCGAGCTCGGTCCAGCTCCGTCCGGGCAGAACGCGGGCCATCTGTCCGGTGAAATTGATCCAGGCCTGCGCCCCCCACGTGTCGTTCACCATCAGCACGCCGCCGGCGGCGAGGAAATTGCGCAGGGCGAGGATCTCGGAATCGCTCAGCTGCATCCCCTCGACATGCTCGGCGTAGATGAAGGGATAGCGGTTGAGCTGCGGGTCGGTCAGTTTCAGGACGCGGCCATCGGGATTCACCCGCAGCGCGGTCAGTTCATGGAGTCGGTAGGAGAGGTTCAGGTCGGCATCCGGATAATCGATGACCCAGCCGAGTCCGTCGGTGCCGGGATTGCGGCGGGATTTGAAGATGATGCGGGCGAACGTGAACGTGTCCCCGGCGAAGGCCGGATCGTTGGTCCAGGCCGGCAGGTCCACGCTGTGCCCGGCGGTTTCGCGGGCCGTGCGCACGGTGTCCTCGTTGACCCACACGCCGCCCTCGGTGCGGACCAGCGGGCCATTCTTGCCGCCGCGCAAGCCCCGGCCGCCGCCCGGGCCGAACTGGGCGGCCCCCGGGTCGGCCAGGAGGAGGGCGGCGGTTGCCGCCAGAAACGTTCGGCGGAGGATGGTCATGGGCTGGCGGGGTGCACCGCACCGGCGCGCCTTGATTGTCGCACCGCATGGCCGAACGCAAGCCGGGCGGCCGGTAGCGACGCATTTGGGCTGCTTTTGGTGGGAACGTTACTCCGTGACGTTCGCGGACGGCTCGGAGAGCCGTCCATCCCGGTCGGATGTCATTTCAAAATGTGTCACCGCCCGCCGGACGCCGCCGCACGAGCGAGGACGGCCGTTTAGCTGGCCGCAGCGGGACGGCCCTTGGCGCCGGCCTTGTATTGGCGGATGAGTCCCGCCATCCGCGCGGTGACGTCGGCGTATTGCGGGTCGGGCGCGAGGTTTTTTAGCTGATGGGGGTCGTTGTCCAGGTCGAGCAGCATCGCGCCGCCGAGGTCGTATTCGGCGTAGCGCCAGCGCTCGACGCGCACGCCGAGACCGGTGAGCGACGTGCCGTTTTCGCTCCAGACGGTGTAGGCGGGGCGGTCCCAGGCGGCCTGGGGATCCTGCAGCAGCGCGGCCATGCTGACGCCGTCCTGGCCCTCGGGCGGCGGCAGGCCGCAGAGTTCGGCGAGGGTCGGATACAAGTTCAGGGTTTCCACGGGACGCCGGCACACCCGGCCGTTGCCCGTGACGCCGGGGACGGACAGGATGAGCGGCACGCGGGCGCCCTCCTCCCAGAGTGAGCCGGCCTTCGACCACTTGCCCTTTTCGCCGAGCTGGTAGCCGTGGTCGGCCGAGAAGCAGACGATGGTCTTTTCGCGCAGCCCCAGCCGGTCAAGCTCGGTGAGAACGCGGCCGATGTTCCAGTCCGCCCAGGAGATCGAGGCGAGATAGGCCTGGGTGATGCGTTTCGCCTCCTCGGGCAAGGCATCGCGGCCGATGAACAGGTCGGCGTTGCGCGGCCGCAGGCAGCCCTCGGGAAATCCCGGGGGCAGGGTGCGGTGCGCGGCGAAGTCGGGCGGCAGCTGGATCTGGTCGAGGGGGATCCGGTCGAACCATTTCTTCGGCGCGGTCGGCGGGCTGTGGGGCTTGACGAAACCGCAACCGAGGAAGAACGGCCCTTCGCGGTGGGCGCGCAGAAACGCAATGGCGGTGTCGGCGGTCGCGTAGTCGGCGTGGCCCTCGCCGTCGCCCTCGAGCATGATGGCCCGGTCGGAATACTGGGCGGTGGTCAGGCCGGTGCTGCGGGCGATCTCCTGGTTGCGCTTCACCAGGTCCGACGGCGGGGCGGCACCGGCAGGCGGCAGGGTCGCGAGCCGGTCGGATTCGCCCTCGCCGGCCAGAAGGTAGCGCGCCTCGCCGCCCTCGGTCCACGCCGCGGTGTCGTCGATGCCGTTGTGGAAGATCTTCCCGGTGCGGAGTGTGGCGTAGCCGTGCTGGCGGAAATATTTCGGCAGGCTGACGAATTCCGGGTGGAGGTCGCCGAACCAGGTGCGGTTGCCATAGACGCCGGTGTTGATGACGTGGCGGCCGGTGAGCACGGCGGAGCGCGACGGGCAGCAGAGCGGATAGGGACAGTAGCTGCGGTCAAACCGCACGCCGGCCTGGGCGAGCGCGGCGAGGTTGGGCGCCGGGACGAGCGCGTTGCCGTAGCAGCCGAGCTCGGGGCGCATGTCGTCCGCCATCAGGTAGAGGACGTTGTATTTCGGGGTGGCCGACGGTCCCGCGAGAATGGCGGGGGCGGCGACGAGGCGGTTCAGGCGGCTGAGCGTCGCGGCAGCGCCGAGGGCGGCCGCGCCCTTGAGAAAATTCCGGCGGTTGCTTTTCGGACCAGGCATGGGCGGGTGGGGTTGGCGGAAGATGCGCGCGGCACCGGCCGGGTCAATGCGGGAAAACGACCGGGACAGGGACCGGTGCAGCTTGGATTCCTGCCGGAGCGGGGCGGTTGAACCTGCGGGCGAGATGCCCTCGCCTCGTGTCCGTTCCCGCGGGGTGAGGGCACCCAGCCTACATCCGAACCGACGAGGCGGCGCCTCACACGTCGCGCGCGCAGCGAAACCCGGTGTTGCCCGTCGAACTGTCGGGCGTGTTGGCCGTCCGGGCCCCGACGCGGTAGCGGTTGCAGTAGGAGTGGTGGCAGAGGTAGCTGCCGCCGCGGATGACGCGGTGCCGGCCGGTGGGCGGGCCGGCGGGGTCGCCCTGCGGACCGGTGACATGGAAATCCGCGCTGAACCAGTCGTGGCACCACTCCCAGACGTTGCCCGCGACATTGAAGAGGCCGTAGCCGTTGGGCTTGAAGCTGCGGGCCGGCGCGGTGCCGACGTAGCCGTCCTCGACGGTGTTGTGCGTGGGGAAGGTGCCCTGCCAGATGTTGCAGCGGTGGCGGCCGTCGGGCAGCAGTTCGTCGCCCCAGGCGAAACGTTTCTGCACCAGCCCGCCGCGGGCGGCGCATTCCCACTCGGCTTCGGTGGGCAGCCGTTTGCCGGCCCAGGCGGCGTAGGCGGCCGCATCGGACCACGAGACATGCACGACGGGATGGTCCCAGCGTTGTTTGATATGGGAACCGGGACCCTCGGGATGGCGCCAGCCCGCGCCCTCGACCCGGCACCACCATTCGCTGCCGACGACGCGCTGCGTGACCCGCGCGAGCTGCTCCGGTGTGAGGAAAAGGTGGAAGACAAACGACCAGCCGAACCGCTCCGCCTCGGTGCGGTAGCCGGTGGCGTTGACGAAGGCGTTGAACTGCTCGTTCGTCACGCAGCACGCGTCGAGGTGGAACGGTTGGAGGGTGACGGCGCGCACCGGGCCCTCGCCGTCGGCGGGCCAGCCGTCGGCGTCCGCCGAGCCCATGAGAAACTCGCCGCCGGGGATCAGCGGCATGCCGTCGAGCGCGCCGGTGCGCACGCGCCGGAGCGGATTGCCGTCCGCCGCCGGCGGCGGAGGGGAATCGCCGGGCGCGGCGGGGCGCATCGGGCTGCAGCAGGACTGGCCTTCCATGCGGCTGAGGTTGCCGCGGGCGCCGCCGGTTGGCGAGCGGGGTTTTCGGCGGAGGCCGCAGGGCGAAGCGCCCGACCCAAGCCGATCTGCCCAGCCTCCCCGGTCTTGGCACAAAATGGCCTGGATTCCGAATGGAAGGGGCGACACTCCGAGCCGTCCGCGGACGCCACGGAGTGACGTCCCTACCAAAAGCGCCAAACAGAACCACTGCCAGTCTCCCCGGCCGATTGACAACCCTTCCGCCGCGGACAAAGCTTATCGTGCTATGAAGCGCCGTCCGCAAAAAGTCGAAGAGCCAGCCGCCACCTACACCGCGAAGAAACCCGCGGCGCAGGTTACTGTTGAGCCAACCCTGAAGTCTGCCACGCCACAGATCCACTATGCCGAGTTGGAGGATGTGCGGAAGACCAATGACCGGCTGATGAAGATACATGGCGACGTGTTGCGCCGGCTGGCCCAATGAAGGAGCCGGTATTTCTCACCCGCAAATCTGTTGAGGCCATTCACAAAGCATCCCTGCGGCAGTTTGGCGGCGCGGACGGCATTCGCGATGAAAATGCCTTGGAATCAGCTCTGGCCCAGCCGCTGCACGAGTATTTCTACCGCAACGCCGACCTTTTCCAGCTCGCCGCTGTCTATGCCTACCATATCGCCGAGAATCAGCCGTTCGTGGACGGCAACAAGCGGGCGGCGCTGCTGAGTGCGCTAAATTTTTTGGCGGCAAATGGAATAGTGGCCGACCACCCTACCGGCGAGTTCTACGACGCCATGATCGCCATCGCGGAGAAACGGCTCGACAAGGCCGGGCTGGCCGAAGTCTTCCGCCGGCAGGTTGCGCCCAAGGGCTGATCGATGCCGGGTGATACGGTCGGAAGCCACGAAAACCAAATGTCGGGCACGGGCTTGTTTCTTGGTTTCCGGGTTTCCTACTTCAAAAACCTCCCCCTCACCGCGTCCAGACTTTCACCGACGTGATGCGCGGAAACTGCGCGGGCAGGCGGCGCCAGTGGTCGCCGTCGTCGATCGAGCAGAACAGTTCCCCCATCGTCGTGCCGAGGTAGAGCCCCGCCGGATCGAGCGGGTCGCAGGCCAGTGCGTCCCGCAGCACACCGACGAAATGCTCCTTCTGCGGCAGGCCGTTCGTCAGCGGCTGCCAGGTGGCGCCGCGGTCCCGCGTGCGCCAGACTTTGAGCGCGCCGTCGGGCACGACGCGGTTGGTGTCGGCGAGCAACGGCACGATGAACAGGTCGCCGCGACGGGTCATCACCATCGGGAAGCCGAAATCGTGCGGCAGTCCGGCCGAGATCGAGCTCCAGGTGTCGCCGGCGTCCGTCGACTTGAAAACGCCGCCGTGAAACTGCTGGTAGAGCATCCCGGGGCGCTCCGGATCAAGGACCAGCTTGTGCACGCAGCGGCCCATGCCTTCGCCCTTGATGAATTCCGGTGCGACATTGCGCAGGCCGGTGTTGCACAGCTTCCAGGAATCGCCGCCGTCGTCGCTGCGAAACACGCCCACGGCCGAGATGGCGACCCAGAGGCGCAACGGATTCGTCGGATCCACCAGCACCGAGTGCAGGCAGAGGCCGCCGAAGCCGGGCACCCAGTCGGGCCGCGTCGCATGGGTCGTGAGGCCGGCGAGCTCGCTCCACGTCTGCCCGTCGTCGCGGCTCACAAACAGGCCGGCGTCGTCCACCCCCGCATACCAGGTGCCGGGCTGCGACGGATGGCCGGGGACGATCTGCCAGATGTGCTTGAGCTTGGCCTCGGGTCCGGAGGGATCGGCGGGACCGCGGCCGACCGGCCGCCAGCTGGCACCGAGGTCGGTCGAGGTGCTGATCAGGGGTCCTGCCATGAAATTGCCGCCGGTGCCGGCGAGGATGCGGCTGTTGCGGCTGTCACCGCAGAGGCTGTAGACGGCCGTGCCACCGAGGTGCGGTCCCGTGAGCTGCCAGTGCTCGCGGCGTTCATCGGTGTGGTAGAAAAACGCTCCCTTGGCCGTGCCGATGAGGAGCGTGAGCGGGCGGGGTGGGCGGGCGGACGGCATGGCGCGTGAAATGGTTGCAAACGATGACGGGGGCGAGCCGTTTTTCAACCGGAGCCGCCATTTCGCCGGACAATTGACGTCACCCGTCCGCCGGGGCCAGGCTCGGCCCCGCATCCGCCGTCCCCGCCACCGCGCTCTCCTCCTTTCCGCCGTATGAAAATCATTCGCCATCTCACTCCCGCCGGCCCGGCTTACGCTGCGTTGCAGCCCGACGGCACCGCCCGCGAAATCACCGGCGACCTGCTGGGCGCGTTTCGCGTCACCGACCGTCCGGTCACACCGGGCAAGCTCCTCGCCCCCGTCGTCCCGGCCAACATCCTCTGCATCGGGCTGAACTACAAAAAGCACGCGGCCGAGAGCAACAGCCCGCTCCCGGCGCATCCGGTGCTGTTCCTCAAGGGCACCGCCAGCCTGCAAAATCCCGGCGACCCGATCGAGATCCCGGAGAAGCTCCCCAGCACGCGGGTCGACTACGAGTGCGAGCTCGCCGTCGTCATTGGCCGGCGCTGCAAAAACGTCTCCCGTGCCCAGGCGCTGGAATACGTGCTCGGCTACACCTGCGGCAACGATGTCTCGGCGCGCGACTGGCAGCGCGACGGCGGCGGCGGCCAGTGGTGCCAGGGGAAGGGCTTCGACACCTTCTGCCCGCTCGGCCCCGTCCTCGTCACGCCCGACGAAATCCCGAACCCGAACGCGCTCCGGATCCGCACGATCCTCAACGGCGAGACCATGCAGGACTGGAACACCGACGACATGATCTTCGACGTGCCCGCCATCATCGAGTTTCTGAGCGCGAGCAAAACGCTGTTGCCCGGCACGGTCATCCTTACCGGCACCCCGCACGGCGTCGGCTTCGCCCGCAAGCCGCCCGTGTGGCTCAAGGCCGGCGACACCGTCAGCATCGAGATCGAGAAGATCGGCACGCTCACGAATCCGGTGATCAACGAAGTGGTGTGAGGAAGGGGTGCTGGGGATGCCGGACTCGGGTGGTGCCTCACTCTGAAAATGTAGGCGGGGTGCCCTCACCCCGCTTCCGACGTGAAGGGGCGCGGACTTGCTGCGCCCTTTGTCGTTCCATCCTCAAATCAGCGGGGTGAGGGCACCCCGCCCACATCTCGGCAGACTGTTGAGACCAAGGACAGTCGGCTCGCTTGGCGCTCGTCGCTACGCGTCTGCCGGCGCCGTTTCGCTTTGCCCTGACCCCACCTTCAGTCCACCCTCGCTCACCCCATGAAGACACCGCCCCTCTGCGCCGGCTTGGTGCTGGCCTTCGCCCTATCTGCGCTGGCCGCGAATTCCACTGTAGGCCCGGTCGCTGACCTGGCATCCCCGGCCGCATCGACCGATAGTTCCGCCCCCTCCGCCGAATCGCCCGCCGCCCGCGACGCCCGCATGGCGTGGTGGCGCGAGGCGCGTTTCGGGATGTTCATCCACTGGGGCGTCTACTCCGTTCCGGCCGGCACCTACCAGGGCAAGCAGATCCCCAGCATCGGCGAATGGATCATGCTCAACGCCAAAATCCCCGTCGCCGACTACGCCGGTTTCGCGAAGGAGTTTAACCCGGTGAAATTCGACGCCGAGGCCTGGGTCCGGCTCGCGCGCGACGCGGGCATGAAATACATCGTCATCACCGCCAAGCATCACGACGGCTTCGCGATGTTTCACACCGCGGTGGACGGCTTCAACATCTTCGACGCCACGCCGTTCAAACGCGACCCGCTCAAGGAGCTCGCCGCCGCATGCCAGAAATACGGCGTGAAGCTGGGCTTCTATTATTCGCAGGACCAGGACTGGCACCATCCCGGCGGTGTCGCGCTGAAGGGCGGCCACTGGGACAAGGCCGCGCAGGACGGTGACTTTGCCAGCTACGTCCACAACGTGGCCCTCCCGCAGGTGCGCGAGCTGCTCACGCATTACGGTCCGGTCTCCGTGCTCTGGTGGGACACGCCCACGCCCGAGATGACACCCGAGCTCGCGCGCGAGCTGGCCGGCGCGCTGAAGCTCCAGCCCGGCATCATCCAGAACAACCGCCTCATCCCGACCGCGAGCCAGGGCACGGAGTTCAAGGGCGACACCGAGACTCCCGAGCAGCGCATCCCCGCCACCGGCTACCCGGCCGGCCGCGACTGGGAAACCTGCATGACCATCAATGGCACCTGGGGCTACAAGTCCTACGACACGAATTTCAAGACCACGGAGAAGCTCCTGCAGAACCTCATCGACATCGCCAGCAAGGGCGGCAACTACCTGCTCAACGTCGGCCCTACGTCCGAGGGCGTGATCCCCGAGCCCGAGGTCGAGCGCCTGCGCGCGATGGGCGCGTGGCTGAAGGTCAACGGCGCGGCCATTTACGGCACCACCGCCAGCCCGTTCCCCAAGCTCCCGGCCTGGGGCCGCGCGACCAAGAAGCTCACCGCCACCGGCGCGACGCTCTACCTGCACGTTTTCACCTGGCCTACCGACGGCAAGCTGGCGGTGCCCGGCCTGCGCAACGCGATCACGTCCGCCACGCTGCTCGCCACCGGCGCGCAGCTCGCGACGGAGAAAACGGCCGACGGACTGACGGTGACGCTGCCCGCCACCGCCCCCGACCCGATCTCCTCGACGGTCGTGCTCGAGCTGAAAGGCGCCCCCGAGGTTGACGCCCCGCTGGCAACAGCCGTCGCTCCTGCCGCTCCATAAGGTCGGCGGGGGGGCCTCACCCCATTCGGTTGGCGTGGCCGAATTCCCGTGCCTGTGGCCGAACGTAGCGCAGGCATCCCTGCCTGCTCCGGACAAACCGGTCTCGGATTCGGAGCAGGTTGGGAAGCCTGCGCTACATTCAAGCAGAACGCGCGAGACGGCGCGCTCCACCCCAAGCCAGCGGGGTGAGGGCACCCCGCCTACATGGAGTTGATGCGCACATCTCCCCGGTCGCCGCCCGAGAACGTTTGACCCCGCTGGCACGATCAGTTGGCATTCCCCGTCTTTTCCTACCCCGCGAATTGCCAGATTGAGTTCCACCCCGCCCTGTCTTTACCCCGTTTCCGCCCGCTTTGTCTTCGGCCACGCAACCGGCCCATTCCTCTTATGAAAAACACGCCCCCCCACCTGTCCACCCTGGCCACGTTCTCCGTCTGGCTGCTCGCCGCCGCCGCCGTGCAGGCCGATGTGAAACTCGCCAGCCCGTTCACCAGCCACATGGTCCTGCAACGCGAGATGAAGGTGCCCGTCTGGGGCACGGCCGAGGCCGGCGAACAGGTCACCGTCGAGTTTGCCACCCAGAAGGTCTCGGCCACCGCCGGCGCCGACGGCAAGTGGCGCGTCGACCTCGCCCCGCTCGCGACCGCAGCCGACGCCCAGGTGTTCACCGTCACCGGCTCGAAAACCGCCGCCCCCGTGAAGCTCGACGACGTGCTCGTCGGCGAGGTCTGGCTGGCCTCGGGGCAGTCCAACATGGTGTTCTACGTTTCCAAGTCCGTCCAAGGCGGCGCGCCCTACGGCCTGCTCAACGAGGAGCAGGAGATCGCGGCGGCGAATTACCCGAAGATCCGCATGTTCACCGGCCGGGACACCAAGAGCTACGAGCCGCAGGCGGCCGTCGCCGGCACCTGGCAGGTGTGCAGCCCGGAAACCGTCCCCGGATTCTCGGCCGTCGGCTACCTCTTCGCGCGCGATCTCCAGCGGGAGCTCAACGTGCCGGTGGGCATCGTCACCGTGGCGTCGGGCGCGAGCTGCGCGGAGGCGTGGATCTCGCGCGAGGCGATGGCGGCGGACCCCGCGATCAAGTTCATGCTCGATTCGATCGACGAGTCGGAAAAATATTTCCGCGCCGCGCCGGCCGACCGGCCCGCGGTCGCGCCCGTGCGGCCGACGCCGATCAACAAGCCCCGCGCCGCCGGTCCGGCCCGGCTCGGCGATCCGGCGCGCGACCAGCATTCCGCCACCGTGCTGTTCAACGGCATGGTGAACGCGGTCATCCCCTACGCCATCCGTGGCGCGCTCTGGTATCAGGGCGAGTCGATCTGCTGGGGCACGCCCGGGCTCAACCTCTACGGCCACGTGCAGATGGCGCTGATCAAGGACTGGCGCGCCCGCTGGGGCGAGGGCGACTTCCCGTTCTACCTCGTCCAGCTGCCCGGCCAGCAGAACATCAGCAACAACCCGCGCATCCGCGAGGAACAGGCCGCGGTGCTGGCGCTGCCGCACACCGGCATGGCCGTGACGATCGACCTCGGCGAGGCGAAGAACGTCCACCCGCACAACAAGGCTCCGCTCGGCGAGCGGCTGACGCTGCTCGCGCTCGCGAACACATACGGGAAGCCGGTCGAGTTCTCCGGCCCGGTATTCTCCGCCGCGAAGTTTGAGGGCGGCGCGGCCCGCGTGACGTTCACCCATCTCGGCGGCGGCCTCGTCGCCAAGGGCGGGGTGCTCAAGGGATTTGTCATCGCGGGGGCCGACCAAAAATTTGTCGAGGCCGAGGCGAAGATCGACGGCGGCACGCTCGTCGTGAGCAATCCGGCCGTCGCCGCCCCGGTCGCGGTCCGCTACGCCTGGGACAACTATCCCGAGGGCCTCGGCTGCAACCTCACCAATGCCGCCGGCCTCCCCGCCGGCCCGTTCCGCACCGACAAATGGGAATACCCCATCGCAGGCCTGGTGGAGCATTGAGAGCACCAATCCTTTTCCCGCGAATGGCGCAAATTCTCGCGGATATTTCAATCCATCGTCTCTGCCTGTTTCATTTGCGTCCATTCGCGTGATTCGCGGGCAGCTTTCGTCTGCATCCCTTCCCATGAAAACTACCCCCGTCAAATTCGCCGTCCTCGCCCTGCTCGCCGCCGCTGCGCTGCGGGCCGACGTCAAGCCATCCACTCTGTTCTCCGACCACGTCGTGCTGCAACGCGACATGCCCGTACCCGTGTGGGGCACGGCGGCGGCGGGCGAGCCGGTCACGGTCGCGTTTGCCGGCCAGACCAAGGCGACGACCGCCGGGGCGGATGGCAAATGGCGCGTCGACCTCGCCCCGCTGACCGCCTCCGCCGAGGGCCGCGTGCTCACGATCAGCGGCGCGGACCCGGCGAAGGCCGTCACCTGCGCCGATGTGTTGGTGGGCGAAGTGTGGATCTGCTCCGGCCAGTCGAATATGGATTTCACGGTGTCGAAAGCGGTGGCGAGCTTTGCCGGCATCGCCAATGAGGCGGAGGAGATTGCCGCCGCCCACTACCCGCTCATCCGGGAATTCCGCGGCCGGCCCGACCGCATCGCCGAGCCGCAGGCCAATGTGACCGCGACCTGGAAGGTGTGCAGCCCCGAGACGGTGCCCGCGTTTTCCGCCGTGGCCTACATCTTTGCGCGCCAGCTGCAGAAGGACATCAAGGTGCCGGTCGGCCTGCTGACGCTCACGTTTGGTGCGAGCACGGCGCAGGCCTGGGTGCGCCGCGAGGCCCTCGCCGCCGATCCGGAGCTGATACCGCTGCTGGATGCATTTGACGCCAAGATGGAGGCCTTCCGCAACGCCCCGGCGACTCCCGCTCCCGCCGCCACGCCGCCGGCAGCCGCTCCCGCCGCCGGCGTCGCCCAGAACGCCGGGACCCCCAACGCTGCCGGTGGCGCGGCGGCCCGTGGCGCCCGCGCGGGGCGCGCCGCCCGCGGTCCGTCCAGCCCCGCCACCGACCAGCACAATCCCACCGTGCTGTACAACGGCCTCATTGCGCCGGTCGTGCCCTACGCCGTGCGCGGGGTAATCTGGTATCAGGGTGAATCCATTACCGGCAGCCTCCCCCAGTTTGCGAAGCTCAATGCCACGCTGATCAACGACTGGCGCACGCTCTGGGGGCGTCCGTCTGGTGCGACGGGCGTCGTACCGTTTCCGTTTTATTTCGTGCAGCTCGCCGGCTTGGCCAACAGCGGCAGCAACCGGCCCGAGGTGCGCGAGGCCCAGACCGCCGCCCTTACGCTGCCAGACACCGGCATGGCTGTTGCGACTGACATCGGCGAGGCCAACGCCGTCCACCCGAAGAACAAGCAGGACGTAGGCGACCGCCTGGCCCGCATCGCGCTCGCCAACACCTACGGCCGGAAGATCGAATTCTCCGGCCCCGTCTACGACGCGATGAAGGTCGAGGGCGGCGCGATCCGAGTGACGTTCACGCATCTCGGCGGAGGCCTCGTGGCGAAGGGCAACGCGCCGCTGAAATGGTTCAGCGTCGCAGGCGCGGACCAGAAGTTTGTCCCGGCCGAGGCAAAGATTGTCGGCGACACGGTGGTGGTGAGCAGCCCCGGCGTGCCCGCGCCGGTGGCGGTGCGCTACGCGTGGGAGCGTTTCCCCGACGGCTGCAACCTCTTCAACGCCGCCGGCCTCCCCGCTCCGCAGTTCCGCACGGACAAGTGGTGAACCGGGTTTGACTGTAGACCAGGTCGCTGGCTTGGCTTCCCTTGGATACTCATCATCTTTTTCTTTCTTCTCGGCCTTAATTCTCCTCCCCCCGGCTGATTTGTTCTGCCGAACAAGTAAGATAAAGCGGAACGAAGAAAGAACTGGGCGCTTCTCTCCACGACGGATTTTCGAAGTAGCGCAGGCATCCTGGCCTGCCTCCGGTCCGGTTAAGCTGCTCGAAGTGGGTAAGGATGCCTGCGCTGACCGGCCGGGCGGCCAGCAGCCCAAAACCTCGTGCGGAAGACCGGGGCTGGCTGCGCATTGGCCATTGCCTGCCGGAGCCCGGCTCCGTCAGACTACCGTGGGTTTCACCCGTCTCTTGTGGAATCCACCCCATGAAGACGTTTGCGCTGTTCCTCCTCCCCCTCGCGCTCGCTGGTGCCGCGACGGGTGCCGCCCCCGATGTCCCGGGACGGATCCACGAGTCCTTCGATTTCGGCTGGCGCTTCAGCAAGGGCGACGCGCCAGGCGCCGAGGCGCCGGCGTTCGCCGACCAGGCCTGGCGCAAGCTCGACCTGCCACATGACTGGAGCATCGAGGGACCCTACGACCGCAACGCGCCCACCGGCGGTGCGGGCGGTTTCCTGCCCATGGGCGTGGGCTGGTATCGGAAACACTTCACGCTGCCGCCGGCACTGCAGGGCAAACCGATCTCGGTCGAATTCGACGGAGTCTACATGAACAGTGAAGTCTGGCTCAACGGCGTGAGCCTCGGCCGGTGGCCCTACGGCTACACGAGCTTCGCCTTCGACCTCACGCCCCATCTGAAGTTTGGTGCCGAAGCGAACGTCCTCGCCGTCCGCGTCGACAATTCGCTTCAGCCGAACAGCCGGTGGTATTCCGGCTCGGGCATCTACCGTCACACCTGGCTCACCGTCACCGCTCCGGTGCACCTGGCGCGGTGGGGCACGTTCATCACCACCCCCAGCATCACGGCCGACGCCGCCACCGTGCACGTCCGCGCCGAATTGCTCAACGAGGCGCCCACCGAGTCGGACGTCACGCTCACGAGCGAAATTCTCGACGCCGCGGGCACGGTCGTGGCCACCGGCTCGGCCGCCGCCCACCTGGCCCGCGGATTGCAGGCGCTCGACCAGGATCTCGCGTTGCCGCGGCCGCAGCTCTGGTCGCCGGCCACGCCCGCCCTCTACCGCCTGCGCGCGTCGGTGCAGACCGGCGGCGTGACCGTGGACGTCACCGAGACTCCGTTCGGCGTGCGTGAGCTCCGGTATGACGTCAGCCGCGGTTTCCTGCTCAACGGCCAGCCGGTCAAAATGCTCGGGGTGTGCCTGCACCACGAGGCCGGCGCGGTCGGCGCGGCCGTGCCCGCGGGCGTGTGGGAGCGGCGGCTGCTCACCCTGAAGGCGATGGGCTGCAATGCGTTGCGCCTGAGCCACAATCCGCCCGACCCGGCGCTGCTCGACCTGTGCGACCGCCTCGGCTTCCTGGTGATGGACGAGGCGTTTGACGAATGGCAGTCCGGCAAGAGCCAGGCCCAGGGCAACGGCTACAACCGGCTGTTCGCCGAGTGGTCCCAGCGCGACCTGGTGGCGCTGATCCGGCGCGACCGCAACCATCCCAGCGTGGTGCTGTGGAGCGCGGGCAACGAAATCCTCGAGCAGCGCCAGCCCGGCGGCCCCGGGGTGCTGCGCCCGCTGGTCGAGACGTTCCACCGCGAGGATCCGACCCGGCCCGTCACGGCCGCAATGGACAATATCTTCAACGACCAGGGGGAGGCGCCGGATACCTTCACCAGCCTGCTCGACATCGTCGGTTACAACTACGTCGACCGCTGGGGCACACGGCGGGAAACTTTCTTCGCCGACGACCGCGTCGCCTACCCCCAGCGCCGGTTCATCGGCACGGAGGACACGGGCGTGGGCGGCGTACGCGGCTCCTACCTGTTCCAGGCGTTGGGCGGCGGCCTGGCGAGCCGCGGCGGAGCGCGGCGCGGCGCGCCAGCGACCCCCGAGGCGGCACCGGTGTCTCCCGCAGGCGCGCCGGCTCCGCTGCCGGTGCGCGCGGCCTACGCCACGAGCACGATCCGGGTCGAGCAGCTGTGGAAGTTCGCGCTCACGCACGACTATGTCATCGGGCATTTCATGTGGACGGGCATCGACTACCTCGGCGAAGCCGGCGCCTGGCCCCGCAAGGGCAGCACGAGCGGAGCGCTCGACACCTGCGGATTCTCCAAGGACGCCTTCTATTTTTACCAGAGCCTCTGGACCGAAAAACCGATGCTGCACCTGCTGCCGCACTGGAACTGGGCCGGGCGCGAGGGTGCGGTCATCCCGGTGCTCGCGTACACCAACTGCGACGTCGTGGAGCTCTTTCTCAACGGCCGGAGCTGCGGGGCCAAGGCGCGCGAATTTCCCCGCCTGGGCACGAAGGGCGGATGGAACACCTACGCCAACCCGCAGGTGATGCCGACCACCGCCGACCTGCACCTCGACTGGGACGTGCTCTATGCGCCGGGTACGCTCCGGGCCGTCGGCTACAAGAATGGCCGCGCGGTCTGCGAGGCCGAGGTGCGCACCGCCGGCGCCCCGGCCGCGCTCCGCCTCACGGTGGACCGGACCGCCCTGGTGGCCGATGCGCGCGACGTGGTCCACGCCACCGTCGAGGTCGTCGATACCGCCGGCACGGTGGTGCCCGACGCGGCCAACCTCGTGACCTTTGCCGTGCAGGGCCCGGCTGCGCTTATCGGCGTGGACAACGGCGACCAGTCCAGCCACGAAGACTACAAGGCCGACCACCGCCAGGCCTTTGCCGGGATGTGCCTCGCGATTGTGCAGGCGGCGCGGCAAGGCGGCGCGGTCAAGATCTCCGCCAGCGCGGATGGCCTCAAAGGAGCAACCGCAGTGCTCACAGCCGCAGCGCCCGCCGACGCCGTCGCCTCCGTCGTGTCGGTGCAGGAATGATACCGCCCGCCGCCTTCCGGCCCAACCGATCACGATGAAGTCCGTCCTCCTGAGCCTCGCCTTGGTGCTGATGCCCGGCGCGGTCGGGGCGGCCCCGGCTGGTCTGCCGGTGGCGGCGGCCCCGGACGCGGTTCCCGTCTGGGGTGACCAGGGTGACGGCACTTACTGCAACCCGATCCTTCCAGCCGATTTTTCGGATCCCGATGTGATTCGCGTGGGCGACGATTTCTACCTGGTCGCCTCGGATTTTCATTTTGTAGGCATTCAGGTGCTGCATTCCCGCGACCTGGTGAACTGGGAGATCGTCGGCCAGGTGTTTGCGCGGCTGACGATGAGTCCAAAATACGACACGATGCAGGGCTACGCCGAGGGCACGTGGGCGCCGACGCTCCGGTATCATGCCGGTGAATACTACGTCTATGTCTGCACCCCGCACGACGGGCTCTTCATGTGGCACACAAAGAACCCCGCCGGGCCCTGGTCGGAGACCGTGACGGTGCGGGCGGTGGACCGCTGGGAGGATCCGTGTCCGTTCTGGGACGACGACGGCCAGGGCTACCTGGTGCACAGCGTGTATGGCGCCGGGCCGCTGCTCCTGCACAAGCTCAGCCCCGACGGCACCCGCCTGCTCGACGACGGAGTCGAGATCTACCGCGGCCCGGTCGCGGAAGGCCCGAAACTGTTCAAGCGGCACGGCTATTATTACATCTCGCTGCCCGAGGGCGGGGTGACCAAAGGCGGACAGACGGTGTTGCGCGCGCAAACGATCACAGGACCGTACGAGCGCCGGGTGGTGCTGCCCGACGGCAGTCCGCACCAGGGGGGACTGGTCGAGCTCGCCAACGGCCAGGCCTGGTTCATCGGCTTCAAGTCCGCGGGCTATCTCGGGCGCATCAGTTATCTGCTGCCGGTGCAGTGGGGGGCGGACGACTGGCCGGTGTTTGGCGACCAGGGTCAGCCGGTCGAGCGGTGGGCGAAGCCGGACGTCGGCCGCAGCTCTCCGGTCGCGCGGCCGGCGCTGAGTGACGAGTTCAACGGTCCGGTCCTCGCGCCACTCTGGCAATGGAACCACAATCCGGACGCGGCCGCTTGGTCGCTGACGGCGCGGCCCGGCTGGCTGCGGCTGACGGCGCGGCCCGCCGCCGGTCCCGCGACGGCGCGCAACACCCTCACGGAAAAGCTCTGGGGCGACGCCGGCACGGCGGACGTAAAGCTGGACGTGCGGGCGCTGGCCGACGGCCAGCGCACCGGCTTCGCCTTCATCTGCGGCCAGGAATTCGCCTGGATCGGTGTCGGACAGGAGGGCGGTCAGCGCACCCTCCAGTGGGCGGGCGGCGGCCACGGTCCCGCGCTACCGGGGGGCGACGTGTGGTTGCGCGGTGAATACAACGGCGGGGTCGCGCGGCTGGCGTTCAGCACCGACGGGCGGACCTTCACCGAAACCGGCGCCGAATTCCCGCTGAAGTTCGCGAGCTGGAAGGGCGCCCGGCTCGGGGTCTTTTGCTACGGCCCCGCCGGCGGGGTGGTGGATGTGGATTTTATTCACTACCGGCTCACGCCCGGAGCCGCCGCCGTGCCGGCGCCGGTCAAACCGTTGATCTCGCCGGCTCCGTGAGATGGGCACCCGCCCGCCGCGGGGTGCGCAACCTACCAGCACCACAGTTCCGCGGTGGAGCGGGGCGTCCCGACGCGCTCGGTCTGCGACGATTGCTGGAAGATGTGGGCGGGGTGCCCTCACCCGCTTCGGAGAGCGCGGTGGGGACGTCCCATTCCACCTCAAATGGGCGGGGTGAGGGCAAACCGGCCGCGCGAGGAGCGTCCGGCCCTCCTGCATACCTTGTTGCAGAGCATCGGCTTGGCTGCGCCGCGATACTTTTCTCCGCTCCCGCACGTCATAGCTGTGGTCACCCAACGATGCAACCTCACTCCGCCTTCGTCTGCGGCCTCATCGCCGTCCAACTGTTGCTCCTGCCGGCCGCGTTCGCCGCCGCCCCTGCGCCGGCTGATGAAGCCTCCGACACGACCTCCATCCGCCTTGCCGCCGTGCGAATGGCACTTGATCAGGCAGCCACTACTCTCCACGAGGCAACCGTCGCCACCCATGGCGGCTTTGTGGAAAAGGGGCTGGAGGACCTTGCGCAGGCCCTCTCCGCCACCGACGCCGCCCTGGAACTCGCCCGCAACCATCCCGATTCCGGTGCCTTGCCTGCGCCCGCTTCGCCCGCAGCTGACGCGGCCCTGATCCGGATCGATGCCATGCGCCAGCCGGCCCCCGCGGTCCAGCCGAGCATGTATCGCACGCTCGCCGCCCTGAAAGCCGCGCTCGTCGCGTTGCAAACCGTCCCCGGCGGCGACCTCGGCGGCGCGCGGGAAAAGCTCATCACCAGCATGGCCCAGGCAGCCGACGACATCATCAACGGCATCCAGTTCGTCCAGTTCCCCGACCGTGTCCCGCCATCGGGCCGGGGCCCCGCCGCGTCGGCACCCTTCGTCGATCTGGCCGGATATTTTCCCGCCCCCGCCAATGCCTCGGGTGCATCGGCCACCCCGGCCGGTCCGCTGCGCTTTGTCGCCGGTCCGGCCAGCCTGGGGCCGCAGATGCAGTCACAGCAGATCAGTCATCCCATCGAAAGCTTCCGGGGCGATTTCCTCGCCGGCGGTCTTGAAACGGCCAAGCCCCTCGATGCGTTCATTTACACGACAGGCGGCCACGGAGTGCCGTTTGCCCATGTGATCGCAGTGCATGGCAAGATTACCTCGGCGGGTCAATTCATGGGGAAGGACGTCCCCCGGGCCCTGAACGAAGTGGTGGTGCTGGAGCAGGTGAAGTCCGGGGTGTTTGAGCCCCGGCTGTTGGAATTTGGCGGCCTTTGGACGGTGCTCTGGCTCAAGTCAGTAACCGGGGGACCGGACTATCTCTACCCGGTGGCGGAGACCGCACGCCCGGAAGACCCGGTGGCGCGAAAAGTTCGCAGCTTGGAGGCCAGGACGCTTTATTCCGTGGAGGACTTTCTGGCAGCCGTCCGTCCCGAGCTCGAAGCGCGCCGGGATGCCCCACGCCAGAATCCGCAGGGGCGCGGCGGTGGGTGACGGTGCGCCGGGCTGATTGCGCTG
Source organism: uncultured Opitutia bacterium (assembly GCA_903873805.1). Classification (GTDB taxonomy): domain Bacteria; phylum Verrucomicrobiota; class Verrucomicrobiia; order Opitutales; family Opitutaceae; genus CAIQQB01. The sequence goes on along the minus strand of CAIQQB010000003.1, from coordinate 8,101 downwards.
GTTGGTCTCCGCCGAGTGTTGGGAAATGGCGCAGGCTTCCAGACAGTATCTGTGGCGGTGCGGCTTTCGGAGCTGGCAGGGATGACTGCGCTACTCCAAGCCGGCTCGCGCAGCGAAGCGCCCAGCCCATCCCCAGCCGCTTGGGCGGGCCGCATCGTTTCTCCGATGGTTTGTTCCCCGGCACGCATTCGGGATTGCCCCCCTGGTCGGCCCGCGACCAGACTTCAAACGGCTTTTTCACCCCGCGGACAACCCCTCCATGAAATCGTTTACCCTGTTCCTGCTTTCCTGCGCGCTCGCCCGTGCGGCTGACATGCCGCCGCTGCCTGCCGCCGCCCCGGCCAACAGCTCGGCTCCTGCTCCGGCGCCCGCCCCCGCAGACCTGCCGCGCGAGTGGATCGATCCCGACACCGGCCACCGGGTCGTCCGCCTGTCCAGCGAGGACAACACCCAGAGCCTCTACTTCCACCAGAACACCTACACGCCCGACGGCACCCGCATCGTCGTCACCGTGCCCGACGGCATCGCCACGATCAACCTGCGGACGCGCGAAATCAAAAAGGTCACGCTCGGCGTCGCGCCCACCATGCGCATCGACACGCATGACAACTCCCCGGCCGACGCCCGCCTCGGGCATATCGTCGTCGGCCGCCGGACGCCCACGGTCTTTTTCACCCGGGGCGCGGACATTCTCGCTACCAACCTCGACACCGGCGCGACCCGCCAAGTCGGCACCCTGCCCGAGGAACTCCGTTACGGCGCGGGCTTCACCGTCAATGCCGACGAAACGCTGCTCGCCGGCTCGGGCGACGCCGCGCCCGGTCCGCTGGGCGCGATCGGCCCGGCCTGGACGGGCAACCAGGGCCTGCCGCAGCGCCTCCGCGCCGTGGTGCCGATGGTGCTCTACACCGTGGACCTGAAGACCGGCGCGGTGAACAAGTTCTTCCACGCCGAGCACGACTGGCTGAACCACGTGCAGTTTTCACCCACCGACCCGAAGCTCCTGATGTATTGCCACGAGGGCCCGTGGGAACAGGTCGACCGCGTCTGGCAAATCCGTGTGGACGGCGGCGAGCCGCGCCTCATTCACGCCCGCACCATGGCGAACGAGATCGCCGGCCACGAGTTCTGGGGGGCCGACGGCAAGGACGCCTGGTATGATTTGCAGACGCCCAAGAGCCAGTTGTTCTGGGTCGGCGGCGTGAACCTCGCGACCGGCCACCGCACACGCTACACCCTCCCGAAGAATGAGTGGTCGGTACATTATAACGTCTCGCCCGACGGCAAGCTCTTCGCCGGCGACGGCGGTGGCCCGAACAGCGTGGCGCGCGGCAACAACGGCCAGTGGATCTACCTGTTCACCCCCGACGCGAGCGCGCCTGAGACGCTGAAGGTCGGCCCCGATGACGTGACCGTGCTCAAGTTCAAGGCGGAGCGGCTCGTCAATTTGGCGAAGCACGACTACGGCCTGGAACCCAACGTGAGCTTTTCTCCGGACATGAAGTGGATCGTTTTCCGCTCGAACCTGCTCGGCGCCGCCCATGGCTCACAGGTCTTTGCCGTGGAAATAGCGAAGACCACGGCAACGTCCAACATTGAACATTCAACATCCAACGTTCAGTGAAATACGCCGACCGCGCTTCCGGCCTTGGACGTTGAATGTTGAATGTTGAATGTTGAATGTTGAACGTTTCTCCTCCGCTTTCCCTATGAAACTCCCCCGTCTGCTCCTGCTCTCGATGACCGCCGCGCTCCGTGTCTTCGCCGCCGATGCCGCCCCCACGTCCGCCGCACCCGCGCCCGCCGCGTTGCCGCGCGAGTGGATTGATCCCGACACCGGCCACCGGGTCATCCGGCTGTCCGACACGCCCAACAGCAGCGCGCTCTATTTCCACCAGAACAGCTACACGCCCGAGGGCGACAAGTTCATCTTCAACGCCCCCGCCGGCATCGTCGCGGTGGACCTCACCACGCTCGGCCAGGGCGAGCCTAAACTCGAACTGGTCGTCCCCGGCGCCAGCGCCGTCGAGATGGCAACCCGCACCCGCGAAGTTTACTTCACGCGCGGCGGCGGCCGCCGCGGTGGGGCCGGCGCAGGTGGACGTCGCAGTGCCGCGGCGGCCGCGACCCCGGCTCCAACCGCTGCAGGCCAGGTCGGTGACCTGGCTCAATCCCCCGCGCAAGGCAGCCGGGGCAGCGACCCGGCCAGCAGTTCGGGCGCCGCCACTCCATCGGCAGTGCCGCCAGCCATCGCTGCGACCCCGGCATCCGGTTTTTTCGCCGCGAACCTCGACACCCACGCGGTCCGGACGGTTCCGAATGTCCGCGGCAACGAGATCAACGCCGACGAAACTTTCAGCGTCCTTACCTTGAACGCCACCGATCCCACCGGCCAGGTGACGCCGCCTCCGCCGAGGGTGATGCTGCCGCAGCGCGAGCGGATGTTCGGCGACAAAATCAAGGCCGGCATCCCACTCACGCCCGACGAGGAGTATGCCGCCACCAAGGAGGACGGCCTTTCGCGCCGCATTCCCAACGAGGCCTCGGAGGCGTTTACCTTCACCAATCTGAAGACCGGCGCGGCGCTGACCACCGGCTACCAGTTTGCCTGGCTCAACCACCTGCAGTTTTCGCCCACCGATCCGAACCTGCTCCTCTACTGCCACGAGGGCACCTGGCACGAGGTGGACCGCGTCTGGGTGATCCGGACCGACGGCACCGGCCAGCGCCTCCTGCACACCCGCACGATGGATATGGAAATCGCCGGCCATGAATTCTGGAGCCACGATGGCACGACCGTGTGGTTCGACCTGCAACTGCCCCGCAGCAAGGATTTTTGGCTCGCCGGCGTAAACCTCGCCACGGGAAAAGAAACACGTTACCACCTCGAACGCGACTGGTGGGGTGTGCATTTCAATATTTCGCGCGATGGGAAGCTCTTTGCCAGCGACGGCGGTGACCCCACGCAGGTCGCATTCGCCAAGGACGGCCAGTGGATCAACTTGTTGCGCCCGCAGGCCGACGGCTCGATGCAGCGCGAGAAGCTCGTGAACATGGCGAAGCACAACTACGTCACGGGGCCGCGCGGCGGGGTGGAGCCCAACCTGACCTTCACGCCCGACGGCAAATGGGTCGTGTTCACCGGAAACTTCGAGGGTGCGAAACACGTTTACGCCGTCGAGGTGGCCCGGGCCGCCGCCGCGAAATAAGTCCCCCGCGTGGGCGGGGCAGCCTCCGGGCTACCGCCTGCGAGCACCTAAACCTAAATTCGGCAGTTCAATCCAACCACGGATTGCACAGATAACGCGGATACTGAGCATGGAGAAATATCGATCGCGCAAAATCTGTTCACCTGCTGGGTGAAGGCCAGAATATCTGCCATGGATTGATCATCCGTGTGCATCCGTGATATCCGTGGTTACGACTGCCTTTTCTAGGCTAAATCGACCCGGCGGCGTCGCCCCGGTTCAGGGGGTCTTGGCCTCAGGCACGGTGCCAGCCTTGATCAGGACCAGGTTGTCGGGGTTGATGTGCTTCTTGATCGCGGCATTCACCTGCTCAGGCGTGAGTGAGTTGATCAGCCGGGAATAATCGTCCAGCCAGGACACGTCTAGGCCGCGGTGCACCACGTTGAGCAGCGAGCCCGCCAGGCCATCGGTCGTGGCCAGTCCGACCTTGAAGGTACCGACGAGGTTGGTCTTGCGCCGCTCCAACTCGTCGGCGGTGACGCCGTCCTTGTACCAAGCGAGCAGCTGGCGCTTGGCGGAGGCGAGGCCCTTGTCGAGCAGCGCGGGGGCAAAAGTCGCGCCGATCTTCCAGTCACCATCGGTGAAGGTGTCGTTGGCCACGCTGGAATAGATGCCGTAGGTGAGACCCTCCTTGTCCCGCACGTTGGCCATGAGCCGTCCGGTAAAACCACTGCCGAGGATGGCCGTGCCCACGCGCAGCGCCAGCGTGTCGGGATCCGTGTACTTGAGACCGGTCGTCTGGCCCCACGTCACGGTAACGCTGGTCTTGTCGGGCATGAAGACGGTCTTCTCTTTCGCCGAGTCGGTCGGCGAAAGCGGCGGCACGGGATCGAGAGCGACCCCGCCGGTCCAGCCGGCGAACGCCTTGCCCACCTCGGCCTGGAGCGACGGGACGTCGATGTCGCCCACGACCACGAGCGTGAGGTGCGCGGGGCCGTAGTATTTCGCGTGAAACGCCTTCAGGTCGTCGATGGTGGCGGCCTTGATGGCGGCGAGGTAGGCCTCGGTGGGCGGCTCGTAGTTGGGATGGCCGGGCGGATAGAGCGTGGAGGCAAACGACTGCCCGGCGCGGTAGTCGGTGCTCTCCAGTGCGCGTTGAAAATGGCCGGCGAGCTGCTGCTTGACCTTGGCCAGCTCCTCGGGCGCAAACGCCGGAGTGCGGAGCTGCTCGGCCAGCAGGCTGATGACGAGCGGCATGTCCTTCTGCAGGCATTTGCCGCTGAAGGTGACCACCGAGCCACCCGTGTCGAAACTGATCCCGGCGCCGACGCTTTCGAGCTCGTCGGCAATGGCGAACTTGTCGTGCTGCGTCGTGCCCTTGTCGAGCATCTCGCCGACCAGCGTCGGGATGGCGAGGTTGCCGACGGGGGCGAAACGGTCGCCGGCGGGCAGCGAGCCGTGGAAGGTGACGACCTCCTTCACCCCGGTCTTGCAGGCGAGGACGTCGATGCCGGCGATGCGGGTGCGGACGACGTTGGCGGCGATCCGGGCGCCGGCATCGGTCGGCGCGTCGACGGTGGCCGCGGGGGCGAGGGGCTGGGCGAGTCCGAAGGTGGAGATAACCGCCAGGCTGGCGATGGTCAGGAAAAGGCGCAGGGGAGATTTCATGGCGGGAATAGGGCGGTGACGCTTGGAGACGGCTCAGGGTTTGCCGGCATTCTCGTCGGGCGGAAGGACGGGGATGAACCAGCCCGTCGTGCTCTGGTCCTCGACGAGGTAGCGGTTGGCGACGCGCTGCACATCGGCCGGCGTAACCTTCTTGATCGCGTCGTCCACCGTGTAGTAGAGCGTCCAGTCACCGGCGGCGATGCACTCGTTGAGGTTGCCGGCGATGGCAAAGGATCCGTCGCGCTGGAAGGCAGAATCAGCGAGCATCTTGGCCACAGCCGTCGCGACCTCCTTCGGCGTCACGCCATCCTTCTTCACCTTTTCGATCTCGGCCAGGGCGATCTTCTCGACGTCCTCGTGCTTCACGCCCGGCGCGAGTGGGATGTAGATGAAGTGGAGCGTCGGGTCGCGGTTGAAGTTGGCGGAGGCGGAAACGCCGGTCGAGAGGCTCTGGTCCGTGAGGGCCCTGTAGAGGCGGCTGTTCTTGCCGTCGGCGAGGACCGCGCTGAGCACCGCCAGCGGGGCGTAGTCCGCATGGGTGGCCGGGGGGATCTTGTGGGCGATGGCGACCACCCCGAGCTGGCCGGAGCGTTTGACGCCGACCCGCCTCGGGTAGGACTGCTCCGGCTCCTCGGTGTAGACCTGCGGGAACGGGTGCGGGGACTTCGGAATGACCCCGTAGTATTTTTTGACGAGGCCGAGGGCCGTCGCCGGCACGAAGTCACCGATGATCGTCACGGTCGCGTTGTCGGGCCAGTAAAACGTGTTGTAGAACTCGCGCAGCTTCTCGATCGAGACCTTCTCGATGTCGCTGCGCCAGCCGATCGTGGGATGGTGGTAGGGCTGGGCGATGTAGGCGGCGGCAAAGATCTCCTTTTCCAGTGCGCCGATGGGGCTGTTCTCGCCGCGTTCGAACTCGTTGCGAACAACGGTCATCTCGGGTTGGCGGTCCTCCTCGCGCAGCGAGAGGTTGCGCATGCGGTCGGCCTCCATCTCGACGACCTTCTCCAGGTGCTCGCTGCCGAGCTCGGCGTAGTAGTTGGTGCGGTCCATCCAGGTGGTCGCGTTGTAGTTGGCACCGGTCCGCTCGAGGAGCTGGTCGACGTTGTTGCCCGCGGCGCGGTTGTGGTTGGGCGTGCCCTTGAACATCAGGTGCTCGAGCAGGTGCGTCGCGCCGGTAGTGCCGGTGACCTCGTTACGCGAACCCACATGGTAGGTGACCATGAAAGTGAGCACGGGCGCCGAATGGTCGGGCAGCAGCAGCACCTGGAGGCCGTTGGCGGACAGGGTGTACTCGGAGATGTCGCCGACCGTCTTGACGAAGGCAAAGCCCTCGACGGCGGCGGGAGCGGGGGTGTCGGCGGCGGACAGCGGAACGGCACTGAACAACGCCAGACCAAGGAGGGAACGCAGTTTCATGGGGAGAGTTAGACCGCACAATGTGGAAAAGTGCCCTGCCGCCAAGCCCGCAGGGCGGAAAGGTGGCATTTTTCCCGGCGGCAGGGGCGCCCCGGCCGGTCAGATCAGCCCCGCCAGCACGCGGTTCTTGGTGAGCGCAAAGGCCCGGCGGACGACCTCGAATTCCTCGACCAGCTCGCGCGGTGAGCCCCCGCGGGCGAAACGCATCTCCAGCGTCGCACCGTCGCAGACCACCTGGGCCGACACGCCCTCGACCGACAGTACGCAATGCCGGCAGTCGGAGGGATAGTCCACGGTCAGCCCGGCTGCGTCCGCCAGCCCCTCGACTACGTCAACCACAGCGTCGACCCGCACCCCCTTCGTCAGGGTAAAGACGATGGCGGAGAATAGGCCGGCAAACAGCGTGTCAAACTCCGCCGTCCGCACCAGGTCCCCGCTGTGCAGGCCGTGCAACGTCCGGGTGACGGCGTAGGCCGCGGGATCGCCGGCTTCGAGCGCATAGGCGATCTCGAGGGTGAAGTCCCGCGCGGTCAGCACCGCGGCCGGACTGGCGACGTCGAGCGTGAGATCCCGCCGCCGGTACCCGAGCGCGGTGCGGGTGCGCTGGAAGAACGCCTCGCCCTCGGCCGCGAGTTCGGCCGCGCACAGGCGCGCAAGAAAGGCCTGGGTGGCGGGGTTGACGGCATCGGGCTCGGTGTGCACGGCCTTGCGGAAACCCGTGAGCGCCCGGACGCGCCCACCGGAGCGGCCGGTGAGGCTGAGCTGGGAGATGAACGTCCGCGGGATGTCCGCCGTTTTCGCCATGTCCGCAGCCTGAAGGAGCCGCGCCAATCCCGGCCAACCTTAATTTTGGCCGAAGGTGGCGCGTATTCACAATCGGCTGGCGGATTGTCGTTTTCGTAGGGCCTCACCTCGCGTGAGGCCTCAGTGCCGGTCCTGCGCCGACAAGGCTCGACACAAGGTCGAGCCCTACCATGGAAAGGTGAAGCGACCGTGAAATCACAGACCGGCCCTACCCCAGAATCTTCTCCCGCAGGTGGGTGATGCGGCGCTTCGACTCGCTGTTGCGGACGGCCATCGCGTAGGCCGCCGGCTCGCCGACGATATACACCTTCTTCTTCCCGCGCGTGATCGCGGTGTAGAGGAGGTTGCGCTGCAGCATCATGAAATGCGCCTTCAGCAGCGGTACGATCACGACCGGATACTCGCTGCCCTGCGACTTGTGGATGCTGATCGCATAGGCCAGCGCGAGATCGCCGAACTCGGCCCGCCCGAAGTTGTGCCGCGCGCCGTCGAAATCGGCGTCAAGCGTGCCGGCATCGGCGTGCACCGCCGTGATGACGCCGATGTCGCCGTTGAAGAGGTTTTTGTCGTAGTTGTTGCGGAGCTGGATGACCTTGTCGCCGGGCCGGAACTCGCCAGCGGCCGTGCGCAGGGCGGCCCGCACGCCCCCGCCGGTGTTGAGCGCGCCCTGGAGCTGCACGTTGAAATTGGAAACGCCGGCCACGCCCTTGTGCATCGGCGCCAGCACCTGCACGTCGTTGACCGGATGCGGCCACTTGAGCGCGCGCGGCACGAACTCCGTGACCAGCTGGATGACCTTGCGAACGCAGTCCTCGGCATCAGTTGCGGTGATGAACGTGAGGTCGCTCCAGACCTGAACCCCGGCCACCTCGTTCACGGCCGGCGGCAGCGACGGGTCGCCGGCGTTGATCGCATGCGCGGTGGTGACGATGCCGCTCTGACCCTGCTGGCGGTAGATGACCGAAAGACGCGTGACGGGAATGTTAACTGTAGCCGGGGTCGCCGACCCCGGTGCCGGACCG
>CAIQQB010000002.1 GCA_903873805.1 uncultured Opitutia bacterium | reverse complement strand
GCCGAGGAAGGAAAAATCCAGGCACAGAAGGTCGAGGCCCTGGAGCTCTGGAAAAAGATGCTCTCGATGCTCTTCGAGACCGGCCACCCGTGGATCACGTTCAAGGACGCCTGCAATATCCGGTCCCCCCAGGATCACGCCGGCGTCATCCACTCGTCCAACCTCTGCACCGAGATCACCCTCAACACGTCCAACGACGAGACCGCCGTCTGCAATCTCGGCTCCGTCATCCTTGAGACCCACCTCGACAAGCAGGGCAACCTCGACCACGCCAAGCTCCGCGAGACCATCCGCCTCGCCGTCCGCGCCCTCGACAACGTCATCGACATCAATTTCTACCCGACGAAGCCCGCCGCCACGTCCAACCAGCGCCACCGCCCGATCGGGCTCGGCGTCATGGGTCTCGCCAACGCCCTCTGCCTGAAGGGGCTCGCCTTCGCCTCCCCCGAGGGTGTCGAGTTCAACGACGAGGCCATGGAGGCCATCGCCTACTACGCCTACGAGGCCTCCTCCGACCTCGCCGGCGAGCGCGGCGCATATTCCTCCTACGCCGGCTCCAAGTGGTCCCGCGGACTCCTCCCGCAGGACACGCTTGATCTGCTCGAGGACGAACGCGGCGTTCCCGTCGAGGTGCCCCGCGGCGGCCGCATGGACTGGGCCCCCGTCCGCGCCAAGATCGCCGCCCAGGGCATGCGCAACAGCAACGTCCTTGCCATCGCCCCGACGGCCACGATTTCCAACATCACGGCCACCTCGCCGTGCATCGAGCCGACGTACAAGAACCTCTTCGTCAAATCCAACCTCTCCGGCGAGTTCATCGTCCTGAATCCGTTCCTCGTGAAGGATCTCAAGGCCCGCGGTCTCTGGAATCAGGAGATGATCGACAACCTCAAGTATTTCGACGGCGAGCTGAAGGACATCGACTCCGTCCCGGCTGACCTGAAGCAGAAATATCTCACGGCCTTCGGCATCGACTTCAAGTGGGTGATCGAGTCCGCCGCCCGTCGTCAGAAATGGATCGACCAGTCGCAGAGCGTGAACCTCTGGCTGGCGACGCCCGACCTCAAGACGCTGAGCCACATGTATCGCCAGGCCTGGCGCACGGGTCTCAAGACGACCTATTACCTCCGAACGCTGGGCGCCTCCAACATCGAGAAGGCGACGATCTCGACGAAGAAAGCGGTCCGCGGTGCGGTGAAGGAAGGCCAGGACGGCGGCCAGAACAGCGGCGACGCCGGCGGCAGCCACGCCGCCGCTTCGGCGGAAATCTCAGATCTGAAATCTCAAATTTCGGATTCGACCCCCGAACTCTCAAATCTGTCATCTCAAATATCAAATTCCGCCACCGTGAAAAAAACTTTCACGGCGGCGGAGAAGACCGCCAGCAGCATCGAAGCGATGCGCAACGGCGGCGAATGCGAAGCGTGCCAGTAAAAATGGCGCGAACCAGTATGTCAGTACGCAACATGTGTCTCACCTGAAACCCCTGTTTTCGATGAAGCATCCACAGTATAATAGGCATGAAACACATATCGTACATTATAATTAAGGCACAATGTCATTTACTGTGGGTTTAGTGCCGACCCCGGGAATGGATCTGGCAGTTCAAAATGAAGATTGCCCGCGAGCAGGAAGATGATCGCGCGGAAGTTGCGGATGGAGCGGAAGCCGCGGGATTTGCGCTTGGC
>CAIQQB010000001.1 GCA_903873805.1 uncultured Opitutia bacterium | reverse complement strand
GCCAAGCGCAAATCCCGCGGCTTCCGCTCCATCCGCAACTTCCGCGCGATCATCTTCCTGCTCGCGGGCAATCTTCATTTTGAACTGCCAGATCCATTCCCGGGGTCGGCACTAAACCCACAGTAAATGACATTGTGCCTTGTTTTCCGGCCCAATTTCGTGGCGGTGAAATATGGCCAGAACAAAGGCCGATATGCAACTTTGGAGGATGGCAAAGAACCTGTGCCATCCTTGATCGGTGACGAACTCTTTCTGGCGGATCTGCGGGCCGGTTACAGTCTTACCGGGGACATGGTGGTTGAATCCCTGGTCCTTGGAGGGGCGGTCTCGCTGGACTATACCACCGCCTCGATCAAGGAGGAAGGCATCTATCTGGCCCAGCCGGTGAATCAGATCGAGGTCAGCACGACCAGTGGCGCCATCATGAAACTCTGGATCGCCAAGTCGACCGGCCTCATCCTGCATTCACTGGTCATCCCTGTTCCGGGCAGCAAGGAAGTTGTCGAGTCCATCTATAAGGACGCGATTATCAGCAGCACGTTTACACCCGATGATTTCGTCTTTCATGGACCGACTGACTCAAGCGATCTTGACCCCGACCGCATGGGATTCGCGACCACGGAGGAGCCCGTCGCTTTTCTCGCCGGTGAATCCATCCCGGCGGCCGAAGGAGTGGTGACACTGGTCGGTGATCATAGCTCAGCCACCGGTTTTTACGCCGTGATTCGCAATGTGCCTTGTGTGGTGACGAATCTGCGGGTTTTGGCAGAAAACGAGGAGTACACGGTGCACCGGCTGCACGGGGACGGCATCATTCCGGTACAGGGAATGATTGCAGCCGTGGGCACTGACATCGCACTGCTCCGTGTGGCCCAGATTGATCCCCCCGCGAAACCGCTGCCTCTGGCCAATGATGTGGCCAGACAGTCCCAAGTTTCGGACAATGTCTTGCTGCTCGGAAACCGGAAGTCGGGGGGGGTTGGAGTGAAGGCCGGCAGCATTTCCAGAATTGTGGGCGGCCGGGTGGAAGTCCTGAGTGAATTTGAGCAGGGTAACAATGGCGGACCGGTCTTTGATTCTACCATCGGCGCGGTGATCGGAGTCATCACGTATTCAGAATCCCATGGCATCACCCCCACTTCCACGATCAATCTGGAGGACGTGACTCCCCGATTGCAGGGAGCTGAGGTACGCTGGTATGTCAGCCGATTGGACACCGTTTCCAAATGGGAGACCGTCAATCCCGTCCAGTGGCGGCGTCAGGCCAAGCAGATTGGCGAGTTTCGGAAAGACTCGCTCGCCTTGGTGGCGTTGCTGCATGGCGAGTTGGTCACAGCCAGAAGCCAGCCGGGTATCGCCAAGTTTCTCGATCGATTTCTATTGAATCTGGCCCCTCCTTCGCTGGCCAGTGTGATCGTATCGGATCCCCGGTTCGAGGGGGCCTCTGTCATCGCGGTCCAGCGGCTCCTGCACGATACCTTGGAATATGCGGAAGCCAGCAACTTGGAACTGACGAAAGGGACGTTTTACGACTATTTTCACTCGAATCTGTTCTGGGAAACAAATCTCACTGAGCAGATCAAGTACCGGAAACTCATCATCGAAAGCTTGAAGAACGTTCAATCCGACCTGAATTTGCAGGACCAGCTCTTCCATGCTTACTATCATCCGGTCTTCTAGTTTTACAGGCGTTGGAACCGGTCGCTTTCCATCCGGTACGCTGCCTGAGCAGTCGAGGGGCCGGCTTGATTGATATTGATCATCCGACAGGTATGGCGCGAGGGGCCTGCGGTGACCCATCGTCCGGAGGCCGGGATGCTGATTGGGCGACCCAAAATGCGGGCCCTCACGGGACCGTGAATCAAATCGGCGGCAGATCATTCCGACAACGTGCCGCCGCGATGGCATCTGATCCAACCGCGGTTAGGAGCAAGGGCGGGATGCGGGATGACCGGTTTCCGCGGATATGGCCGGACGACCCGCCTGCGGGGCGAATCATCCGGGCGATTGATCGGACCGAAACAGGGTGGCCATCGTTTCGGTGAAACTGGGCGGGGGGCGGGTGGGGCGGCCCTGGCGGTCGATGAAGACGTGCACGGTGAATCCGGTCACGAGCAGCTCGTCGCCGCGGCGCACCTCGTACTCGAGCCGGATGCGGGCGGAGGGCCTTTCGCGCAGGAAAGTCAGGATGGTCAGGGTGTCGTCATAGCGGGCCGGCAGGCGGTAGCGCACCCCGACTTCGATCACCGGCAGAAAGTAGCCCGCCGCCTCGAGTTCCCGGTAGCAGAGCCCGTGGTCCTTGAGCAGATTGGTCCGGCCGATCTCAAACCAGGACAGGTAGTTGCCGTGATAGACGACCCCCATCATGTCGGTCTCGGCGTAGCGGACAATGACTTCGGAGCGGGACGTGATCATGGTTTACTCGGGGTGATTGCCGGGGCTGGTGGCGGGCCGAAGAGCAGTTCGGCGGATCGGGCCCAGCTGTTGCGGGTGGCCCACGTGCGTCCGGCGCCGCCGAGCCGCCGGCGCAGCTCGGGTTCGGCAATCAGGCGGGCAAAGGCGGCGGTGAGCTGGGTCGGAGTGTGGGGGGGCACCAGCAGCCCAGTGACATTGTCCTCCACCGCCTCAGGAACGCCCCCGACGCGGTGGGCAATGACGGGCAGGCCGTGGGCCGAGGCCTCGAGGTAGACGAGGCCGAAGCCCTCGACGCTGTGGCCGTGATCAATGCTGGTCATCGCAAAGATGTCGGCCTGGTCATAGACGGCGGCGAGCCGGTCGTCGGGGAGATTGCCGAGGAACTTGACAGCGAGGTCGGACCGGCTGGCGGCATCGCGGAGAGTCTGTTCGTAGTGCGCCCGTCCGCTGCCACCGGCGATCCAGTATTCGAGGCGGGCGCGCTGGGCGGGCGGCAGGGCCTGCAGGGCCTGCAGCGTGAGGAGCTGGCCCTTCCGCGGGTGCAGTCGGCCGACCGTGAGCACGACGAGTTTTTCCTTGGGGGCGGCGGGCGCGGCGCGGCGGATGATGAAATCGCTCCGGAGGGCGCCAGGGGTGAGAAAGGTTTTGCTGGCGGCTTCCGGGAAGCGGGTGCCGAGGAGGTCCTGGGTGAAGTTCGTGAGCGTGCTGATGCGGCTGGCGTGGCGGATCAAACCCCGGGTGAGAAGGCGCACCGCCGGGTTGTGGTGGAATCGCAGAATCTCTGAGCCGTGAAACGTGAGCAGGAGGCGGCGCGGTCGGAACGTGGGGAAGGACTGGAGCAGCATCATCGCCAGCATGGGGCCCGGCTCGGCCAGATAGACCGTGGCGTGGCGGAGTTGCCGCCGGCGGGCGACGAACTCGCGGGCGATCTGGCCGACGCAGGCGAAGCCATGGCTGCCGCGGATCGGGAGCCGGCGCACGTGAAACGGCCACGCCTTTTCGGCCACCCCTGGCGCGGCTTGGGCCCACACCTCGACCTCATGGCCGAGGCCGGCGGCGGCCCGCGCCATTTCCTCGGCAAAGGTGGCGATGCCGCCCCGCTTCGGGTAGAACTCGTGCGTGAGCAGAAAAACCGGATGCGCCGGGGCGCCGGGGTTCATGGTCGGGGAGAGGGGATGCGCAGCGTCACTGGTTGGAACAAAGGAGGCACCGGTGGTGGCGACAAGCCAGCAATGACCACCGGACTGATGCCGTTGCGAGCGTTTCAAACCTGCTGCCCGCCATGGACCTCCGGCCTGAGGGATACGCAGGGAAAGGGCATGGCACGCCACCAGCTTGCAAAAAAAAGTTTACTTTGCAGGTCTTAATCACCGTTATTGAGCCAAAACATGTCTGATCCTGCCACCACAGCCGCCGCGGCCCAAGTTTTTTCACCAGAAGACGAAGCCCTGCTGCGGGAAAGTCTGCGGCGGTGCTCTCCGGCAACTTTGGAGGCGGCCTTGGCCTACCGGCAGGGCAAGGACGCGAAGCATCTGCCGGCGGTCGTCATCGGCATTATCGAGCGTTTTGTGGACCCGGAACTGCGGCCCAAGCTGGCCACGGGCGAGGATGATCTGCGCCTGGTCGAGGATCTGGGGATCGATTCCCTCACGATGATGGAAATCGTGATGATGGTGGAGGAAGTGGTGCAGATGCAGATCAACAATGAGGAGCTGCGCAACCTGCGCACGGTGGGCGACGTAAAGACGTTCATCGACTGCAAGGCGCGGGGACTGCCGCTTCCGAAACCGAGCAAGTTTCTGCCGATCGAGGGCATCGCGGCCGTCATGCCGATCCAGCCCCCGTTTCTGTTTCTCACGGAGGCGCTGGTGGGGGCGACGAGCGCCACGGCGAAATACAAGATCAGCGGCCAGGAGTTTTTTCTGCAGGGACATTTCAAGGATAACCCGGTCATGCCGGCCTCCATCATGCTGGAGTCGCTCGGGCAGCTCGGCGTGCTTTACCTGCTCGAGGGGCATCCGCCCGAGGCCGGGAAGATGGTCGGCCCCGGCACGATTTTCTTCACGTCCTGCGAGGGCGTGCGCTGCCACCGCGTGTGCAAGCCGGGCGATCTGCTCAGCCTCGCGGTCAAGCCGAAGCGACTGAAGATGCCGCTGGCCACCTTCGAGGGGAGTATCCGCGTGGGGCAGGAGAAAGCCGTCGTGGTGGAAGAGTTCACGCTTACTTTTGGCTATGTCGAGGCGGCTGCGCCCTTGCCGGCGCCGGTGACCGAGGCGGCCCCAACCCCGCCGCCGGCCGAGCCGCTGCGGGTGGCGGCCGGCACATGACGCTCCGGCGTTGGCCGGCCGGTGTCCGCGAGGACCGGATCGGCACTTTTGGCTTTAACGCCGGGCTGGTTTGCAGATCATTCGCTGCCATACCTCGCGCATGACCAGAGTTTTCATCACGGGAGTCGGATTCATCACCAGCATCGGCAACGACGCCGCCACGGTGGAGCAAAACCTGCGCGAGCTGCGCCACGGTTGCATCGCCTACCCGCCGTTTCAGAAACCCGAGGTGCCGGTCAAGGTCGCGGCGCCCGTGCGCGAGTTCAACACCGAGCCCGACGATCCCGAGGACTGGACGCTGCCGGCGCGCTACCGGGTCCGCCGCGAGGTGTTGCGCAGCCTCGGCCCCAACACGCTCTACGCCCACTGCGCGCTGCAACAGGCCATCGCCGACGCGCGGCTGGGCGAGGCCGATGTTTCCAACGACGACACCGGGCTCTACGCGGCGTCGGGCGGCTCGCCGTCGATCCTGGCCCGCCTCGTCAACCGGATGCACCAGCACGGAGTGATGAAATGCCCGCCGCTCGGCATCGTCGCCAGCATCGCCGGCACGGTGCAGTTCAACCTGGTGGCCAATTTCAAGATCAAGGGTGCCTCGACCGGCTTCTCCTCGGCCTGCGCCTCGTCGTCCCACGCGGCGGGCTTTGCCTTCGACGAGATCGCGCTCGGCCGGCAGCGGCGGATGTTCGTCGTCGGCGCCGAGGACGGCAATGTCGAGACGATCCTCCCGTTCGCCGGCATGCGCGCACTTTCACTCAATCCCGATCCCGACACCGCCTCACGCCCCTTTGATGTGGCGCGGGACGGCTTTGTTGGCACCGGCGGCGCAACTGTGCTGGTGTTCGAGAGCGAGGCCGAGATGGCCCGTCGCGGCGTCACACCCTATGCGGAAGTCATTGGCTGGGGCCAGGCCTCCGACGGCCACAACGTCGCCATCTCGCATCCCGAGGGCGCGGGCCTCGCCGCTGCGATGCGCCACGCCTTTCAGTCAGCCGGCATCACCGCCGCGGAGGTTGACTACGTCAACGCCCACGCCACTTCGACGCCGATCGGCGACATTTCCGAGTGCAAGGCCCTGCGCACCGTACTGGGCGAGCACGCCGCGCGCGTGGCCGTGAGCAGCACCAAGGCCCTCACCGGCCACGGCCTTTCGCTGGCCGGCGCGATGGAGACGGGCTTCTGCGCGCTGGCGCTCCGCGGGGGCTTCACGCCGGGTTCCGCCCACATCACCCACCTCGATCCGCTGTGCGAGGGCTTGAACATCCCGCGGGTCACCACGGCCGACGCGCCCCGGGTGGTGCTCAACAACAGCAGCGGTTTCGGCGGGGCCAACGTCTGTCTCGTGCTCCGGCGGGCCTCCTGACCGTGCCCGCGCCCGCTCTCGCCACTCTTTACCGCACGGCCTTTGTGACCGGCGCGAGCGCGGGCCTCGGGTTCGCCTTCGCCGAACACCTGCTCGCGGAGGGCGTGTGCGTCTGGGGCACCGCGCGTGATCCGGCGCGGCTCGGCGCGCTGGCCGCCCGGCCCGGCTTCACCGCCGTGGCGCTCGACCTCCGGGACGGCCCGGCGGCCGGCGCCGCGCTGCAGCAGGCGATGAGCGCGGCGGGCGGCTTCGACCTGGTGATTAACAACGCCGGCTTCGGGGTCTTCGGCGGCACGGCTGCGACTGATGCCGACGTCTGGCGGGACCAGATCGACGCCATGCTGCAGACGACCCTGCGGCTCGCCCACGATGCGCTCCGCGACATGACCGCGCGCGGCCGGGGCGTGCTGGTCAATGTGACTTCGCTGGCGGTGGAATTTCCCCTTCCCGGGCTGAGCGGCTACAATGTCGCCAAGGCCGGCTTGGCCGCCTGGTCCGAGAGCGTGGCCTACGAGCTGGCCCCGGGCGGCGGGGTGGCCGTGATTGACTTCCGGCCCGGTGATTACCGGACGGATTTCAACCGCGCCACGGCGCACGCGGGCGCGGCGACGCCCGCCCTGGACCGGGTCTGGCGGCGGCTCGAGGCCAATCTCGCCGCGGCGCCGGCGCCCGCCCGGGCCGTGGCCGACCTCCATCGCGCGCTGCTCCGCCCGCGCAGCGGGGTCGTGCGGTCCGGCGACTTCTTCCAGGCGCGGCTGGCCCCGCTGCTCGCGCGCCTCGCCCCGGCCGGCCTGCGCCGGGCGGTCCAGCGCCGCTACTTCGGCCTCTCCTGACGTGTCCAAAATCCGAATACTCGTTCTCACCTCCAGCACCGGCGCCGGCCACGACGCCCGCGCCGCCGCGTTTGCCGAATGGTGCTACCGCCTCTACGGCCACGAGGTCGACGTGCGCATCGAGCAGATGCTGGAGAAGTCCTCGTACGTTGCGCGCGCCGGAGTCAACTTCTACAACTGGATCCAGCGACGCGCACCGTGGATGCACACGGCCTTCTACGCCCTCGTCGAGTTTCTCAGCCTGCTGAACCGCAAGTCGGTCTCGCTGGGGCGGGCCTACTACGTCCGGGTGCTCCTCGAATACCGGCCGCACCTGGTGTTCAGCGTCCACGACTGCCTGAACCGCGGCTACTTCCAGCTCGCCCGCAAGCTCCTCGGCGCCGGGTCGGTCCGCTGCGCCACCTACTGCGGCGAGTTCTCCGGCGGCTGGGGCTACAGCATCAACTGGGTCGAACCGTCGTCCGACCTCTATTTTTCCCGCACCGCGACGGCGGCGGACTACGCGGTCAAGCAGGGCCTGCCCCGCGCTGTCAGCCGCGTGCGCGGCCACCTGATGTCGCCCCGGGCCCACCTCGAGGTGATTGCGGCAGCGGACCGCGCGGTGTTCCTCACCGGCCAGCTCGGCCTGCGGCCGGAACGCTTTACGGTCTTCCTCGCCACGGGCGGCAACGGCGCCAACAACCACCTCGATCTGCTCCCTTATTTGCTGCCGCACGCGGACCGGATTCAGGCGGTGGTCGTCTGCGGGCGCAACCACGACGCCTACAACCAGCTCATCCTCTGGCGCACCCAGCATCCCGGGTTCGGCTGCTACGTGGAGGGCTTCAGCGACATTGTGCACCTGCTCCTGCAGGTGAGCGATGCCGTCGTGACGCGTGGTGGCACGACGACCTGCGCGAAGGCGCTGCACTTCAAGTGCCCGATCATCTTCAACGCCCTGGGCGGCATCATGCCGCAGGAGACGCTGACGTGGAAATATTTCCGGACGGGCGGCGCCCCGCGGCTGGATAAGACCGCGGATTTCGGCGCGATCATCAACGACTGGATGCGCTCGCCGCAGTTGTATGAGGACCAGCGCCGCCGCTTCCTCGATCTCCGTTATGAGGAGGATCCGGCGCTGCTGATCGACGAGTTGGTCGGCCTGGCCGGCGAGGCCGCGGGACTCAAGCTGGAGCGGCAGGCATTTCCGCTGCCGGCGATCAACGGCCACAGTTTGTGAACCGGCGCGGCGGGCCGGTGCCGGTGCGGGACCGGGATTGCGGTCCGGCGGCCTGCCGTGCCAGCATGAGTCGTGTTATTTTCCGGCTGCAACTTTGCCCGTGGCTGTCTGGCCGCCGCGCTGGCGGGCGGGGCGCTCGCGTCGCTTGCCGCCGGATCGCCGCCCGCGGTTTTCAGCGGAGCTGTGGCCGGAGTGCTGACACCGACGGATCTGCCGGCGGTGCGATGGCGGCTGGAGGGCGGAACGGGTGCGGACGACCGGGGAAATTTGGTCCTCGCAGCCGAAGCCGATGGTCTTTCCGCAAACGTGACGGTGAGCCTCGATGCCCGCACCGGCGAGGGCACTTGGGAAATGCGCGATGGCTCCCTCGATCTTGCGGTCTGGCTGCCGGCGTTGGCCGGCCGGTTTAACCTCGGTGCGCTGAAAACCGTTTCCGTCACCGGGCGCCTGCGGCTGGCGGGGCGCGGGACCGTGCGCGGTGGCCGTCCGGACGGTGAAATCACCGCGACCCTGCGGGACGGCACTCTCTCGGAAAGCGGATCGGGCCTGACGGTCGACGGCCTGACCGCCGATCTGCATCTGACGGGTCTTGTGCCGCCCCTGGCGCCCGGGGCGCAGACCGTCACCTTCACGCAGGCGAGGATTGGCGGGCTGACGCTGGGGAACGGCAACCTTACCGTTGCTCTGCCGGCGGCGGACACCGTGCGGGTGATGGTCGCCGGCGTGGATGTGCTCGGCGGCCGGGTGGAACTGGAACCGTTTCCGCTCATCCTGCCCGTGACGGTGGCCGACGTGCGCGCCCGCTTCCGGCGGATTGATTTGGCGGCGATTGAGCCGCTGCTGCCCACCGGTGGCATCACGGGCGCGCAGGGCCGACTGGGTGGGTTGGTGGCGCTGCACTGGTCGGCGGCGGACGGCTTCGGGGTGGGCGACGTGCGATTTGACGTTGGTCGCGGCGATGCGGAGCCGACATTCCGGCTGGCGCCGGTGCCGGGCCTGCTCACCAGCAAGGTGCCCGAAAAGATCGCGCTGCTTCCCGGCTGGCTCGCAGCGCCGGCTGAGAATCCCGTTTACGTTTCGATGCGCGAGATCGAGCTGGGGCGGACCACGCTGCGGGTGGACGCCCTGCGTCTGCGCCTGAATCCGGCGGGCGACACCCAAAACCGCACCGTGCAGATCGACCTGCAGGCGACGCCGGTCGGCCCCAGCACCGTGGGCCGGGTGAATTTCGACCTCGGCGTGGCGGGGCCGCTCGACGAGCTGCTCAAGTTCATCCTCAACAAGAAGCTCTCGGTGCCGAAGCCGTGAAACTTTGGTTGCGGCGCGTGGTCTCATGCTCCAATCTTTCCGACCATGCGCCGCACCCTTTTCCTCCTCTGGCCGGTCCTGGCCCTCGTCGGCTGCCTCAATGTCAACATGAAGGTCGAGCCGGTGGAGGTGAACGTTCACGGCACGCTCGATGTCAATGTGAAGGTGGATAAGGCCCTCGATGACTTCTTCGGCGATCTTGACCAGAAATCCGCCACGCAAAAACCCGCCACTCCCTGAACCCATGAAAACCATTCTCGCCCGCCTCCTGTTCGCCGCGATTCTGCTGCTCGGTTGCACCGCCAATGTCCGTGCCGCCGACGACTTGGCCGCCGTGAAGGCGGCGATGGCCCAGCGCCTGCCCAAGCTTGATGCCCTCAAGGCCGCCGGCGCGCTGGGGGAGAACAACGCCGGTCTGCTCGAGGTCCGCGACGCCAAGGCGGCCGGTGTCGCCACCCTGGCCGCCGAGGAAAACAAGGACCGCACCACCGTCTACGCCGCACTCGCGAAACAGACCGGCACCTCCGCCGACCAGGTGGCCCGGGCCCGCGCCAAGAAGATCGCTGAAATCAGTCCCAAGGGCGTCTGGGTGCAGGACGACAAGGGTGCTTGGGCGAAGAAGTGACGCGCCGCTGGCGCGCGGCGCGAACGTTCAACCTTCAACGTCCACCAGCAGATACGCGTTAGCAGGGGATTTTTCATTTTGGATGTTGAACGTTGGATGTTGAATGTTGGACGTTGTAGGGGCGCGCACGCGCCTCGTCTCCCATGACCATTCAAGACCGCCTCGCCCATCTTCTCCGGACACCTGACACCGCCCGCGCCTTCTTCGTCGCGGCCAATGCCACCGTGGTGGGTGACATCACGCTCGGCGCCCAGTCGAGCGTCTTTTACGGCGCGGTGCTGCGGGGTGATATTGCGCGCATCATCGTCGGCGAGGGGAGCAATATCCAGGACAACGCCATCGTGCATCTGGCCGACGACCTCGACGCGGTGATCGGCGCTTGGTGCACCATCGGCCACGCCGCGATCATCCATGCCTGCACCATCGGCGACGAGTGCCTAATCGGCATGGGCGCGACGGTGCTCGACGGCGCGGTGATCGGGGCGCGCAGTATTGTGGGCGCGAATGCGCTCGTGCCGCAGCGCTTCACCTGTCCCCCCGGCTCGATGGTCTACGGTTCCCCGGCCAAGGTGGTCCGTCCGCTCACCGAAAAGGAACAGCTCAGCCTCCGCCCTTGGGCCGAGAAATATGTCGAGGTGGCGAAAGCGCACGCCGCGCTGCAGCGGGCGCGGTAGTTGGATGGCGGGAGTGACGTCGTCGCAGCGGGTGGCGACCCCAGACACTGCCGGGTCACGGCCCGGGCACGGCCAGGCGGTCGTGCAGAATCTGAACCAGCTCATCCGGATTGTTCGGCTCGGGGATGACCCAGTGCGGGCCGAACACCAGTTTTGGGACGGCGTTGCCGCCCTGGAGGGTGTGGCCGTAAATCCGCAGGGAGGTTTGTAGATACCGCTCGATCCATGGGTCGGCAAGGGCGGTATCGAACTTCGCCTGGCCGACCAGGGCGACGGCCTTGGCCCGGGCAGCGTCGAGGCTGCGCGGATGCCAGCGCTCGCCGGGTGCCGCCGAGTACATCCAGCGGTCGAAGACAAGAAAGGCGTCACGGTTGGCCAGCCAGACCGCCAGGCCCGTTTTCGCCAGTTCGCAGGAGTCCTTGAAATCATCGACGTCCCGGGGGATGTAGGGATTGCACTCGCTGTTCAGCGGCGCCGGACACAGCGCGAAGGCCAGCTTGCCGCCAAATCGGCGGATCGCCTCCTCAAGCAGGGCATGTACCTGCTGGCAATGAGAGCAGTTGTAATCAAAGAGCAGGGCGACAACAGAAGTGGCTTCGGGCGAACCCACCAGCGGCACGGCGTGGGGATCAAGGGCGGGCAGAATATCCTGCGACTGGCCGCTGCGGACGACAGCGGGCGGAGTCAGACCGACCTGGCAGACTGCCAGGATGCCGGCCAGTACCAGACCGATCGCGGCCAGACCGGCCGCGGCCCCCGGGCCAATCACCCGATGAGCCGCGGGCGTCGTTGTGGCGTCACTGGCCGCTTCAGCAGTTGAATCGTCGTCCCATTGCCGGGGAGCCCGCCAGATGACCAGAGCCGCCAGCAGCAGACTGGTGATATGCGTGGCCATGCAATAGGGGCAAAAAGCGCCAATCTCCCATTTCTGCACGATGATGAACCACACGGCGCTGCCGGCGGCGGCCCCGGCCAAAACCAGCAGCGCGCGCCAAGCCAGATGCCGGACCGGTGCCGCCGTGGATGGACCAATGGTAAGACTTGCGATCAGCATCGCCAGATACGCCCCTTCCGCCAGGCCGCTGACGGGCAACACCCCGCCGATCGCCGACCAACGGCTGCTGAGCACCTGGTCGCACGGACTCCCGCCGCCGCAGCCGATCACCGACCCACCCACCAGAAAATGCCAGCCCAGGTAGGCGCTCAACGCCAGACCCAGCGCGCTCAAGCCGGTCAGGACACAGCGCCACCAAGGCCAGGCCGGGCGAGTGTGAGCCCTCACTGCTTAGCGACCCAGGATCGGTTTCTCCTCACTGGGGCTTCTGGTTGGGAGCGCCGGGGGTGGGGGACTGCAATTGGAAATCTCCACAGTTGCTGCCGGTGTCGGTGCCGTCCGAGATGCGGCCCGCGCTCCGGGCGTTGGCCGGGCCGGCGGGGGCGGCACCGCCGCGTCCGCGGCCACCGCGGCCTGAGGCGGGCGAAGCCACGCTGCAACCGCCCCGATTTGATCCCGAGGCGGCTTGGTAACCTTCGGCGGCCCAGGGGTCGACCACTCCGCCGTAGTTGAGGCTGTCCGCGACCAGGCCGGCCGCGTCCCTCAGTACGATGCTGCCGGCGCTGGCGAGGGTGGGTCCCCCGAACCATTGGTTGGGCGCCTGAGTTCCCTGGTAGCCATCGGTGGTGACGGCGGCGTCGCGCACCACCGCGTTGATCGCGTGGTCGGCGGCCAGCGGGCTGTCGAGCGTGATGCCGGTGCCGAGTGGCTGGACGGGCTCGTTGCTCAGGTGAGCCACGGTCGTCGCCGGCTGGAAGCTGACTCCCGTGCCATTGACGCTGAAGGGCATGTTGGCCGCATGACTGAATTTCAACGGGGCGGCCAGTTCGAGCCCGGTGCCCGGATTCGTGATGCGACCGCTGCTGGGCCGGCCCGCCGCTTGCGTGCCAACATTTGTGACGGTGACGGTTTCAATGCCATGGCCGACGCTGGCGATGTCCAATCTGATCTTGTCGCCGACGGAAATATTGGCGACGGATGACACCTTGATGTTGGTGTCGCCGGCTTTCGCATCGGCTGCCAGGTAGGCTTGCGTGCCGGGTTTGCCCACCGCCGTCACTGTGACCACCTCATACTGTTCCACTGTCCGGGCCACGGCGGGGAAGGTCGTGCCATAACCGAGCCCGATCTTTTGGCCGACCTCGAAGCCGGCCACGCTGGAGACCGGCACGCTGGTGGAGCCGGCGGGGATCGTGAGCACCGGGCCTTCGGGGAGGGGTTGCCACAGGGTCGTGCTGGCACCGGCCGCCGTCCCGAGGCTGGCGATCTTGCGCGATTCCACCCCGGAGCCGGTGTCGATCTCAATCGTGTCGCCGACCGTCAGGCCGGTTGTGCTCCGAACGTGGATCGTGGTATCGCCCTTGTGCGCAGGGGCCGCCAGTCCGGAGTTGGCGAGGCTGAGCAGATAGAAGCCCTTGGCCGCGAGCTTCGTCCCGGCCGGGATCTTCACCGACGAAAACACGGCCTGTTGGGTCGGGTGCTCGGTCACGGACCAGTTGGAGAGGTCCACCGCGCTTGTCCCGGCGTTGTAGAGCTCGATGAACGAGTTGGTCGCGTTGCCCGGGGTGCCGGAGCCGACAGCGAATTCGTTGATTGTTACCGGGCTCACGTTTCGGACTTTCTCGATCGTGGTCTCGGTTTGCGTCTGCCCATCGGTCGTCCAGGAGGCGTGGCCGACGAGGTCGCCGTTGAAGGCCGCCGGTCCCGAGGTGACCTTGAAGGTCGCGCTCACGCTCGCTCCTGGCGCAACCGTCCCCACGGTCCCTGTTTGCGCGCCGATGGCGGTCCACCCCTTGGGTACGGCGATGCCCAACGTGACGCCCGACGCGGGCGCGCCCGAGGTGTTGGTGAAGGTCACGGTGGTGTCCTGCGAAGACCCCGGTGAGAAGGTCTGGAGTCCCGGCGGGGTGGCGGAGACCGGCGCCGGTGCCAGGCGCAGGCGCGGCACATCGTAATTGGCCGCCACTACGTTGGCCTGTACTTTCTGATCGGTGGCGTCCGACGGGAAGGTCCCGGCGGCCGTCATCGCGCCCTCGTAAAAGGTGCCCTGCGAGCCGTTGCTGTTGTCGCCGCCGTTGCCGAGGAGGATGGCCCCCTGCTTGCGCATCGGGTCATAGCTGGCGTTGACGCGCGGTCCGTCGAACATGACTTTCAGCTCCCCCTGTTGCGAGTCGCCCCCCAGGGAGGTCCAATGGTGGGGTTCGCCCTTGGCCATCGCAGTCACAAATCGCCAGGTGATGTTCGGCAGACCGGGACAATTCTTGGAGCCATCCGGGTTCACGCAACCCACCAGGTTGTTCTCCTGGTCGGTCATGACCCACGGGCCCGGGGTGGGGCCGTGATACCAGTTGGCGGCGTTGCCGTAGTAGGTGGTTTCCATGGTACCATTGCCGTCGTCGCGGCTGTCGGTCTCGGCGTTGCCGTAGTCGAAGCAGCAGCCGTTGTTGTAGTGCTGACCGTTGATGACCCAGTATTGCCCTTCCGCCTGGTCGTCGACGGCGGTGCCTTTGGCGTCGTCCAAACGGAGGCCCATGCCCGGTGCGATGAAGACGCCGTAGACCTTGTGGCCCATGACCGAGATCGGCGCCCAGTCGGCGACCGGAAGGTTGTTGAACCCGCCCAGTGCCGGGCCGCTAAATCCGCCGCGGGGCGGCTGGACGAGGTGGTTGCCCTTGCCGGACTGGTCGTAGAGCGTGGTGATCCAGCAGTACGTGCCGGTACAAAAGGCGTCCTGTGCGGCAGCGTCGGCGTAGCCACCCGCATCCGGGGACGGCGACGCGACGGGCTGGACGACGCCGATGTCCAGGGTCTTGCCGTCCGACTGACGCATGACCTGATACAGCGGGCCATTGTAGGCGGCGTACAACGCGCGGGTGGTGCTGTGGGCGGCCATACAAGGTGCGCCGCCGGCGGCGTAAATGTCACAGGGGCCCTGGGGCCGGGGCGGAGCCGCGTTGCCGCCCCGCGCGGCCTGGGCGGCGATCATCAACGTGGCGACCGGCACCGTGAGCGCCAGGAGGAGCACCAAGACAAGGCTGATTTTGGTTTTCATGTTTTCCTATTTGAGAAAGGGAGGGGGGCCCGTTTGGCCTCCAGCGGGGGCGGCGCGGGAGCCCGTTTCAGCCACGCTCGCGGTCCAAGCCGGCCTGGCGCGGGCTAGGAGTGAAGCAGGGGCGGTCATGGCTGGAAGGGCAGGCGGCGGTTTCCGGAGGGGGTAGGGACTGGCTTCAGTGGACCGCCGGTGGGGTGGCGGGACGCCAAAGGGAAAATGGATGCAAATTGCATTGGCTGGGTCCATTCAGACTGCAACCCAAAAGGCCGCCGCCGGCCGTGGGTCGGTGCCGAGGCCGACCTGGACACTGGGACCTTTGAATTGCCGATTACCGGTCAGCGGGACGGGGTCTTTTCGGGCTGACACGCCGAGCCTGGGTTCACTCACCGACGAGGATCGATCGGGCTTGAGTTTTTCTTAACGCTTTTGCCCGCAAAATTAATTAGGGTCGCCGCGGCGGGGGGGGAATATAATGGCTGACAAAGCGCGCCGGGCTGGTCCGGCCGCGCTCTTCCCGCCCATGGAGTCCGCCCCGGACAAACCCCGCCCGTCCCGTTCCTTTGATTTTTGCTTCATTCACCTCGACTACACGCTGGTGCGGGTGGAAGAGGTCGATGGTCGCGTTACGATCCGCGCAACCGCCGATACGTTTTCCAGGCGGCGCAAGACGTGTTTCATCCGCGAATTGGCGGCGGAGGGCTTTATTTCCGACGACCGATGGTCTGTGCTATTCGATGGGGAATCCGATTCTTCGGGAATCCGCTGGCTGATCGATCGGTCATGGGTGAAACCCGACCAGGCCCTCATCGATAGAAACCGCCGGCTGGTGAAGCGCTTCTTTTTGCCCCTCGTGCTGGGGTGGATGGCCTTGATGTGCGTGGCCCTATCCGGTCAAGGCGGGATCCGGGCGTGGGGCGTGGGCTCCGGTGCGCCAAGAGTGGGTTCTTACGGCAGCCGTTAGGCGTGGTGGGCGGTGAATTCGTCACCCTCCACTCGATCAGAATTATTGCCGTCGAGGCTGCGGGATAGGATGGGCTTTCAGCAGGTGCGGCTGCTCGACGCGGTCGCTGGTGGCGAAGTCAGCGATGGTGCGGGCGACTTCAATATCCTGTCGCAGGCGCAGGCGCTGAGCGAGAGCTGCTCCATGGCCTGTTGGAGCATTTCGCCCAGGGCCCGGTCGAGGGTGATTGCGCGCGAAAGCGCGACAATCCGCTTCCACTCGCCACCCTTCGCTGTAGGCTACCCCGGCGTTGCCCATGCCCCGGATCCAGCCCCGCCCGTTAAGCCCTCCGCTTGCCCCAATTCCTTGTCAGCCTTCCCCAATGCATCCGTTGCTCCGTCTTCTCCGCTTTACCATTGGCTCTCTCGCGCTGATCGCCGGAATCATCCTACACGCCCAATCTTCTGCCGGCGTGGTGAATAGCCCCGATGGCCGGCTGGCGGTGGAATTCCGGCTAAACGCCGTGCGCGCCCCCGTCTATCTGATCCGCCAGGATGGCCGGATCGTGCTCCAGGAATCGCGGCTGGGATTGATCCGCGATGACGCGGATTTTTCCAAGGAACTGGTCTTGAGCTCTGCGTCCGCGGTGGAACCGGTCGAGGACAAGTACGAAATCCTGACGGCGAAACGCCGCCTGAACGACTACCGGGCGAACAGGCAGGTCTTTCACCTGGCGACCGCGGATGGGAAAAAGATGGATGTGATTTTCCAGGTCTCGAATGACGGCGTGGCGTTTCGCTATTTCTTTCCGGAAACCTCGACGACGGTGCACCGCCTGCAGGAAGAGGTGACGTCCTTCCATTTCCTGCCGGACACCGTCGCGTGGATGCAGCCGATGCAGGTCGCCAAGACGGGCTACGAAGCCTCAAATCCGGCCTACGAGGAATATTACCAGAAGCAGATTCCCGTCGGCACGCCCTCGACGCTGGGGGCGGGTTGGGTCTACCCGGCCCTGTTTCATTCGGGGGAAACGTGGGTGTTGGTTTCGGAAGGTTCGCTGGGTCGGACTTATTGCGGCACCCGGCTACGGCACGAATCACCGGATGGCGAGTATGCCGTCGGCTTTCCCGATTCACGGGAGACCATTCACAATCAGCCCGTGAATCCCTCCTCGGCCCTGCCGTGGCTGACACCGTGGCGCCTGATTGCTGTCGGCAGCTTGAAGACCATCGCCGAGTCCACCCTCGGCACCGACTTGGCAGACAAGGCGACCGGCCCGGTTGACGCCACCATCAAGCCGGGCAAAGCCGCGTGGAGCTGGGCGCAACTGGGAAGAAAGAACACCATCTACGAGGTGCAGAGGCAGTTCATTGACTACGCGGCCGACATGGGCTGGGCCTATAGCCTGATCGATGGGGAGTGGGACGAGCAGATCGGCTACGACAAGGTCAAGGAACTCGCCGACCATGCCCGCACGAAGAATGTGGGGGTGCTCGTATGGTACAATTCCGGCGGGGATTGGAATACCATCAAAGGCACGCCCAAGGACAAATTGCTCACGCATGAAAGCCGCATACAGGAGTTCAACCGGCTGAAAGCCATGGGCGTCGCCGGCTTCAAGATCGATTTCTTCGGTGGCGACGGTCAGCCCATGATCAACTATTATCTGGATATTCTCGAAGACGCCGCGCCCTACGGCTTCCTGGTCAACTTCCACGGCTCCACGCTGCCGCGCGGCTGGCAGCGCACCTATCCGCACCTGATGACAATGGAGGCGATCAAGGGATTCGAATACATTACTTTCGACCAGAAGAATGCCGACGAGGAACCGGCTCATGCCACGACGATTCCCTTTACGAGGAATGTGTTCGACCCGATGGATTTCACCCCCGTGTGCCTAGAAAAATCCGGCAAGACCAAGCTGCAGACGACCCCCGCGTTTGAGCTGGCGCTCTCGGTGATTTTCACCTCCGGCGTGCAGCACTACGTGGATATTCCCGAGGGCATGGCGAAAATGCCCGACTACGTGCGGGATTTCATGAAACGGGTCCCTTCCGTCTGGGATGATTCCAAGTTCATCGACGGTTATCCGGGGAAGCTCGTGGTCCTTGCCCGCCAAGGCGACAACCGTTGGTATGTCGCCGGCATCAATGGCGAAGCGGCCGAAAAGCATCTGGTGCTCGACCTCAGTCCGCTGACGACTGACGGAACCGGCCTTCTCATCACGGATGGCGCTGGCCAGATCTTCGGCCAGTCGTCCGTGACCTTGGGCACAGACCGAAGGCTTGCGGTCACGCTCAAGCCGCATGGTGGATTTGTTGCCGTCTTGAATCCAACCAACTGATCAATGCGCCCATGGCATTTGTCCGCGCCGACCTTGCGACCAATCAGAAGACAGATGCCGCTCATCCCTTGACTTGCTTTGTTCTGAAATAAGACCGTCCATTCCAACTCACCTTCCAGCGGACAACGGTCGCGGGCTCCAAGCGGCATCTTCCATTCCATGAGAGAACTGCTCCAGCTTAAGGTCATCCGGCGGATCATTCCGGTGATCCTTGCCCTGAACAGCGTGGGTTATGCGGCCATTGAAGGGCCGCTCGCCTTCCCGCCGTTGCACGCGTTCCCGACCATCAAAACGGATGCCCGCGGCCAGCAATTGCAGTCGGCGATGATCTGGACGAATCCTCCCGTCGAGCAACCGGGGGTGACGGTCGGCTTTCGCAAGGCTTTCACCCTGCCGCGGCAGCCCAATCAGGCGTTGCTTTATCTCTTTGCCGACGTTCGCTACGTGCTCTGGGTCAACGGCGCGTATGTTGAACGCGGTCCCGCGCGCTTCCTGCCCAATGGTCCGCAATATGACGCCATCGACCTCGCCCCATTCCTGCACGCGGGCAACAACACCCTCGCGGTGCTGGTGGCCGGTGAACTTTCCGGCGGCAAAGTAATGCGCCACACCCCGGGCCTGACGGCTTTGCTCGAGGCCGATGGCCGGGAGGTTTTGCGGTCCGATGCTTCGTGGAAATGGAGCGACCGGACCCGATTCCGTGGCGCGACGGCCACCTGGGCCAACCTCAGCGAGCCGCTCGTGGATGCGACCGCCGAGGATGGCGACTGGACCCAGACCAACTATGACGACAGTCGGTGGTCCGCCGCGGCCGGTATCAGCGGCGAAGCCTGGGGCCCATTGACCCCGAAGCTCATCCCGCCGCTGCGCGAGACCGCCGTGCCGGTGCAGTTTTCGGGCGGCGCGTCCCTGCCGGTGGTCCTGACTGCCGGGCAGAAGTTTAACTATGACGCGACCCGCATCGTGCAGGCCTACCCGGTGGTGGAACTGGAGGCCGAGGCGGGCACGCAGCTGACCCTCGAACCGTTTGGCATGACGTATGTGGCGCGGGCGGGCCGGCAGACTTTCTTCCCCATCGACACCTGTGGACACTCACACGGTTCCGTGACGGTAAAGTCCGGGCATGCGACCATCACCGGTTTCAAACTCGTCGAGCGGGTGTATCCTTTCGAACGACTCGGCTCCTTCCAATCCAACGATGACTTTCTGAACAAGCTGTGGGCATTGTGCGCCCGCTCCTGCGAGGTGCTGAGCGAGGACTCCTACGTGGATTGCGCCGACCGCGAGCGTGTCGAGTGGATGGACGATGACCCTCCGGGCTTCAGTTTCTCCCGCACCGCCATGGCCGGGCCCGGCACGAACGGCCAGCCGGTCTACAGCGACCCGCGTCTGCTCGGTTCGATGATCCGCCGCACGGCGCTGACCCTGCAGCCCGACGGCTGGGTCAAGGCGCATACCGCGTCCGACCGTTTCGACATCCACGCCAAGATGGAGGATCGCGCCTGCGAATGGGTCGCCGGCGTGCGCCATTACTACGAGGCGACGGGCGACACCACGATCCTGCGCGAAATCTGGCCCGCAGTTGCGGCGCAGATGGATTATTTTCTTTCCCGCCGCACGCCGCGCGGACTCGTGCGGGCCCGCGACTGGGTCGTCTGGGGAAACCCCACCGGCTATCTCGTGGGGGAAACCACGACCCTGAACGCTTTCGTGCAATGCGCCCTCGTGGACGCCGCCTTCCTCGGTCCGCTCGCCGGCGACGCGCCGGTCGGGGCCAAGTACAGCCAGGCGGCGGTCGAACTGGCCGCGGCCATCAACACCGTGCTCTGGGATGAGAAAACCGGGACCTACTGGTCGGGCTACTTTGACGAGGCGGAGATGGCGGAGAACCGGGTCAGCCGCCGCCGGATGCCGCCGTCTCTCCCGCTGACGGGCCAGCTGACTCCCGCCACGCTGGAGTCGGATCTGTTTGCGCTTGATCGCGGCGTGGTGCCGCCGGAGCGGCGCGAGCGCGTCGTCGCCCGCCTGCTGGACCAGCAGGCCCAGCTCACGCGCAGCACCATGATGATCTACTACTATGTGATCGCCCAGCTCTACGCGCTGGACCGTCCCGCCCTCGACGGGCGCGTGCTGGAGCTGTTTCGCGGCAAATGGGCCGCGATGGTCGCCGCCCCCTGGCAGTGCTCCTGGGAGGATTTTGCGACCGGATCAAAGGCTCACA
The DNA here is from genome assembly GCA_903873805.1 of uncultured Opitutia bacterium. Taxonomy (GTDB): domain Bacteria; phylum Verrucomicrobiota; class Verrucomicrobiia; order Opitutales; family Opitutaceae; genus CAIQQB01. The sequence continues at coordinate 15,654 of CAIQQB010000001.1, read as the reverse complement.
TCTACGGCATGTTTCCCGGTTACTTTCTCAGCTCCTATGTGCTGGGCGTGCGCTGGGCGGACGGGATACCCATCAACAAAAAACTTCTCCTCGAACCCCACCTCGGTGATCTGAACGCCGTCGAGGGCAAGGTCGTCACCGAAGCGGGCGTGGTCCCGGTTTCCTGGAAACGCGACTCGGCGGGGCGGTTGGAGTTCGGCTTCACGGTGCCGGCCGGCGTGACGGCGACGCTCAGCCTGCCCGCCGGCCCGGCGGGCACCTTTACGCTCAACGCCAAGCCAGCCACGGGCACGGCGTCCGGCTCCCGGTGGCGTTTCAGCCTGCCCCCCGGCCGCTACGTGGGAACAGCGGACTGATACCATTTGCGCTTCGCTTTTACATTGTAGGGCTCGACCTTGCGTCGAGCCTTGGTCGCAGGGAAAACAGCAAGGCCTCACGCGAGGTGAGGCCCTACAAAAGAGTAAATCCGTCGGACGATTGGTATGAGCGGCGAGGTCAGGCCGCGGCGAAAGTCACTTTGAAGCCGAGGGCGATGGTCCGCGGCGGGCCGGCGGGGCAGGTGAGTTCCAGACCGTCGGCCAGCTGCCGCCACTCGACGGCCGCGGGGCTGCCGAGCAGGCTGACCGCCTTCACGGCTCTCACCGCCGGGTCGGCCTTCCCCAGGGAGGCAATCTTCAGCGTCGTGCCTGGCTCCGGCACCGCCATGCAGAAGGCGTACACCGCGCCGTCCTTTCCGGCGGTGAAACGAAAATCCTGCGGGCTGAACTGGAAACTGGCCTGGCTCTGGCCGATCTTGCCTCTGGGCGACGACCGCACGCGGCCGTTGGCCCCTTCGCCGTACTTCAGCCAGGCGCGGCTGCCGTAAATGCCCTCGCCATTGAGCTTCATCCAGTCGCCGACCTCCGCGAGCATCTTCAGACTGCCGTCGTCGAGCGAGCCGTCGGGGCGCATGGCGATGTTCACGCAAAAGCTGCCATCACGTGACACACACTCGAGCATGTGTCGGACGAGCGCCCCCGCGTCATAGACGAAGCCGGGCGCGTAATACCAATCGCCGTAGGCCGTCTCGCCGATCCACGGCTGGTCGGTCTTGATGCCGGCGGGCCAGTTGTCCTCGAAGGTGTTAACCACGCCGTTGCCGGGTGGGTGGAATTTCACGATGCTGAAGGTGTCCACCGCGCCGCGGGTCCGGAGCGTGTGGTTGTAATAGTCGGCGATCACGCGCTGCATCGCGTCGCACTTGCAGCCAGTGGCGCTCTTGATGCCGGTGAAGGGCTGGGTGGAGTTGCCGTCGGTGTAGATGAAGTCGGGGTCGTATTTCCGGACCACGTCCATGATGCGCAGGGCCCAGCGCGTCGCGTACCAGCGGCAGTATTCCTGATGGTTGACGAGGATGCCCTCGGTCGGACACCAGCTGTCCTGGTCGAAGCCGCGGTATTCGCGCAGGTCGACGCCGTAGAGCAGGCGCGGATCCAAGCCCTCCCACCACTTGCCTTTGCCGTCGGCGAGGGTGAGGTTGCCGTCGTAGGGCGCGCCGGACCGGGGGCCGGTGCGGTCGTGGCCGAGCGACTTCTGCCACCACCACCAGGTGTATTCATGATGGAATGACACCCCATAGCGCAGGCCCGCCCCGTGCGCGGCCCGGGCCCACTCGCCGAGCAGGTCGCGCTTCGGCCCGAGGTTGACGGAATTCCACGGCTGGTAGGCGGAGTTCCAGTTGTCGAAGTTGTCGTGGTGCACCCCCTGGATCAGGAGGAACCGCGCGCCGGCGGCCTGGTAGAGTTTCACCACGGCGGCGGGATCCAGCTTGGTCGGATTCCAGTCCTTTAGCAGTTCCTTGTAGCCGACCTCGGCGGGATGGCCGAAATCGCGGAGATGATTATTGTAGGCGGTCTGGCCCTGCATGTAGAGCCGGCGGGCATACCAGTCTCCGCTCATTCCGGCGGCTTGCGGGCCGAAATGCACCCAGATGCCAAACTTGGCTTCGCGCAGCCAGGTGACCTCCTTGCCCGGATAATGTTGCGCGATGGAGTCCCAGGTCGGCGCGTAGGGTCCGGGCAAGATGGGAAAATCCATGATGGTCTCGGCGAACTGGGCCGGATTTCCCATCGTCACGGAGCCCGGTGGCTGGAGCGGCGGGAGCGTGGGAATCGGCGCGAGGGGCGGCAGGGCGGGCAGCGGGGGTGGGGCGCCGGCGGGCTGGACGGCGGGTGGCGTGGTGGCGGCCCGCGCGAGTCGGCCGAGCACCGGGCCCGCGGCGAGCCCGGTGGCCGCCAGCGAGGTCAGCTTGAGAAACGAGCGGCGCGGGATCGGTCGGCCATCGCAATCGTCCGGGAGGGGCACGTGTGGCATATGTTGGGGTGGAGAACCGTCAGAACTCTGACGGACGTGCCGAGTGTACAATACAGCCAACACCAGCCAAGAACTCTTTTCGAATCAACCGCCCGCCAACGCACCGCCGGTCGCCAATCCCCCCAAAAGTGTGAGGCGAGGGTCCTCAGTAAAACACGCTCCGGTCGAGGGAGCGATATTGGATGGCCTCCAGCAGGTGGGGCTGCTCGACGCGGTCGCTGGCGGCGAGGTCGGCGATGGTGCGGGCCACCTTCAAAATGCGGTCGTAGGCGCGGGCGCCGAGGGAGAGCTGTTCCATTGCCTGCTGGAGCATTTCGCCCAGGGCCGGGTCGAGCGGGATGTGCGCGCGGATATGGGCGTGCGTCATGCGGGCGTTGCTCGTCACCTTGGACCCGGCGAAGCGGGCGAGCTGGCGCTCGCGCGCCGCCTGCACGCGGGCGCGCACGACCGCGGAGCTTTCGCCCGGCGCGGAATTCTGCAGTTCACGGATCGAAAGCGCGGGGGCCTCGATGTGCAGGTCGATGCGGTCGAGCAGCGGCCTGCTGATGCGCGCGCGGTAGCGCTGGATCTGCGCGGGCGCGCAGCGGCACTCGTGTTTCGGATCGCCGAGATAGCCGCACGGACACCGCTACGTTGCCTTTCTGTCAGTTGACCATCACAGCGTCGCACCCCAAGAAACTGGGCTATCCGACCGCCCTCGTGACCATCGCCGATCACATCAGGAAGCGCAGGCTCGATTTGGGCCTGTTCCAGCGCCAAGTCGCCGCTCAAATCGGGGTGGACGAAGCGTCGATCTGGAACTGGGAGAAGGGTGGGGTGAAACCCGAAGTGCATTTCATGGCTAGCATCATTAGCTTCCTTGGTTACAACCCCTTACCCGAGCCAAAGGGACTTCCCGGCCGGCTCATCTGGGCGCGTTCCAGCAGGGGTATGAGCCGGGTGGCTTGTGCCCGGATGCTGGGGATTGATCCCTCAACCTTGGCCCGATGGGAAACGGGCCGGTGGAAGCCCTCCGCCGGGCATGTGGACACCATCAAAAAGTTGTTCAAAATCGGCTCGTAAACTGAATAGGCAACGAATCCTTTTGGCCGACCATTCGTTGCCTTTATACCACCTCGGCTTGACTACCCAAATGTGGGAAAATGGACATGAAGGAGGTGTTATCTGGAGGTTGTCAGCCCCGGACTCAATTCTTGCGACTCATTCTCGGCACTCCTGTTCTTTCCTGAAAAAGACTGTAAGGATTCAGGTTTTGCGACGACCAGCCGATCTCTTCTCGGTCCTTCAACCATCCGGTAGCGCCGAGGCCAGATGGCCCTGCCGGTAGTCCCGGGGAGAGCATCCGCAGGACCGCCGGAAAGCATCATTGAAACGGCTGATCGATCCGAAGCCGGACGCACCCGCGATCTCCACAATCTTCAGATCCGAGGTGGCCAGCAGCCGCTGGGCATGGGACACCCGGTGCTGCGTCACATAATCGATCAGGGTGGTGCCAAAAGCCTTGCGGAAAAGATTCATGGCGTAGTTCGGGTGCAGCCGCACCGCGCTCGCGATCATGTCCACCGTCAGGTGCTCCGTGTAATGTTGGGCGATCAATCCGGCCATGTGCTCGACTTTGCTCAGCCCGGCACCGCCCATCACCGTCGGCGGTTTTCGCGCGGCGGTCTGGCGGGTGCGCCAGGGCGGACAGGCCAGGGCGAGCCGGAGCAACCGCGCCTCCATCTCCAGCAGGACGGCTTTGGTCGTGCCGGAATCTGGCGCGCCGAGGTCCTGTTCCCAGCAGGCAAACAGTCCGCTGTCGGAATGCGCCCGCCGCGTCTCCGGCTCACTGACCAACCGGCCATGCAGCAGCGGTTGGACCAGCCGTCCGGGCAGTTGGCAGTGAATGAACCAGGCGAGCGGGAGGGTTGCCACGGAGTATTCCATGCGGCCGCTGTAGGCGATGATCTGGTGGGGGATGGCCGCCCAGAAGGCACTCAGCTTTCCCGCCTCCACGCGCACTTTTCGCCCCCCGAGCAGATAGATCAGCCAGCCGCTGCGGAGAAAGTTCAACTCGATCTCATTGTGGCGGTCCGGCCGCCGCATCAGGGTCGGCGACCAGCGCACGCAGGTGAGGCCGTAGGGGGCAAAGTCGGGCCGGTTGGGGTCGAAGCTAATCATGGTGACGGGGTGGGATGTGAAGCCTGGCCGAAGCTGAGGCTTAGGATAACGGTGGTTATTGCCAGATTGGCGGTAGAAGTAAGAGCAAAATTAGCGTAGGGTCGGGACGGGGCCCTGTTCCTTCCAGCCCTTTCCCATCCCCTTCCGCAATTTCCCATGGCCAGTCTCCAGCTCATCAAGGGCGTCACCGTTTTCGCCGTGTGCATTTTGGGGTCAAGGCCGGACGCCCACGGTGCCGAAATGCCGGTGCCCCGGTGGGAGCCGCACGACTTCACCTTTGCCTCGTCCACGATGCCGGAGAATCCGTTCCGGGTCATTCTTAACGCCGAGGTCACCGGACCGACTGGGGCCAGGTTCACGGTCCCGGGTTTTTTTGACGGCCACGCCACTTGGAAGGTGCGGGTCTCCGTGCCCGCCGAAGGCGCGTGGGCGTTCGTGACCCATTCTGATCTCGCAGACCTGGACGGACGGCGGGGCTCCTGGGTCTGCGTCGCCAACCCTTCGCCGGCCATCCACGGCGGCATGTGCGTGGATACGGCGCAGCCACACCAATTCGTGTTCGAGGACGGCACCCGATTTCTCCCGGTCGGTTACGAGTGCGATTGGCTGTGGGCGCTTGATGCGAACGACCCCGCGTTGAGGACGATCAACCCCTTCCTCGATAAGCTCACCGCCAGCGGCTTCAACTTTGTGATTCTAAACGCCTACGCATACGACACGAGCTGGCGCAGGGGCCGCACCGGCGCGGACGACTTCGGTCCTCCCCCGCTCGATGCCTGGGCGGGAACGAACGATCAACCGGACCTCAGCCGATTCAATCTCGCCTACTGGCAGCACTACGACCGCGTGATCGAAGCGCTGTACCGACGCGGCATCTGGGCGCATGTCCTGATGAAGGTCTACAACAAGCAGGTCAGGTGGCCGGCCAATGGCAGCCCCGAGGACGACCAGTATTATCGGTGGTTGATTGCGCGCTATGCCGCGTATCCGAACATCACCTGGGATCTTGCCAAGGAAGCGAATTACGAAAAAGACCTTGCCGCCAAGCAGGCGCGGTTACGCTTCATCCGCGCGAACGATCCCTATCACCGGCTCCTCACCGTCCACGACGATCGCGCCAACTACGACCACGGTGCCTACGACGGGCTTATTGATTATCGCTCCGACCAACAGCATCTGCAATGGCGCGAAATCATGCTCGCACACCTCGCGCAGTACCAATGGCCAGTCATCAACACCGAATTCGGCTACGAGCAAGGCCCGCTGGGACCGAAGGACAAGACCTACAGCGTGGCGCAGTCGCCCGAGGAGGTTGCCTGTCGCGCATGGGAAATCTATGTGGCGGGCGGGTTTGGGGCGTATTACTACACCTACACCGCGTGGGATGTCGTCCGCCCGCAGGACACCCCGCCAGGTTATGCCTATTTCAAGAACCTTCGTGATTTCTTCGAGCACACGTACTATTGGCGGATGACGCCGCACGATGATCTGAGCAGCGTGGGTTCATGCCTCGCCGAACCGGGCCATGAGTATGTTGTGTTTCTCGGCTCGGCCAAGCCGTTCACCCTGAAGGTCGAGGGGGCCGCTCAGCCGCTCGCCGCCGAATGGTTTCAGCCCTTCACGGGACAGTGGCGGAGTGCTGGTCGTCTGGCAAACGGAAAGGCAGAACTGAACCCGCCGGCCGAATGGACCGCCGGTCCGGTCGCGCTTCACGTCACCAACCATTGAAATCTTTCCCGGTGCGCATATTCCCTCTTCTTTCCGTCCTAACCAGACTGCTGCTGGCTTTTTTCGCGCTGCTCTGGCCAGTCATGCCAGCCTTCAGCGCGGTCACATTGGGAAACGGCACGGCCGCGAGCGCCAAGCTGCGTTTGGTCGTACTCACGGATATTTCCAATGAGCCGGACGACGAAGAGTCGCTTGTGCGTCTGTTGGTCTACTCCAATGAATATGACATCGAGGGTCTCGTGGCGACCACCTCGACTTGGCTGAAGAACGGGCCGCGCGAAGACCTCATCCGCCGGGATCTTGCTGCCTACTCGGCGGTACGCCCGAATCTACTCAAACATGCGGCGGGTTTTCCTGAAGCCGCGCAACTCGATCGAGTCACGAAGACCGGCCAGCCTAAGTATGGGATGGCGGCTGTGGGTCCGGACCAGGGCACCGGTGGCTCGCGACAAATCATCGCGGCCCTGGACAACCCCGATCCGCGCCCGATCTGGGTCGCAATATGGGGCGGGGCCAACACGCTCGCGCAGGCGTTGTCCGACCTCCGTGCGACGCGCCCTGAGCCAGACGTGAAGGCAATGGTGGCTAAGCTGCGCATCTACTCCATCTCCGATCAGGATGACGCCGGCCCGTGGCTCCGCAAAGAGTTTCCCAACCTCTTCTACATCGTTTCCCCGAGCAACGCGGACTCGAAGGAATACTGGCGTGCGACATGGACCGGCATCTCCGGCGACAGAAACTACAAGAACGGCCCGATGCACCAATTCAACCTCGTGGACAATCCTTGGCTTGAGGAACACGTCATCAAGAACCACGGCCCGCTTGGCGCGCTTTACCCCCCGCTCAAATACATCATGGAAGGCGACACCCCAAGCTTCCTCGGGCTGATCGCCAATGGCTTGGGCTGGGCGGACAGCCCGGCCAACGGCGGCTGGGGCGGCCGCTATGTGTTCTACCAGGCGTCCGGCGAGAGCCGCAAAATCTGGACAAACAACGCGGACAGCCGGGACACCGTCACCGCGGACAACGGCCAGACCGAAACCTCCGACCCAGCGACTATCTGGCGTTGGCGCGAACATTTTCAGAATGACTTTGCCGCGCGTATGAACTGGTGCGTCGCTGATGCCTATGAGAAAGCGAATCACAACCCGCAGCCCGTGCTTAATGGCGATTCCACCCAAGGCGTTCTCACACTCCACGTCAAAGGTGGCTCCGAGGTCGCGCTCTCGGCTGAGGGCACGGCCGATCCTGATAAAGACGCAGTGCACGTGACATGGTGGATTTATGCCGAAGCTGGCAGCATCAAAGGCGCGACACTCACGACCACGGAGGGACTCGCCACCAAAGTCCGGCTGCCGGCGGTAACGAAGCCCGGCGCGGTGCACGTCATTCTTCAAGCCGAGGACGACGGCACGCCGCACCTCTTCGCCTACCGTCGCGCCATCTTGGAGGTCACGCCCTGAGTAGCTACTCCGCTTATTCATGCCAATACCAAGATACATTTTGGACCGCCGGATCGTTTGGTTGCTGGCCGCCATAGCTTTTGGCGGCTCCGCACGCATAGGTGCGCAGCCGGTAAGGTTTGCCCAAAGCGAAATCGCGGCGGCGGCTGCCAACCGACTCGGCACTCCGCCGGTCGTTTTCAAAACCGACCCGGCACTTGGTCCACAAGCCTACCGCATTGCACACGGGGCCGATGACACGCTGGTCGTCACCGGCGGCGACGCCACCGGCACAATGTATGGAGGGCTGGACGTCGCCGAAGCGCTGCGGCTCGGCCCTGCCGCGATGGCGGCACTCCGGTCTGATACCCGTCTTCACGTGCCGCACATCGCACAACGCGGCATCAAGTTCAACATCCCTCTCGATCTCCGGACGCCCAGCTACTCCGACGGCAGCGACAACGCGCGAGCCAACATTCCAGAGATGTGGAGCCGGGACTTTTGGGTCACATTCTTCGACGAGATGGCGCGGCACCGTTACAACGTGCTGTCGCTCTGGAGCCTCAACCCTTTCCCCTCAATGGTGCGCGTGCCGGAGTTTCCCGACGTGGCGCTTGACGACGTGTGGCGCAGCCGAGCCCCGCTCGGCCCCGTACCGCTCGACGGCACCGGCAAAAATAACGTGCCGCCCGCCTTCCTCGCCGACCACGAGGTCGTAAAGAAGATCACCATGGACGAGAAAATCGCATTCTGGCGCGATGTGATGCAGCTGGCGGCGGACCGCGGTGTGGCGGTGTACGTTTTTACCTGGAATGTTTTCCCCTATGGCGCCGAGCCGAAATACGGCATCACCGCCGACATGTCGAACCGCACGACCATCGCCTATTATCGCGCCAGCGTACGGGAACTGGTGAAAACGTATCCACTGCTCGCCGGGATCGGGATAACCGCCGGAGAAAACATGCCGAACAATCCCGATTTTACCAAGGAGCAATGGCTCTGGGCGACGTATGGCGAAGGAGTGCGCGACGCGCTCAAGGACACGCCGGAGCGCACGTTCAACCTCATCCACCGTTTTCACCAGACCGCGCCCGGCGAAATTGCACGCAACTGGCAGGGCTATCCCGGCTATCCTGCAACGTTCACTTTCAGCTACAAATATTCCGTCGCGCACATGTATTCGTCCACCAAGCCGCCGTTCATCGCCGAGGTGATTCCGTATTTGAAGGACGGGATGAAAACTTGGCTCACCGTGCGCAACGACGACATCTACTCGTTCCGCTGGGGCGATCCCGACTACGCCCGCGAATACATCCAGAACCTGCCGCCGCCCGCTCAACTGGCCGGTTTTTACATGGGCCCCGACGGCTTCATTTGGGGCCGTGATTTCCTCGATCGGGAACTCGCTGGCCAGTCGCTCGGCGCGCAGCGGCCGCTCGTCATGCAGAAACAATGGTACGCTTTCATGCTTTGGGGCCGGCTGGCCTACGACCCGACGCTGCCTGACTCTATTTTCCAGGAAACGCTCGGCGTCCGATTTCCCGGGGTGGATGCAGCAACGCTTTTCGCGGCCTCGAATGCAGCTTCAAAGATTATTCCGCAAGTGACCCGTTTATTCTGGGGGGACATGGACATCCGATGGTTCCCCGAGGCCAACGCACGCAATGTCCGGGGCACCCATTTTTACACGGTGACCGAATTCATGAATGGGATCACGATGCCGGGCACAGGTATCATCAACATCCGGGAATGGCGCCGGCGCCTGCTTGACCAGCAGCCGCTCGCCGCGATCTCGCCGCTCGAAGTTGCTGACTCACTGGAGGGCGAGGCAAACCAGGCCCTCGGGCTGGTCGCCAGACTACGCAACAATCCGTTGAGCAAAGCTAACCGCGAGTTGCGCCTCACACTCGGTGACTACGAAGCGATGGCGCAGTTAGGCCGATACTATGCGGAAAAGATTCGTGGAGCCTGCAATCTCGCGCTCTTCGATGCCAGTCGACAGCCCGAGCAACAAGCTGGCGCAATCGCCCATCTCGAACGTGCGCTTGTTGCCTGGAAGAACTACGCCGCAGTGCGTGATGCACAGTATTTGCCGGGATTTTACAGCCGCATCGGCTGGATTGACATCACCGCGCTCGCCGCCGGTGCCGCCAAGGACATTGAGCTGGCGCGTATGTGGCAACCGGGTTCGCTGAAATCCGACCCGAAGGACGAGCCCTGAACCACCCCCTGTCTTCGACCCGCGTTCACAATGGCTCACTTCATTCCACGCCCGCTCCGATCATGCTTGCATCGGCTGAAACTCCAAGCCCGCCGCGTCGGCGTTGTCGCCGTTCTCCTTGGCGTCAATTCCGCGCCGGCCGCTGAAGTAACGGTGGCAACGACCGGCCAGACCGCACCCGTGGCTTTCGCATTGAGAAAACTTGAGGCCCAGCTCAATGCGCGCGGCGACTCGCTGGTGCGACAGACGGCCGAGTCGTCCGCCACCGCGCTCTTGATCCGGCCAAACTCCGCCGAGTTGGGCGCGGATGGATTCAAGCTCGGCCGCGAGGGCCGCACACTGGTGGTCACCGGTGGCGACTCGCGCGGGACGATGTATGGGTTGCTCGATGTGGCCGAGCAGCTCCGCCTCGGCACGCCGCTGGACAACATTCAGCCCCGCACGGTGCGCGCGCGCCTCCAGCTTCGCGCCATCAAGTTCAATCTGCCCTTCGCCGCCTATCGCAACGGCCCCTATCTGGAACAGCATCAGGAGACGTGCAAAGACCTCAAGTTCTGGGAGGCCTTTCTCGACATGATGGCCGAGAACCGGTTCAACACGCTGACGCTTTGGAGCCTGCATCCGTTCCACTACATGGTCGTGCCGAAAAGCTTTCCCGAGGCGCAGACCTTCAGCGACTCCGAGATGGCCGAGTATCGGCAGCTCTGGACGGGGTTGTTTCGTCTGGCGAAAGAGCGCGGCATCGAGACCTACCTCGTGAACTGGAACACGTTTGTTTCGCCGGCCTTTTCCAAGGCGCACAATCTCGCCACTTACTCGCAGGACTGGAAGCACGTTGGGGCAGGACCGAAAGACAAAATTGTGGAGGACTACATGAGGGAATGTGTGACGCAGGTAATTGATGAATATCCCGACCTTACGGGCCTCGGCATCACGCTGGGCGAGCGCATGGGCGGGCAGACGCCGGACGAGCGACGCGACTGGCTGGAAAATACTTTTTACGCCGGCATCGCTGCCGCCAAGCGGCCGGTGAAATTCATCTATCGCGCGCCGCTTTCGGCCGGCACGGGGTCGGGCGGCAGTACCAGCGCCGACAACGATCGCCTGACCCGCTTGCAGGTCGAGACGCAAACGAGAAACCTTCTCCTGCCGGTTTATGTGGACTTCAAGTACAACGCCTCGCACGCCCAGTCCTCGCCCGACCTGTTCATCGTGCATGGCGGAAAATTGTCGGACGCGTATTGGAACCCGCCCCCGCCGCCCGCTTACAAACTCTCTTGGACGATGCGAAACGAGGACTTTTTCATTCTCCGCTGGGGGCAGCCGGATTTTGTCCGGCAGTTCGTGCAGAACAACCAAGCGGACTACATCGGTGGTGCGATCATCGGCTCGGAAAACTACATTCCGGCGCTCGACTTTATCACGGCGGACGGACCGCACAAGACGTGGCATTACGCCTTCGAGCGGCAATGGCTTTTTTACGCGGTTTGGGGGCATCTTCTATTTGAGCCGACGCTGCCGGACGCACGGTTTGCCGCAATGTTGGGGACCCGCTTCGGAGCCGGGACGGGCGATGATTTGCTCCAGGCGTGGAAGCTGGCGAGTCAGGTGCCGTTGCGCTTCGCCTCGTTTTATCAAGGAACGTGGGACGGCGCGCTCTACACCGAGGGCTTCTCGACCTGGGCGGATTATGGCGCGCGTCATCTCATTGACATCAATTCGCTCATCAAACACCCGGTGCTCGACGAGAAACGCTATCTCAACATCGCCGACTTTGTGAAGGCCGGCGCGAAATCTGCGCCGGGAGTTTTCGGGCCGCCCGCGCTGGCGGACCAGCTAGACCTCGAATGCTCCGAGGCGATGGGACTGGTTGCCGGCATTCGAGCCAAGAACAAGGTTTCACCCGAACTGGATTGTGAACTGACGGACATCGAGGCCTGGTGCGCTTACGGAAATTACTTCGCGAAAAAGCTGCGCGCCGGCGTGGCCTTGGCGACAGCCCGGGTGAATCACGATGCGGCCGATCAACAGCGTGCGGTGGCCCTGCTGGAGCAAGCTCTTGCCGATTGGCAGCGACTGGCCAAGCTGGGCGCGAAGTTCAATCGGTTGCCCATCCTGTCGCCCGCCAAGGAACCGTTCTCATGGGAGTCGCTGACGCCCGAAGTTCAGCGGGACATCACGCTCGCCAAAGCGCCACTCTAACCCGACAGCGCTCGCAGCTTCACCTCATGCGCACTAGCCGTGCAGACTCTAGGTTAAACCGCCCGCCATGCTTTTCTTCATTCTTTCTTCCTTTAATAAGGATACTGTCCTCGCCCGGATAATGCGGCCCATCATCTAGCGCTAGCACCAGTGGTCGGCGTTATGAGGTATTACCGCGGATGATGTTATGATTTTTCCCATGAAAATACCAGATCTGTCATTTTCTTTGCTCGCCTGTGTCTTCACGCTCTTATTCAGCACCGAGACGCGTGCGCAGTCCACTCGTACCTTCGCACCCGCTACGCCGGAGGACGCCGTAATAAATGGCATCAAGGTCAGCGCGAACCATCGCTATCTCGTGGATGCCGTGACCGGTACGCCAGTCTTCCTTCTGGCGGATACCGCCTGGAATCTTGGCGCGCTCAAACTCGAAGAAATCGACCTCTACCTAAAAAGCCGCGCGGAACATGGATTCAACGTCGTGATGTTCGCCCTCAACTTTGCCCCACAGGCCGACGAGAAAAACGCCTGCGGCCAGCCCGCCTACCTCGGCGCAGACAAGACCGAGTTGAATCCGGCGTATTTCGAAACGTGCGATGCCATCGTGAAGAAGGCCGGAGAACGCGGGTTGTTCGTGATGATCTATGCGATGTGGGCCGGAAAGTCCTCCGGCACGATGAACAACTACACCGCCGTGCAACTCAGCGCACTGGGTCGCTTGCTGGGAAGGCATTATGCGGGGGTGCCCAATGTCATCTTCTGCGCCGGTGGCGAGGCGTCGCCCCGCTACATCGCGGTGGAACCGGTGAACGCACTCGGCGCTGCACTGAAGGAAGGCTGCGCGGGCCGAAACCTTGTGACGGTTCACCCCGTGTCGCCGAATTCCAGCTCCAAGTTTTATCCCTCGTCACCATGGCTGGACTTCTACCTGAGCCAGGCGAAGTCGAACATCTCCCCGGCCAGCGATGCCTACGATGCCGCTGCGTTGGTACTCGGCGACTGGAGTACGACGACCACTGCGCTCCCCAAGCCGACTATGATGGGTGAACATCGCTACGAGTCTGGCACGAAGGAGGATCCTCTCATCCAGCGCCGCAATTTGTATCAGTGTGTGTTTGCCGGCGGTTGTGGCTACGCCTACGGGCACAACGCGCTCTGGCAGATGACACCACACACCGCCCAGCCATGGATGCTGAAAAGCTGGGCGGCCGGCGTGCCGAAATGGACCGATGCGCTCGACACGTCGGCGGTCCGCCAGCTTCACCACATCAAGGCGCTGCTCTATTCCCACCCGTTTCTCGAACGTATCCCGGACCAGAGCCTGGTGCTCGCTGGACAGGGCAAGGATGTCGCCACCCGCGTGCAGGCGACACGCGACGGCACCACGGGTAAGAATGATGCGACCTATCTCATGGCCTACCTAAGCGCTCCGGAGGCCGTCACCCTCAACACTGCCGTGCTGACCGCCCACACTCTGACGGCTTATTGGTTCAATCCTGCGACCGGTGTCACCACGACCATCCGGGAAAAGTTTACCAATGAGGGAAGCCTCGCGCTGGCGCCATTTCCACAAGGTGGCGATGCGGTCGCCGTGATCGAGGATGCCACCAAGAATTACCCGCGGCCGACGACCGCAATCGTGGGCACCACGGCGCCGCTGGTCGGAACGGCAAATCCTGACGGTGCGCCAGAAGTTCCGGAGTGGAGGTCGCTGCTCGACGAAAAACTGTCCGCCTGGGAAATCTGGATGGGATCCCCGCATCAGAGCGTAACGGGATTGCCGGAAGGCACGCCCAGAAGCACCAACGGTCGCAGCGGACCGCCGATGGGCTTGGGCAACGACCCCAAGCACGTCTTCACGGTCACGCTGGAGGCGAGGGAGCCGGTCCTTCATATCACCGGCGAGATCTGGGGCGGGCTCACGACCCGGGAAAGTTTTTCCAACTACCACCTTCGGGTGGACGTGAAATGGGGTGATAAGAAATGGGAGCCCCGCTTGAACCTGCCGCGGAACAGCGGTGTGCTCTACCATTGCACCGGCCCGCACGGGGCATTCTGGAATACGTGGAAACGTTGCCTGGAATTCGAAGTGGCGGAGCAGGACTTCGGTGACCTCTATCCGCTCGGAGGGGCACGCGCTGAAGTTGCCGTGCGGCGGACGCCCACTGGCTGGGTCTACGACCCGGCGGGTGAATCGACCGTATTCGGGGCGGGGGCGAAAGTGCCGGGCGGAAACCGCGCCGCCCACCACCCGGGAAATTTTGAGCATCCTGCCGGGGAGTGGAACACACTGGAGCTTTTCACCCTGGGACGGATCGCGGTGCATGTCGTCAACGGGCAGGTGGTAAACGTGATTCGCAATATCGCGATACTGGAGGGCACACCCGGCGTGGAGGCACCTCTCACCGGAGGCCAGCTGCAACTTCAGTCGGAAAGCGCCGAGGTGTTCTACCGGCGCATCCAGATTCGGTCGATCTCCGAAATCCCTCCGGAAATTATGCAGTCTGCCCAGTTGAATAAGGACGAGCTGTGACGGCTGCACTCACCCCGCAGGAAGGAACCATGTTTCTGAAGTTGATTCCGCCGGAACTATTCTGGCCCTTGGAATGGGAGGGGCGACCCACAACTGGCGTTCCACGCTTCGGGTTCGCTTCGGTCTCAGCACCAGCTGGGGTCCACCTGAACATCGGCGGTAAAGGCCGCGGCGACCAACATCCGGGCAAGTCGGTGCGGAATTGTCGTCTGATCCATCCGGGAAATGAATAAGCATGATGGTCAGGGAAGTAGTGCCACGAAGGTAGGCCGCTCACGGCACGGCTGGACGGGGTGTCACCGCCTGTGCCGTCAGGGAAATGCTGGCGGAACTAAGCCCCTCGGCCTTCGCGGTGAGCATCACTTGACCGGCGGTTCTGGGGGTTTGCACAATGACTTTGGCAAGGCCGTTGAAGAGGCTGCGCTCACTGCCCTTGTCGGCTTCATGGCTGCTGGAGTCCCCATTGCCGACGCCGATGATCGTGCCCCCGGCGACGGTGAATTGCACGAGGTTGCTGGCCGTCGGAACGGCACGGCCTTGTTCATCAAGCACGGAAACGTTGAAAACCGCCACGTCCTCGCCGTCAGCCTTCAAGTTCTCCCGATCACTGCTGAGCACCAGCTTGACTGGTGCGCCAGTAGTTTCGACCGACGCGGTGCCTGCCACCTGTCCGTTCCGGTAGCCCCGAGCCTCAAGTTTACCGGGCTGGTAGGGAACCTGCCATTCGAGATGGGAAAGCCTGGGAAGGTCCTTCTTTCCGAGACTCCGGCCATTCAGGAGAAGTTCAACCGCCTCGTAGTTGCTGTGCACCCAGACTTCGATGGACTGTCCCTCGCGGCCCGGCCAGTTCCAGTGGGGTAGGATGTGGAGCACCGGCTGGTCCGTCCACCAAGCCTGATAGTAGTAGTAGTTGTCCTTGGGAAAACCACAGGTATTATCAACGCTCGCGTAAAACTGACCCACTAACGCTCGTTTAGAACTGACCCACCCCCTGTTGGAGTTGTTGCGGAGGAGGG